>NZ_CP108996.1:1536801-1844161 GCF_036226565.1 Kribbella sp. NBC_00709
TGGCGAGCCAGCGGCGGAGCTTCTCCAGGTCCTGGCGAATCTCCTCGGCCTCTTCGAAGGTGTAGTTCTCGCGGAACCGCTCGAACTCGATCTCCTTGACGAACTTGGTCTCGCACTCCTCGACGATCTCGGCGTACTCCTTGGCCGACTGACCACGGAAGCCCTCGACGAACTGCTCGCGGGCGTCGTCGTCCACATCGGTCAGCGTCAGGAACACACTCGAACCGCCCAACTCGGTGACCCGCTCGCGGACCTTCTCCATCCCGGCCCGCAGGTCGTCGCGGTCCGGTAGGACGCATACGGCCTGCTGCACGTAGAACCCACCCAGGCGCTTGAGGTCCCGCCACACCGCCACCCTGGCCCGGGACGACTCGCTGGGCACCTTGTAGATGAGCAGCAGCCAGCTCTCGGGTTTCTTGGCCTTGGTACGTCGGGTCGCCATGCCGGACAGGTTATCCGTTGACACGGGACCGCAGTCCGTCGACGAGGTACGGCATCACCTCCTGCCAGTCCGCGACCAGACCGACGTCACAGTGCGCGAAGATCTCCGCGGCCGGGTCGGTGTTGATCGCTACGACGGTCCCGGCCCGGCTCGCGCCGGCCAGGTGGTTCAGGTTGCCGGACAGCCCGACGGCCAGGTACACGCGCGGGGCGACGCTGCGGCCGGTGATGCCGATCTGCCGTCCGTGCGGCAGCCAGCCCTGGTCGGTCACCTTGCGGGTGGCGGCGAACTCCGCGTTGAGCAGAGCGCGGACGGGCTCCAGTTCGCCGTACTTGTCCGGTGGGACGCCGCGGCCGACACCGATGACGACCTCGGCGCGGTCGAGCGCGTCGCCGTCGTCTCCGGTACGTCGCTCTGTGCGGGTGATCGCGGCGTCGGGCTCGACGTGGAGGATGTGCTCGGTCAGCGGACGGTCCGCGCGCGGGGTCGGGAGCGGCAGCAGACCGGTCCGCAGGGTGGCGATCTGTGGGGTGCCGTGGCTGACGATCTCCGCCAGGGTGCCGCCGCCGGACGGCTTCAGTCCGCTCAGCCGCCCGTCCTTGGTGGACAGGCTGACGAGGTCGGACATCAGACCCGCGTGGGACGTGACCGCCAGCCGGGCGAGCACCTCCCGATCCCATGGCAACGCGGCCCCCAGGACAGCCCAGGGCTGCCGCTCCCCCATCCACTCCGCCAGCGCTCGAGCCACCGACCGCGGTTCATCCCCATCAAGCGCGACGACCGAGTCAGCACCCCAACGGGCAAGGTCCTGATCGCCTGAGACCGACCTGATGGCTGTGACGGATCCACCCAGGTCAGCGGCCAGCGCAGCCGCTGCACCGAGGAGGGCACGAATTCCCTCGACGGGACCTGGTCCGACCAGGGCAACCACCTCCGCGTCGGCTCGCTGCCCTGCGGGCCGCTCGTTGGAGGATGGACGGAGTGCGGGGCCTGCCCCGCCGTTCTCCCCGCCGGTCACGGGCGCTTCGAAGCATCCGCGGGTGATCAGTTCGGCGATCGCTCTGTCGGCCTGGATCTGGGGTTGGCCGCGGAAGATGACCGGGTTTCGGGTGAGGGGTGCCGGGTGGACCTTTGCGACTTTGGTGGGGCTGCCGGGCAGGCCCCAGGTGTGCGCGGGGAGGTCGGCGGTGGTGACCTGGCGGACCGTTTCGGGGGCCGGCCAGGTGTCGGCGGGGGCTTTGGCGGGGTCGCACGAGCGTTCGGCGACTGCTACCACCGCGGGGAGGTCGATGGTGACCGATTCTGTCCCGGTGTCGTACTGCACGGTGGTTCGGAGCCGGCCGTCGACCGGCTCGAGTGCCAGGACGGGACCGGTGAACGGCAAGCCCAGGAGTTCGGCGAGCATCGCCCCGACGGCACCGGTGCTGCCGTCGACCGAGCTGTTGCCGACCAGGATCAGATCCGGTGGGTCGTCGAGCAATCCGATCGTGGCCGCCAGCGCGCGAGCGGTCACCAGACAGTCCGAGCCGGCCAGCGCGGGATCCGACAACTGCACAGCATCGTCGACACCCCACGCCAGCGCTTCCCGCAGTACGTCGACAGCGGCCGGCGGACCCATCGTGATCGCCGTACTGCGACCACCTGTCTCGCGCGCCAGCCGCGCCGCCTGCGCCACGGCCCGTCGGCACCACGGGTTCATCTCGGCGACCGAACCGGCCCGTTCGAGCCGGCCGTCGGCGTCGAGACGGCCGCTGTGGTCGCCTTTGGGCACCTGCTTCACCAGGGCCGTGACTACGAGGTTCATGACAATCCAGTTCCTACTGCCAGACCGATAGCGAAGGTGACGGCGGCCGAGATGCTGCCGAGGAGGAGTTGCCGGCCACCGCCGTACCAGAACGGCCGGGCGGTGATCTTGCCGACGATGCCGCCGGTGATCACCAGGCCGAGCGCGCTGAGCAGCAACGCCGGCAGCACCGAGGCGGCCCCGAAGATGAACGGGAGCAGGGGAATCAGCGCACCGATCGCGAAGGCCACGAACGACGAGCCGGCCGCTACCCACGGCGACGGAAGATCGTTGGGGTCGACGCCGAGCTCTTCGCGGACATGGGTGTCGAGCGCGACCGCCGGGTTGGCCGTCAGCTCGCGCGCAACCTCGGCGGCGAGCTCCGGACGCAGGCCCTTGGCCTCGTACATCATCGCGAGCTCGCGCTCTTCCTCTTCCGGGTGGATCTCGAGCTCGCGCTTCTCGACCGCGATCTCGGCCTGCATCAGCTCGGTCTGGGACGAGACCGAGGTGAACTCGCCGGACGCCATCGAGCAGGCGCCGGCGACCAGGCCGGCCAGCCCGGTGACGATGACGACCTTGCCGGTCGCACCGCCGCCGACCACACCGGCGACCAGGGCGAAGTTCGAGACCAGGCCGTCCATCACGCCGAACGTCGCCGGCCGCAGCCAGCCACCGGTCACGTCGCGATGCGAGTGGTGAAGCTCGGGTGTTTCGGTTTCCGCAACATCCGCGGTCATGGGGAACATTCCTTCCGCAAGGGTAGGTGAGCCTTCCCGCACTGAGGTTTGCGTAACCTCAGTTAATATGCATCACCTGTTACATCAGTCTATTCGTTACTTCTCGTTGGCTGCAACGGCACCTCGGTCCGCGGCCGACAGGTGCTGCACGGTCACCCCGGTGGCGGTCATCGTGCGGGTCACCGCCCGGCCGCCGTAGACCCAGTAGATGACCAGCTCGTCCCTGCCACGGTTGATGAACTGATGCGGTACGCCGGCCGGCACCCAGGTCGCGTCGCCCGCCTCCAGGTCGACCCGCTCGCCGTCGATCACCGCGGTCGCCTGTCCCGCGAACACCAGCACCGACTCCTCCACGTTGTGCGAGTGCATCGGGATTTCGGTGCCGACGGCAAAGGTTGTGGTCCCGGTGGTGATCCGGTTCGCGTCGATGTTCCAGGCGCCGACGTACGGGACCGTGCGGACGCCGCTGCCGCGGTCGAACACCTCGGTTTCATCCGGCCGGATCACCAGCCGGGGCGCGGGTTCCGGCGACCACACGGTCTTGACGTTCATGAACTCGCGCATCCCGTAGGCGCCAAGCTCACGGCCGTACCCGGACTGCTTGATCCCACCGAACGGCAAGCGGGGATCCGACGCCACCATCGCGTTGACGAACACCGCGCCCGCGTCGATCCGCCGTACCAGGTCTGCCGAGCGCTCAGGGGACGTCCAGAGTGATGCGCCGAGCCCGAACTCGGTCTGGTTCGCCAGCCGGATCGCCTCGTCGGCATCACGGGCCCGGACGACCGCCGCAACCGGACCGAACGTCTCCTCGTCGAACGCCGCCATCCCCGGCAGCACGTGGTCGAGAACGGTCGGCAGGTAGTAGAACCCCGGCCCGGTCGGAGCGCCGCCGCAGACGAGGGTGGCCCCGGCTTTGACGGTACGGCGTACCTGGTCGTGCAACGTGTCGCGCAGACCGTCGCGCGCCAGCGGGCCGAGGGTCGTCTCGCGCTGCAGCGGATCGCCGACGACGAGCTTGTCGACCTCGATCGCGAAGAGCTCGACGAACTCGTCGGCGACGGACTCCTCGACGATCAGCCGCTTCGCGTTCACGCAACTCTGGCCGGTGTTGAGGAACCGCGCCTTCACCGCGGTCCGCGCGGCCGCTTCGAGGTCGGCGTCGGCGAGGACGATGAACGGGTCGGACCCACCGAGCTCGAGGACCTGTTTCTTCAACGCCTGACCGGCCTGGGTCGCGATGATCCGGCCGACCTCGGTGGAACCGGTGAACGTCACCGCGGCGATCCGGTGGTCGGTGATCAGCCCGGCGACCTGCTCGGTCTCGACCAGGGCGACCCCGATCAGACCGCTCGGCATCCCGGCGTCGGCGAGGACGGACTCGATCGCGAGCGCGCTCTGCGGCACGGTGTTCGCGTGCTTGAGGACCGCGCCGTTGCCGGCCGCCAGTGCGGGGGCGGCGAAGCGGAAGAACTGCCAGAACGGGAAGTTCCACGGCATCACGGCCAGCACGACGCCGAGTGGTTCGACCTCGATCCTGCCCTCCGCGGTGACCTGCTCGGCAGCGAGGAAACCTTCAGCGTTCACCGCGTAGTACTCGCAGGTGGTCGCGCACTTCTCGATCTCGGCCTCGGCCTCGGTGATCGGCTTGCCCATCTCGGCGCTGATCAGGTGCGCGAGGTCGTCCTTGCGGGTGCGCAGCGTGTCCGCGATCGACTGCAGTAACGCGGTGCGTTCGCCGATGGACGTCAGCCGCCAGTTGCTCTGGGCAAACAGTGCGGCGCTGAGCAGGCGGTCGACGCGTTCTTCGTCGTACGGCTCGAAGCTCGCGAGCTGCTCGCCGGTGGCGGGATTGATCGAGGCGATCACAGGGGCTGCCCTTCGGTGAGACGGTGCAGGACATAGGGAAGTACGCCGCCGTGCTGGTAGTAGTCGTGCTCGCGGGGCGTATCGAGGCGGACGCGGAGCCGGTACGTGCGGCCGGCGGAACGGGCGGTGGCGAAGCCGTCGTCGTGCAGGTCGATGTCGATCGGGTCCCCGCCGGTCAGGTCGTCACCTTCACCGGGGAGGAACTCGAGCGGGAGCATGCCGAGGCCGACGAGGTTGGAGCGGTGGATCCGCTCGAAGGACTGCGCGAGAACGGCGCGAACACCGAGCAGGGCGGGGCCTTTCGCCGCCCAGTCGCGCGACGAGCCGGTTCCGTATTCCTTGCCTGCGACAACGACGATCGGTACGCCGGCTGCGCGGTAGGCCATCGCGGCGTCGTAGATCGAGGTGACGGCGCCGTCGGGTCCACGTGTCAGCGGCCCTTCGGCGTCGACGAGTTGGTTGCGCAGGCGAACGTTGCCGAAGGCACCGCGGATCATCACCTCGTGGTTGCCGCGGCGGGACGCGTAGGTGTTGAGCTCGGTCACGCCGAGGTCCCTCAGGTAGCGACCGGCGACGCTGTCGCGCGGGATCGCGCCGGCAGGTGAGAGGTGGTCGGTCGTCACGGAGTCGCCGAGGCGTACGAGAGCGCAGGCGCCGGTCAGATCGCCGGTGCGCTTGGTGAAGTAGTCCGGTTGCTGGAGGTACGTCGAGTTGCCCCAGGCAAAGGTCTCGCCCTGCGGTGCATCGAGGTCCTGCCAGCGCTCGTCACCGAGGAACAGGTCGTCGTACGCGTGCTCGAACAGCTCGGGGTCGAGGACGTCCCGCAGTACCGCGTCGATCTCGGCAGGCTGGGGCCAGATGTCGCGCAGGTACACGTCACCGGACAACGGCTCGGTGAGTGGGTCGATGTCGATCCGCCCGGCCAGCGCGTACGCGATCACCAACGGCGGCGATGCCAGGTAGTTGAGCTTGACGTCGGACTGGATCCGGCCTTCGAAGTTCCGGTTCCCCGACAGCACGGCGGCGACCGTCAGATCCTGCTCGCGCACTGCCTGCGCGACGTCGTCGATCAGCTCCCCTGACGCCCCGATACACGTCATGCACCCGAACCCGGTCAGATGAAACCCGAGCTTCTCCAGGTACGGCGTCAGCCCGGCCGCATCCAGATACTCCATCACCACCCGAGACCCAGGCGACAACGTCGTCTTCACCCAAGGCCTGCTGACCAACCCGCGCTCCACAGCCTTCTTGGCAAGAAGCCCGGCCGCCACCATCACCGCCGGGTTGGAGGTATTCGTACAAGACGTAATAGCCGCCACAACCACAGCCCCATGCCCAACCCCGTCAGAGCTGGTGAACGGGCCTGCGGGGAGTTCGGACTCGGCGGCTTGCTTGGCGTCCGTCAGGGGGATGCGCTGGTTCGGGCGGCGAGGGCCGGCGATCGATGGGACGACGGAGGAGAGGTCCAGTTCGACGTGTTCGTCGTACAGGAGTTCTGCGGAGGGGTCGTGCCAGAGGCCCTGTTCCTTCGCATAGGACTCGACCAGGGCGACCTTCGCCGCGGGGCGGTTGGTGAAGGTGAGGTAGGCGAGGGTTTGGTGGTCGATCGGGAAGTACGCCGCGGTGGAGCCGAACTCGGGGCTCATGTTGGCGATCGTGGCCCGGTCGGGCACCGGGAGATCGGCAAGCGCCGGACCGGTGAACTCGACGAGTTTGCCGACGACACCGTGCGCGCGCAGGGTCTCGGTGATGGTGAGGACGAGGTCCGTGGCGGTGGTGCCGGCCGGCAGCGTCCCCGTCAGGGACACACCGACGACCGGCGGCAGGACCATCGAGACCGACTGGCCGAGCATCGCGGCCTCGGCCTCGATGCCGCCGATGCCCCAGCCGAGTACGCCGAGACCGTTCACCATCGTGGTGTGCGAGTCCGTCCCGAGACACAGGTCCGGGAACACCCATCCGTCCCGCTCCTCGACGACCCGCGCCAGGTGCTCCAGGTTGATCTGGTGCATGATCCCGGCCCCGGGCGGCACGACCTTCAACTGCCGGAACGTCTGCTGCCCCCAGCGCAGGAAGCGGTACCGCTCGGCGTTCCGCTCGTACTCGCGGACCACGTTCAGCCGCAGCGCGTCCGGACGGCCGAACACATCCGCGATCACCGAATGGTCGACCACCAGCTCGGCCGGGATCACCGGATCCACCAGCGCCGGATCCTTGCCCAGTGCAACCATCGCGTCGCGCATCGCCGCGAGGTCGACCAGCACGGGTACGCCGTTCGTGTCGTGCAGGAACACCCGCGACGGGTACACCTCCAGCTCGCCCGTGACGCCCGGCTCCCAGTTCCGCAGTACCTCGCTCGCCGTACCGTGCCGGAGTGCGTTCTCCAGCAGGATCCGCAGCGTCCGCGGAAGGTGATCCGGTGCGATGCCCGCCAGCCGCTGGATCATGTCAACTCACCGATAACGGCCTCGGCGAACGCCGAAGTACTGGCGGTGCCGCCGAGGTCGGCGGTGCGCGTACCACCGGCGACGGCTGCCCGGAGTGCCTGGTCGACGAGTTTGGCGGTCTCGGTGACGCCCAGCCAGTCCAGCAGCATCGCGCCGGACGCGATCATCGCCGTCGGGTTGGCGAGTCCGCGTCCCGCGATGTCCGGCGCCGAACCGTGCGCGGCCTGCGCCATCGCCCGGTCGTGCGACGCGTTGATCGACGGCGCGATACCGAGCGACCCGGCCAGCTCGCCGGTCAGGTCGGAGAGGATGTCGCCGAACATGTTCTCGGTCACGAGTACGTCGAAGTCCGCCCCGTGCCGGACCAGATGCACAGTCATCGCGTCGATGTGGAAGTCGTCGACCCGCAACTGCGGGTAGTCGGCCGCGACCTCCCGGCAGATCTCCAGAAAGAACCCGGTCGTGGTCCGCAGCACGTTGGCCTTGTGCACGATCGTCAGGTGCCGGCTCCGGCGCAATGCGAGCTCACACGCCTGCCGCGCGATCCGCTCGATCGCCGGCCGGGTGAAGATCCCCATCGCGATCGCCACGTCCTTGGTCGGCATGTACTCGCCAGTGCCGCGGTAGGTGCTGCGATCGGCGTAGAAGCCCTCGGTGTTCTCCCGCACCACGACCAGGTCGAGCCCAGGCACGAGTGCCGGCGTCCCCTCGAACGCGCGCGCCGGCCTGATGTTCGCGAACAGGTCGAAGTGCTTGCGGAGGAATCCGCTCGGGTTCAGCCGGGCGCGATGCTCGGCCGGGTACGACGCGCTGTCGTGCGGACCGAGCAGCCAGCCATCGAGCTTGTCCAGCGTCTCGACCGTGACGTCGGGCAGCGCACTGCCGTGCGTCTCGATCGCGGTCGCGCCGACCGGCAGCGAAACCCACTCGACCGGATCGGCGCCGGTCGCGGCCAGCGCCGCGTCGAGCACCTGAACCGCAGCCGGAACGATCTCCGGCCCGATGCCGTCGCCGTCGAGGACTCCCAGTCGATACGCCATGCCCAGGAGTGTGAGTCGTTATAACGACTCACGTCAAGTGTTCCGCGAGAACCGTCTCGTGCCTTGATATGCTGCGATCCGACGTTATAACCGAAGGGAGGTCCCGTGACGAAGGCGGAGATTGCCTACGACCTCGTCCGCGAACAGCTGCTCCGGGGCGACCTGGTGCCGGGCGCGGTCATCCCGCAGGCCGCCCTCGCCCGCGAGCTCGGCGTGAGTACGACGCCGTTGCGCGAGGCGCTGCGCCGGCTGATGACCGAGGGCCTGGTCGAGCTCGACGCGCACCGCGACGCGCGCGTCACCCGGCTGACCCTGGAGGAGGCCCGCGACCTGATCGAAGTACGCCGTTCCCTCGACCCGCTCGCAGCCGGCCTGGCCGCAGAGCGCCGTACTCGCGAGGACCTCGCAGTGATCCGGCAGGCGGCCGAGGAGTTGCGGCCGCTGCGCACCGACCCCGCAACGGCTGAGCTGCTCACGCACCGGCGCTTCCACGTGGCGATCTACACGGCGTCGCACAACCAGTTGCTGGTGCAGAATCTGGACGGCCTCTGGGACAAGGCCGACCGGTACCGCAGGCTGGCCCTCGAGGACGGCCGGACCGAGGCGGACCTGGACCGCACGCACTCCGAGCACCGCGCCCTGGTCGACGCGGTCGCCGCCGGTGATTCCGCCACCGCGACGACGGTGATGCTGGCGCATGTCGAAGCCAGCCTCGGTGCGCGCGCCGTCGCCCGCCTGACATCCGTCGCCGCCGAGCCCGCTGCCCGGTCCCTTCGAGGGATCCGAGGAGGACGCGCATGAGTGACGTGTGGACCGGATACCAGCACCGCGCGGTCGATGCGGACGGCTGGACGACGTTCTGGCGACTGGATCCGCGTGGTCACGACTTCCAGCTGTCCGACTGGTCCGGCGATCCGGATCGCGCCGGCCATCGGCTGTGGGAGCGTGCCGCGACCCCCGCGGGCGTGCGCGGAGCCTGGCGTACTTCGGCGACATCGGTCGAGCTGGAGATCCGGGCGGCGCTCTCCATCTACACCAGGATCGCGCCCGTCGACGTCCTCGTCGACGGCGAGCTGCACCAGCGGTGCGCGGTGGAAGAGGGCGAGCAACGGCTGACGATCGAGCTGCCGGGGCGGCCGGTCGAGGTCGAGATCTGGCTCCCCCAGGCCGGGAAGATCGAGCTCCGGGAGTTCTCCTTCGACGGTGAGGCCGAGCCGCTGGCGCCGACCGGGCCGCGCTGGATCACCTACGGCAGCTCGATCACGCAAGCCGGCGGCGCGTACGGACCGTCGGAGACCTGGCCCGCGCTGGTCGCCCGAAAGCACGGCTGGCGCTGCGCCTCGCTCGGTTTCGCCGGCGAGTGTCACCTCGACCCCATCGCCGCCCGGACGATCCGCGACCTACCTGCCGAGTTGATCTCGCTGTGCCTCGGCATCAACATCCACGGCGGAGCAACCTTCAGCGGCCGCACTCTCCCCGGCCAGGTCGAGGCGTTCATCGCGACCGTTCGCGGGGGTCATCCGCAGACTCCGCTGGTCGTGATCACCCCGCTGCCCGCCCCGGACCGCGAAGGCAAGCCGAACGCGGTGGGCCTCACACTCGACGACGTCCGTGACTGCGTCGAGCTCGGCGCCCGGACCGATCCCGGCGTACAGGTGATCGACGGCCGGACCATCCTCAGCGCGGACGAAGCCCGGGCCCTGTATGCGGACGAGGTGCATCCAGGGCCCGACGGCTATCGACTGATCGGCGAACGCCTCGCCGGGCGGCTCACTCAGCTGGGCTGAGACTCGTGCCCAACGCCTGCCAGTCCAGGACCGGCGCGGCCAGCTTGCTGATCGTGGCCAGCAGGCCGAGCCGCGCCGCCTTGATCTCCGGCTCCTTCGCCATCACGAGAATCTCGTCGAAGAAGGTGTTCACCGGCTCGACCAGGACCGACGCGGCGACGACGAAGTCGGCCAGGCCGGTCGGCGCCTGCCCGATCTTCTGCACGGCCTCGTGCAGCACGACCTCGGCGGGCTCGGTCAGCTTGCTCGCGTCGTACGACGCCTCGGTGTCCTCGGGGACGATCCGGCGTACGCGCTGGAGAACGGCGACCAGGTCGGCGAAGTCGCTGTTGCCGGCCAGGTCCTGCAGCGCCTTCAGCGTCTCGTCGGCCGCTGCCGGAGCAGTTGCCAACGGCAGCACCGCGGCCACCTGCAGGTGATCGTCACCCCGGTCGAGCAGCTGCTGCTCGTACCGCCGGACGGTGAACTCGGCCACCTCGTCCAGCGAGTCCGCCGGTACGTCGATGCCCTGGGCACCGATCTCCGCCGCGGCCGCCTGCAGACCCACCGGCAGGGTGATCTCCCGCAGCGAAGGGTGCTCGCGCAGGATCGCGACCACACCCGCGGCAGCACGGCGCAGCGCGAACGGGTCCGAGCTTCCGGTCGGCTTCGCACCGACACCGAACAATCCGGCCAGCAGGTCGAACCGGTCCGCCAGCGCGAGCAGCGCACCCGGAGTCGTCGACGGCACCGGGTCACCGGCCGACCGCGGCAGCTCCATGTCGAACAGCGCCTGGGCAACGCCCTCGGTCTCCCCGGCGCGACGCGCGTACTCGCGGGCCATCGTGCCGGCCAGGCTGGTCAGCTCGACCACCATCTGTGAACCCAGGTCGAACTTCGCCAGCTCGGCCGCCCGCTCGAGAGTGGTCAGCTCTTCGCCGTCGAGGCCCACCTTGGCGGCCAGCGCCAGCGCGATCCGGCCGATCCGGCCCGCGCGGTCGGCCATCGAACCGAGGCGCTCCTCGAAGGCCAGCTTCTCCAGCTCGCCCTTCATCGACTCCAGCGGGGTCTCGAGGTCGGCCCGCCAGAAGAACGCGGCGTCCTCGTACCGCGCCCGGAGTACGCCCTCGTTGCCCGCCCGGACCAGGTCCTCGTCCACCGAACCGTTGGCCACGGCAACGAAATGCGGGAGCAGCTTGCCGTCGGCGTCGCGGACCGGCAGGTACCGCTGGTGCTTGCGCATCACGGTCGTCAGGATCTCGCTCGGCAGCTCCAGGTAGTCCGCGGCGAACCCGCCGAGGATCGACGTGGGTTCCTCGATCAGGTTGACGATCTGCTCGACCAGCGCGGCCTCGCCGTCGAAGTCGATCGTGCCGTCGGCGCTCTTCGCGAGCTCACCGGCCGCCTCGACGATCTGCGCGCGGCGCTTGGCCGGGTCGGCCTCGATGCCGTGGATCCGCAGCAGGTCCAGATAGCCCTCGGCCGAGGCGATCTCCACCTTCGGCTGGGCGGCGGTCCGGTGCACCCGCGTGGTGCGGCCGGCCGCGAGCGTCGACACCGACACCGGAACGACCTGATCGCCCAGGAGGGCCACCAGCCAACGGATCGGGCGGGTGAACGACAGCTCAGCGTCGTTCCACCGCATGTTCTTGTCCGACCGCAGGCCGCTGACGATCTCGCTGAGCACGCCGCTCAGCACCTCGGCCGCGCTGCGACCCGGGTCCGGCTTCGTCACCGCGACGTACTCGACGCCGCCGACCTCCAGGTCGTGCAGCTCGCTGGGGTCGACCTTCTGACCGCGCGCGAACCCGGCGGCGGCCTTGGTGACATTGCCGTCGGCGTCGTACGCGGCGACCTTCTTCGGGCCGCGGACCACGCGCTCGGCGTCCGGCTCTCCGGCCTGGACCTCGGCGACGAAGGCGACCACGCGGCGCGGAGTTGCGTACGTCGTGATCGCGCCGTGGCCGAGCCGCGTCGCGGCCAGCTTCTCCTCGAGCGCCTTCCGCACGGCCGCGGCGGTCTTGGTGACCTCCGACGGCGGCATCTCCTCGGTGCCGATCTCGAAGGTCAGCTGCCGCGTGCCGGTGATCTTGGGGAACTCGGTCGGTGCGGCCGCCGCAGCCGGCAGCTCCGCGTGCCCGAGCGGGTACTGCAGCTCCTCACGCCGCTCGGCCCACAGCCGCGACACCTCGCGGGCCAGGGTCCGCATCCGGCCGAAGGCCTTCGCGCGTTCCGTCGTACTCACAGCACCGCGGGCGTCGAGCACGTTGAACGTGTGCGAACAGCGCAGCACCATGATGTGCGCGGGCACCGGGAGCCGGTCGTCGATCATCCGGCGGGCCTCGTTCGCGTACTCCTCGAACAGACGCTTCTGCGACTCCACGTCGGCGTCGTCGAGGTAGTAGCGGCTCATCTCGTACTCCGCCTGGCCGAACGCCTCGCCGTACGAGATGCCCGGCGCGTACGAGATGTCCTTGAAGTGCGAGACACCCTGCAGCGCCATCATGATCCGCTCGATGCCGTAGGTGATCTCCACCGACACCGGGTCGAGCGTCATGCCGCCGGCCTGCTGGAAGTACGTGAACTGGGTGATCTCCAGACCGTCCAGCCAGACCTCCCAGCCGAGACCCCAGGAGCCCGTCGCCGGGTTGGCCCAGTTGTCCTCGACGAACCGGATGTCGTGTGCGTGGATGTCGATCCCGAGCGCCTCGAGGCTGGACAGGAACAGCTCCTGCGGGTTGCCCGGGTCCGGCTTGAGCACCACCTGGAACTGGGTGTGGGTCTGCAGGCGGTTCGGGTTCTCGCCGTAGCGGCTGTCATCGGGCCGGACGCTCGGCTCGACGTACGCGACCCGCCACGGCTCGGGACCGAGCACCCGCAGGATCGTCGCCGGGTTCAGCGTCCCGGCTCCGACCTCGGTGTTGAACGGCTGCACGATCATGCAGCCCCGGTCGGTCCAGTACTTCGTCAGCGCGAGCAGCGCGTCCTGCATGGTGAGCACAGCAAACCTCAAGCCATCTTCGGGGGGGTGTTCGCAGCGAAGTCTATTAGGCCTGGGCGGGTGCTATCCCCCGGATTGCCAGCGTGAGCAACCGGTCGGCCTGAGCGGAGTCCTCACCACTGGCCAGCGAGATGCCGTTGACGAGCTTCAGCAGGTCCTCGATCCGCACATCCGCGGGCACAGCGCCGGTGTCCTGAGCGCGCTCCAGCAACCTCCGGCCGGCCGTGATCACCCGCGCATGCGCGTCCGAACCGCAGGCCGCGCCCAGCACCAGAGCGGTCGCCAGACCCCGGCTGCTGGTGGTGTGGCCGACCATCGTGCGGAGCCAGATCTGCAACGCCTGCAGGGGATCCGGATGATCGAGGAGCTCGTCGGCCTGCCCGCAGACCGCGTCGACGCTGCTCCGGAACACCGCCTCGAGCAGGGCGACCCGGCCGCCGAAGTGCCGGTGCAGGGTCGCCGACCCGACACCGGCGCGGCGGGCGATCTCCTCCAGCGACGCGTCGGCACCGTGCTCGGCGACCACCTCGGCCGCGACCGCGATCAGGCGGTCCCGGTTCCGCTGGGCGTCGGCGCGCATCGGGCAAGTCCCTTGACGTAAGTGGGGTGGTCCCCCATATCGTAGCGGACGATAAGCGGGGGACCACCCCACTTAAACGTGAGGAGACTTGAGATGCGCATTGGTCTGGCGTTCGGCGACGTCCGTGGACCGGCCCCGCTGGCCGAGATCACCCGGCAGATCCAGGAGGCGGCCGCGGCCGGGACGAGTGCTGCGTGGGTGACGCACGGCGTGGGCTGGGACGCCCTCACCACCCTGGCAGTCGCCGGCCCGACCGCTCCCGGCATCGAGCTCGGTACGGCGGTCGTACCGTTCCCGCAGCGGCACCCGCTCGTACTCGCGAAGCAGGCACTGACCGTGCAGGCGGCGATCGGCAACCGACTCACGCTCGGCATCGGCGCCGGCATCGCCCGGATGGTCAGCACGATGTACGGGCTGCCCACCGATCGGCCGGCTCGACGGATCCGCGAGTACCTCGAAGTACTGCGGCCACTGCTCCGCGGCGAGACGGTCGACCATCACGGCGAGACGTACACCGCGGTCGGCGCGATCGACCTTCCCGGGGCCGAGGCTCCGTCCGTCCTGCTTGCCGCACTGGGTCCGGCGATGCTGAAGGTCGCGGGCGAGCTGGCCGACGGCACGATCACCTGGATGACCGGACCCCAGACACTGAGCGAGTACGTCGTACCGTCGATCACTCGGGCCTCCGGTGGCCGCAGTCCGCGCATCGTGGCGGGGCTCGGTGTGTGTCTGACGTCCGCCGAGGACGACGTACGAGCGCGGTTCGCCGAGCAGTTCGCGCTGGCAGGGCAGGTTCCGGAGTACCGCGCGATGCTCGACCGGGAAGGCGCCGCCGGGCCGGCCGACGTGCTGGTCGTCGGCGACGAGGCCTCGATCGCGAAGCAGCTCGACCGGTTCCGCGACAGCGGCGCCACCGACCTGATGCTGGCGCCGATCGGCACCCGGGAAGAACAGACCCGCACGACCGAGTTCCTGTCTACAGTGTCGGGGTGACGGTTACGGATGCGCACGGGGCGGTCGACGCGGTCTGGCGGATCGAGTCGGCGCGGATCATCGCGGGTGTCGCGCGGATCGTGCGGGACGTCGGCCTGGCCGAGGAGCTGGCCCAGGACGCGCTGGTGGCGGCGCTGGAGCAGTGGCCGCAGTCCGGCGTACCGAACAATCCAGGCGCCTGGCTGATGGCGATCGCCAAGCGCCGGGCGATCGATCTGATCCGGCGCAAGGACACGTACCAGCGCAAGCTCGCCGAGATGGGGCACGAGCTCGAGATCGAGGGCGACAGTGTCGAGGACGACGTGGAGGCCATCCTCGAGGACCACATCGAGGACGATCTGCTCCGGCTGGTTTTCACCGCGTGTCACCCGGTGCTCACCATGGACGCCCGGGTGACGCTGACGCTGAAGCTGCTCGGTGGCCTGAAGACCGACGAGATCGCGCGCGCCTTCCTCGCCCCGGAGCCGACGATCGCGCAGCGGATCGTCCGGGCCAAGCGCAACCTGGCCAAGGCCGGCGTCGAGTTCGAGGTGCCGGCCGGGCCGGACCTGCTGGAGCGGCTGTCGTCCGTGCTCGAGGTCGTCTATCTCATTTACAACGAGGGGTACTCCGCGACCGCGGGCGACGACTGGATGCGCCCGGCGCTGTGCAACGAGGCGATGCGGCTGGGCCGCCTGATCGCGGAGCTGATGCCGACCGAGCCCGAAGTGCTCGGCCTGCTTTCGCTGATGGAGCTGCAGTCGTCCCGGGCCAACGCCCGCGTCGGGCCCGACGGCGAGCCGGTCCTCCTGCTCGACCAGGACCGCCGCCGCTGGGACCGGCTGCTGATCCGTCGCGGTCTCGAAGGGATCGAGCGGGCCTGGGCACTGGAGAAGCCACCCGGCCCGTACCTCCTGCAGGCCGCGATCGCCGCCTGCCACGCCCGGGCCGCCGACCCGGAGGACACCGACTGGGCCCGGATCGCCGGCCTCTACGCCGTACTGGCGCAGGTCACGCCGTCACCGGTGGTCGAGTTGAACCAGGCGGTCGCGATCTCGATGGCCTTCGGTCCCCAGCGCGGGCTGGAAGCCGTCGACGCGCTGGCCGACGAGCCGTCGCTGAAGGACTACCACCTGCTGCCGAGCGTGCGGGGCGATCTGCTGTTCAAGCTCGGCCGCCTGGCCGAGGCGCGCGAGGAGTTCGAGAAGGCGGCCGCACTGACCCGCAACGAGCGCGAACGCAAGCTGCTGCTCGTGCGGGCTGCCGCCTGCTAGCTCACTCCGCTTCGTGGAGGAGGACGGCGACCTGGGTCCGGTTGGCGACGTCCAGCTTGGCCATCAGCCGGGTGAGGTGGGCCTTGACCGTGGCGGTGCTGAGGTAGAGCTCGGCGGCGATCTCCCGATTGGTCCGGCCGCGGGCGATGGCGGTGGCGATCGCCCGCTCGCGATCGGTCAGGGCGTCGAGCAGGTCCCGCGCCCGCTGCCGGTCCCGGTCCGGCGTGGTGACGTGCTGGATCAGGCCGGCCAGGACGGACGGCGACAACACCGGTTCGCCGGCGGCTGCACGACGTACCGCGGCGACGATGTCGGCCGGGGGCGTGTGCTTCAGCACGAAACCGGCCGCCCCGGCGCGCAGCGCACGCAGTACCTGGTCGTCGGCGTCGTACGTCGTGAGCACGATGACCGCCGGCGCATCCGGCCGGTCGCGCAGCTGCGCGGTCGCGGTGATGCCATCGGCGCCCGGCATCTTGAGATCCATCAGCACGACGTCCGGGCGGGTCGACGCGACCAGATCGAGGACCTCCGCTCCGTCCTCGGCCTCCCCCGCGACGACCAGATCCGGTACGCCGCCGAGCATCGTCCGCAGACCCATCCGCACCAGCGGATCGTCGTCCACCAATAGCACCCGCAGCGGCCGGTCGCTCATGACGCCAAGGGTAGCCAGGCGGTCAGCCGGAAGGTCCCGCTCGCCGGCCCGTACCTGAGCCTTCCGCCGAGCAGCTCCACCCGCTCCCGCAATCCGATCAGCCCGAGCCCGGACCCCGGCACGGCCGCCTCCGTCGACCTGGCCAACTCGTTGCTGACGACAACAGTTAGCCCGTCGTCGGTGGCGAACTCGATCCGCACCGGCCGTCCCGGCGCGTGTTTGCGCGCATTGGTCAGCCCCTCCTGCACGACCCGGTACGCCGTCCGCCCGGCCGCCTCCGGGATCGTTGTCTCCGGCAACTCATCGGCCCGCACCGGCTGGCCGGACCGGACCGCGTCGTCGATCAGCTCGCCGATGCGGTGCAGCCCGGGCGTCCGCAGATCCGGATCGGGCGGCAGGCTGTCGTCCCGCAGTACGCCGATCACCTTCTGCAGGTCGGTGAGAATGTCGTGCGACGCGCCACGGATCACCTCCGCGGTCGCGGCCACGTCCTCGGCCGGCGCGTCCGGACGGAATGCCAACGCCCCGGCGTGCATGCTCAGCAACGAGATCCGGTGCGCGAGTACGTCGTGCATGTCGCGCGCGATCCGCAGCCGCTCGGAGCGACGGGCATGTTCGATCCGCGCCTTCTCCTCCACCTCGGCCCGGCGGATTCGTTGCGCGGCCTCATGCGCCAGCCGGAGCCGCAGCCGCAGGAACAGCCCGAGCTCGATGGCTCCGATCACCACGAGCACACCGAAGATCGGCCAGTAGACGTCAAAGCCCTGCCGCACAAGGAGGTTGATCGTCACCGCAGCCAGCGCAGATCCGGCCACCGCGAGCGCCTGCTGGTACCGGCGCCGCACCATGATCGATGCGACCGCCGCCGCGGCACCCGAGGTCGTGGAGACCGTCGTCACCGCCAGCAGGATCGCCACCACCGGAATCGGCCATCGGCGCCGGAACATCAGCAGGGCCGGCGCGACGACAGCCGCCACCGTGTCCAGCACGAGCCAGGCCATCGCCGGCCGCGGATCGGCCGTGAATTCTCCTGCCAGCGTCGTCGCAGCGACCAGGTAGGCCAGCAGCGTCAAGCAGACGTCGGCAACGCGTTGCCGACGCGGCCACGGCTGTTCCTCGTGCTCGTCCACCCTTCTGAGCCTAGGAGAACTCCGGTCCTGCCGGGGCACATTGTCGACGGTCGGCCAGCAGAACTAGCCATTTGGCTACTGCTGCCGGCCAGCATCGCGCAGCAGGCTGGAACCCATGATCAGAAGCCTTCTCTCCGCAGCGTTGAGCCTGCTGACCTTGGTGCCGGCAACCTCTCCCGCGAATCATGACGTCGTACGGATCCACGACGGGCTGGTGCGTGGTGCGGACGGCCCGTCCACCGTTACCTACCAGGGCATTCCGTACGCCGCCGCGCCGGTCGGCAAGCTGCGGTGGAGACCGCCGCGACCGCCCGCGTCCTGGTCCGGCGTGCGAGACGCGACCAAGCCCACTCCGTACTGCCCGCAACTCGGTGGTGACGGGCAACCGCTGGGCGGCACCTCGGAGGACTGCCTGTACCTGCACGTGACGGTGCCGAAGGCAACGTCGAACAACCCGCGGCCGGTGATGGTGTGGTCGCACGGCGGCGGATTCAACTCGGGCTCGGGAAGTCAGTACTTGCCGACGTCGCTGGCAACCGAGGGCAACGTCATCGTCGTAACGGTCGACTTCCGGATCGGTGTCTTCGGCAACTTCGGGCTCGCCGGCCTGCCCGGGTCCGGCACGTTCGGCCTGCAGGATCAGCAGGCCGCGCTCCGCTGGGTCCGGCAGAACATCGGGGCCTTCGGCGGAGACGCCCACAACGTGACGCTGTTCGGCGAGTCCGGCGGAGGGGTCGGGACTTGCGGACTGCTCACGTCACCAGGCGCCGGTGGCCTGATCGACCGCGCGATCATGCAGAGCGGATCCTGCCTGCTCAACTGGCCGCAGAACGGTCTTGCCATGGGCTATCCCGGGGGTTCGTTCTGGCATCCGATGACCCAGGTGCAGCAGGCCGGCAAGGCTGCGGCCGCGAAGCTGGGCTGCACCGGCAAGGACGCGCTGGAGTGTCTGCGGGGATTGGACACCGCGAGGGTGTTCACCGAGTCAGGCGCCTTCGGTTCCGTTGCCTACGGCAACCCGACGCTGCCGGTCGAGCCGGGGAAGGCGGTCCGGGCCGGCCTGTTCCCGCGGATCCCGGTCCTGTCCGGACACACCAAGGACGAGGCCCGTGCGATCGCATCCATCGCGGAGTTTCTGAAGATTCCGGTGACGAAGGACAACTACCGCACGCGGCTGACCGAGGCGTTCGGCGATCGGGCCGCAGCGGTCGAGGCCGCGTACCCGATATCGGCGTACGACGGCGAGCGGGCCGCGGCGCTGGGGTGGTCGGCGATGGACACCGACCGGGTCTTCGCGTGTACGCAACGGGCCACGACGGCGGCGTTCGCCCGGCACACGACGGCATATTCCTACGAGTTCGCGGATCCGGCGGCGCCCGGCTACGTCCCGTTCCCGGACGGCTTCCCGCCCGGATCGTCGCACGGGTCGGAGTTGAACTACTTGTTCGACGAGGCCGGCGGACCGTCGTACCAGCTGACTCCGGCCCAGGAACAGTTGGCGGCTCAGCTGCGCAAGTACTGGACCAACTTCGCCCGGACGGGCAACCCGAACGGTTCCGGTGCGCCGGCCTGGCCGCACTGGCCGAGCACCCAGCTCCTCGCTCCGGGAGCGACCCGTCCCATCGACGACGCCGGCAACCACCACTGCGATCTCTGGAGGTGAGCGCGATAGTGATCTACGTCACACCGAGTCGATGGGGAATCTCCGCGCTCGACGCAGTGGTGAGATCGTCACCCATCAGGAGGAGTCCACCATGAACACCGTCGTATCGAAGGACGGCACCACCATCGCCTACGACCGGCGCGGGAACGGGCCGGCGCTCGTCCTGGTCGACGGCGCGCTCTGCTCCCGCGCACAGGGCCCGATGCCCGCGGTCGCCGAGGCGCTCGCCGACCGGTTCACCGTCTTCAACTACGACCGGCGCGGCCGCGGCGACTCCGGCGACGCCGGCGCGTACGAGGTCGACCGGGAGATCGAGGACCTCGCCGCCGTGATCGAGGCCGCCGGCGGGTCGGCGTACGTCTACGGCTCGTCGTCCGGCGCGGCGCTCGCGCTCCGGGCCACGGCGGCCGGGCTGCCGATCGAGAAGCTGGTCGCGTTCGAGCCGCCGTACGTCGTCGACGACAGCCGCACGCAGATCCCGCGCAGCTGGGTCGCCGACCTGCAGGCGCTCGAGCCGGCGGACGCGATCAAGTACTTCTTCACCAAGGGGATCGGGCTGCCCGGGATCTTCGTCACGATGATGAAGCTGATGCCGGCCTGGAAGCCGATGAAGGCGATCGCGCACACCCTGCCGTACGACGCCCAGGTGGTCGGCGGCAACTGTTTCGGCGACCCGATGGACGCCTCCCAGTGGGCGGCGATCCAGCAGCCGGTGCAGGTGGTGAACGGCGGGAAGAGCCCGGCCTGGATGAAGACGTCGACCCGCGCGCTCGCCGACGCGATCCCGGGCGCCGGGCACACCGAAGTACCGGGTCAGAACCACGTGATCAAGGCGACCGCGATCGCCCCGGTGATCGCGGACTTCTGCCGCTGATGCGGATCGCCAGGCCATCACAATCGCGCCCGCCCGGCCCCGCTGAGCGGGAACCGGGCGGGCGCGATCGATTGTGATGCTGTGGAGATCCGCTGCTTGTCAGGCGCCGGCGATCAGCGCGCCGGCGCCGGAGCGGGCCGCGTCGAAGCGCGCCTGGGCGTCGGCCCAGTTGACGACGTTCCACCAGGCCTTGACGTAGTCCGGCTTCACGTTCTTGTACTGCAGGTAGAACGCGTGCTCCCACATGTCCAGCATCGCGATCGGGATCTGGCCGGCCGGCAGGTTGCCCTGCTGGTCGTAGAGCTGGTGGATCAGCAGCTGGCCACCCAGCGCGTCCCAGCCGAGGATCGCCCAGCCGGAGCCCTGGATCGTGGTCGCGCTCGCGGTGAAGTTCGCCTGGAAGCCGTCGAACGAGCCGAAGAACTCGTCGATCGCGGCGCCCAGCTCGCCGTCCGGCTTGTCGCCGCCGTCCGGGGACAGGTTCTTCCAGAAGATCGAGTGGTTGACGTGCCCACCGAGGTTGAAGGCGAGCGTCTTCTCCAGCCCGACGATCGCGCCGAAGTCACCCTTGTCGCGGGCCTCGGCCAGCTTGTCCAGGGTGTCGTTCAGACCCTTCACGTAGGTCGCGTGGTGCTTGTCGTGGTGCAGCTCCATGATCTCGCCGGCGATGCTCGGCGCCAGGGCGCTGTAATCGTAGGGGAGGTCGGGAAGCGTGTACGTGGTCAACTCTGCTCCTTCGTCGGGGCCCTCGGGGGCCGATATCTGCGATGTCCTGGGCCAGCGACACCAGCTTGAAACTTCAACCACGGTTGAGGTCAAGGAGCCACGCGGGCGAACGCGGCACCTCCGACCGGTGCCCGGTGCGATCGCCTTTACACCCCGGCGTACGTCCCGGACACCCCCAGCTTCACATACTCCACCCAGCGACCCACGAGTGAGTCTCACCGAACCGCGAGCACCAGCTTCCCGCGGGCCCGGCCGTCCTCCAGACGCCGGTGCGCAGCGGCCGCCTCGGCGAGCGGGAACACCTCCTCGACCTCGACCCGGAGCGCGCCGTTCTCGATCAGCTCGGCGATCTCACCGAGCGCATGACCGTCCGGCTCGACCAGGTACGACGCGACCCGAACACCCGACTCCGCGGCGCGCGCCAGCAGCTCCGGCGACGTCCCTGACGGCACTGCGACCACCAGGCCGCCCCGCCTGGTGACGGCCACGGATTGGGCCAGAGTGGTCTCGCTGCCGATCAGATCCACCACGACGTCGATGTCGCCGGTCGCCGCGGCGAGATCCTGCGAGTGGTAGTCGATCACCTCGTCCGCACCGAGTCCGCGGAGCCACTCGTGCTTGCCGGCGCTCGCCGTACCGACGACGTGCGCACCGAGCTCCTTGGCGATCTGCACGGCCAGATGACCCACTCCCCCGCCGGCCGCGTGGATCAGCACCCGCTGGTCCTTCTGTACGTCGGCGAGCGCGGTCAGGATCTGGTACGCCGTGAGCCCCGCGAGCGGAACCGCCGCGGCCTGGACGTGATCGATGGTGGCGGGCTTGCGCGCGAAGTGCCGCGACGGCGCGGTCACGTACTCGGCGTACGCCGAGGCAGCCCGCGGGAACCACGGCATCCCGTAGACCTCGTCGCCGACGGCAACCGTGTGCACGCCGTGCCCGACCGCCTCCACGACGCCGCTGACGTCCCAGCCGAGGATCAACGGCGGCTCGCCGAGCAGCCCGGCCACCCCCTGGCCGGCTCGCGTCTTCGCGTCCACCGGGTTCACCCCGGCCGCCTCCACGCGCACCAGGATCTCGGTCGGCAACGGCTCCGGCCGGTCGGTGTCGATGAGCTTCAGGACCTCGGGTCCGCCGTACGTGTCTTGACTGATTGCTCTCATGGCCCGGAAGCTATCGTGAGGGACCTAGTTTCCCACAAGGACTACTGCTACCCTTTGGGAAGTATGACGACCAAGTGCACGACCGGCGCCCACGACAAGCACGACGTCTATGCGTCGCAATGCCCGTGCCGGGACGTCCTCGACCTGCTCGCGAACAAGTGGGCCGCCCTCGCGATCGGCGCGATGGAGGACGGCCCACTGCGGTTCGGCGAGCTGCAGCGGCGGCTGCAGGGCATCAGTCCGAAGGTGCTGACCCAGACGCTGCGGCGGCTGGAGGACGGCGGGTTCGTCGACCGGGAGATCTTCCCGGCGGTGCCGTTGCACGTGGAGTACTCGCTGACCGACATCGGCCGGAGCGTGTCGAAGCCGCTAGGCGCGCTGCGCACCTGGGTGGAAGCCCACCTCGACCAGCTGAGCGCATAGCGCCTCCGCGAACGGGCCGGGCTGGTCGGCGAAGCCGGTGTGGCCGCCCGGAAAGCGGGTCGGCTCGACGCCGAGCTGCTCGGCCAGCGCCGACGAGGTCCGCTCACACAGCTGCCCGACCGACTCCGTGCCGATCCCCACGATCACGTGAGCCTCAGCCAGCTTCTGCACCTCCGGCATCCAGGTGATCGTCTCCCGCATCTCATGGTCGAACCAGAAGTGTTCGGCGGCGACCTGCTGTGGGTCACGTTCGCCGCTGAACATCGCCTCGACGACCTCGTCCGGCACCGGCAGGTTGGCCAGCTTGAAGAACTGCTGCCAGGCGCCGACCACGTCACCGGCCAGGTAGTCGGCCATCAGCTTCTCGGACTTCGCCAGCAGCTCGTCGCCGTCGGCCACCAGCCGATCCAGCGGCGGCTCGTGTGCGATCACGGCGCGCACGACCTCCGGGTACCCCTGGGCGAGGGCCAGCACGCTGACCGCTCCCCCGCTCGAGCCGAGCACGACGGCAGAGCCGGCGTCGACGTGCCGGATCAGCCGGGCCAGATCGTCGGCCCGCTGCGCGGGTCGCGACGTACCGCCGGGATCGAGCTTGCTCCGCTTCACCCCGCGCGGATCGGCCGTCAGGACCGTGTAGTCACCGGCCAGCAGGTCGGCCAGCGGCGCGAACGAGTCCGCGTCCATGGGTGCGCCGATCAGGACCACCAACGGTCCTGATCCGCGCACCTCGTAGTACAACTCCGCCTCGGGAACCACCAATGTGTTGTTCATGCCACCTCCACGAACGACGGTGGCACGAATGGACATCAGTTCTGGAAGACGTCCGAGTCCGGGCCGAAATCCGCCTCGTCGACGACCCGGCGTACCTCGACCTCGTCGCCGAGCGCCTCGGCCAGCCGGGCGGCCCACTCGATCGCCTCGTCACGGTTGCGGACCTCGACGACGATCACGCCGCCGACCAGCTCCTTGGTCTCGGCGAACGGGCCGTCGGTGACCGTACGCCGGCCGTCGTCGACCTTCACCCGGGCGCCGAGCGAACTGCGGTGCACGCCCTCCGCGAACAGCAGCACTCCGGCCTTCGACAGGTCCTCGACCACTTTGCCGACCCCCTCGCCGACCTCCGGCGGCGGGAACTTCCCGGCCTCGCTGTCGGCGTCTGCCTTGTTGATGATCATGTAGCGCATCGCTGCTGCTCCTCGTCGTGTCGGTCGATCTCTTACTCTCACGTCGAGCGGACGCATGCCAGATCGACACCCCAGGTCAGACCAAGTCGGCCGTCAGCCGATACAGCCGCCGGGCGTCGTCCGGGTCGAAGGTCTTCAGGCCGGGATCGACCGGTTTCCCGACCGCGCGCAGGATCAACCGCTCGTCCGGTTGCGCGTCCATCACCGCGAGGGTGTCCTCGACGCTCTGCGCCGGTGGCTTCGCGAAGAGCGCCGCGCTCAGCTTGGCCACGGTCCGGAGCGGCTGCGGCAGATGGTTCGTGCCGCTCTTCGTGTATGGCGGCTGCACACCGAAGTACTTCGTCCGGCCGTCCGGATGGTTCTGCAGGTAGTGCACGGCGAGCAGGTCGTTCGCCCGGCCGCCGCTCATCGTCGCCTGGACCATGCTGAACTTCTTGGCGAACTGCAGGTCGTCCCAGTTGACCGCGCCCTTGGTGATCCCGGTCGCGCCGAGGTTGGTGATGATCGGCGTCTCGCCCCGCTCGAGCAGATCGGTCAGGCCGTAGCTCAGGATGAAGCGGCTCAGGTAGTACAGCACGAACGTGCCTTCGAGCCCGTCGACCGTCTCCCGGCGCTTCACGAACGGGAGCATCGCGGCCAGCACCACTGCGTCCAGTGCTTCGTGCCGCGCCGCCACCTCCTTGATCACCCGATGGTTCTCGGCGATCGACAGCAGGTCGGCCTGCACGTACGCCGCCTCGCCGTTGAGGGCGGCCGCGTCCCGGAGGAACAGTTCGCCGCGGGACGGCGTCCTGCCGATCACCGTCACACGCGCACCGCGGCGCAGGTAGTGCAGGGCGATCTCGCGGCCCATCCCGGTGGTCCCGCCGGCCACCACGTTCTTCATAACTCAGCTCCTAAGTCATCGATCGGTGACTTAGACCGTAGGCGCCGGCTGGGTACCATGTCAACGATCGATGACTTGGAGGCCCTGATGGCGCACAAGCGGGACCGGGAGGCGACGCGGGCGCGGTTGCTGGAGTGCTCGCGGCTCCGGTTCGCCCGGGACGGGTACGACGGGACGAGCGTCCGCGACGTGGCCGGGGACGTCGGCGTGGATCCGGCGCTGGTGTTCCGGTACTTCGGGTCCAAGTCGGCGCTCTTCACCGAGGCGATGGCCGGCTCGTCGGCTCCCGTCGTACTGCCGGACGGCCCGGTCGAGGACCTGCCCGCGAAGCTGATGCACCAGCTCGTGTTCGAGGACTGGTCGGAGTACGCCGGTGAGCACCCGTTGATCGCGATGCTCCGGTCCGCCGGCCACGAAGACACCAAGGATCGTCTCCGGCAGCAGATCTGCGAGGGCTACCTGGACGTCCTGTCACAACTTGCCGACGGCAACGAAGACAAGAACCTGCGGACCGAGCTCTTCGGCGCCTGGCTCCTCGGCATCGGCATCCTCCGCACCGCCGTCGGCACCCCAACGTTGTCGAAGGCAACAGAAGACGAGCTCCGGCCGCACCTGGCCGCGGTCGCCGAAGCTCTCTTCGGCAGGCCGGTGCCGGTCGGCGACTAGTCGGCCAGTGCTTCGGCGATCGATCGCGGCGCACGGACCGGGGAGAACTGCAGGTTGCCGGCCGGCATCATCCAGGTCATCACCTCGACCGCGAGGCGGCCGGCCCGCACCGCCGGATCGGCCTCGGCGTGCTGCCGAGCAGTCGCGGCGTCCACCGACCAGACGGAGAAGCCGCGGAAGCGCTCGTCGTCCTGGTCGACCAGCGGTCCGCGAGCCAGCACCAGTCCGCGATCCTGCAGGTCGGCGCCATGGGCGAGATGGCGGTCCTGCAGGTCGGCGGCCTCGTCGTCCGTCATCGCCGGTGCATCGGGGCGCAGCGTCAGCAGGATCACGGTGTACCGGTCGAAGCGCATAGGGCCAAGCTACGCGGTCCCGACGCTCAGTTCGGCTGGTCGCCGTTGGGGTTGTAGGCGCAGGCGTCGGCGAGGTTCTGGGTCGGGCCCGGGGGTGGAGTGGTGGTCGTGGTGCCCGGCTTGCGTGGGGTGCTGGGGGTCGTCGGCGTCGCGGACGGGGCAGGGGTGGACTCGAGGGCGTTCTCGACGGTGTCGCGGAGGGCCTGGTAGTCCGGGTGGAGGTACTTGAGCCGGAGCTTCTCCGAGTCCAGCGTCACGTTGGAGACGGTGCCGGACTTGACCTTGAGCGCGAGCTGGACCATCGCTGGGAGCAGCTCCTGCGGGATGTCGGTCCGGAGCAGATGCTGACCGGCCTTCGCGATCGCCTTGTACTTCGTGACGAGGGTCTGCGGATCCGCCGCGTCGACGATGCTCTTGATCACGCAGCGCTGACGGACCTGCCGCTGGTCGTCGTCGGCGCCGTACCGCCCGCGGGCGAACCAGAGCGCGTGCCGCCCGTCGAGGTGCTGCTTCGGGCCGGGCTCGATCCACTCCTTCGGCGGGATGTGCGAGCTGCTGATGCCGCCCATCGCGACCCGCTCGTTGACGTTGACGGTGATCCCACCGAGCGCGTCGACGATCTCCGGGAAGCTCTGCAGGTTGACCTGCAGGTAGTAGTCGAGCTTCAGCCCGAGCGCCTCGCCGACCGACTGCTTGACCACGTCCGCGCCCTCGTTGTCCGACGGGCCGAGGATGCCCGGATGCGCGTCCGGGATGTTCTGGTACATCGCGGTCAGCATCCACTCGAGCCGGCCGTCGAGGCTGAGCCCCTCCTTGCCGAAGCCGTCCGGGTAGTACTTGTACAGCGGCGAGTCCTTCGGGAACGGCATGAAGGTGAGGTTGCGCGGCAAAGAGATCAGCGCGGTGTTGCCGGTCCTGGTGTCGATGCTCGCGACGATCACCGTGTCGGTCCGCACGCCCTCCCGGCTCGGCGCGTCGTCGCCGCCGAGCAGCAGCAGGTTCAGCCGCGGTTTGTCCTCCCACGGGTCCTTCACGTTGACCGTCGTCGGCCGGGTCGCGCTCTTGCTCTCGCCCTGCGCCTGGAACACGTCCTGAACGAGGGTCCGCTGCGCGAGCACAGTCTGGACGCCGACGGCGGCGGGCGCGGCGATCGCGAAGCAGAGGATCCCGACGAACCCGGCCCCGAGGGCCCGGCCGCCCGCGCCGCCTGTTGCCGGACGCAACGACCGGTGCGAGGCGACGATCACGACGATCCAGAGGAACCCGACCACGCCGATCAGCACCGACGTCATCAGCAGCCGGCTAGGTACGACGGCGGCCGCGAGGACCTCGTCCCGCCGGGTCAGTGCGACGTACACGCCGAGGCCGACGAGCCCGAGGAACAGGGTGAGAACGAACGCGCCGATCCGTCGGCGGCCGCCGACGATCAGCCCGAGTCCTGGAAGCAGTGCGCCCAAGAGGGTCAGCCCCAGCAACTTCGGCACCGATCGTGGCCGTGTCGTCGCCGCGCGCGCACGTCTCCCCATTGGCTCCCCTGTCGCCGTCCCGCCTCCAGTGTGCGCCACGGATCGCACCCCGTACCTCCTCAGACGTGTTACAGCGTTAATCGGTTGTCAATCGGCCGGATCCGGCCGGTAAGTTGACCGATCGTGCAGATTCTGGTGCTGGGTGGAAACGGATTTGTCGGACGCGCGGTCGTCGAGGACGCGCTGGCGCACGGTGCGGAGGTCACGTCCTTCAGCCGGGGGCAGAGCGGGTCGCCTCTGCCACCTCAAGTGACGCAGCTGGTCGGGGACCGGGACACCGGCGACTACGAGGCGCTGCTGACCGGCGAGTGGGACGCGGTGGTCGACCTGAGCGGCTACCGGACCAAGGAGGTCGACGCGACGATGGACGTGCTCGGCGACCGGGTCGGGCGGTACGTGTTCGTCTCGAGCCACGCGGTCTACGTGCGCGACCTGCCGCCCGGCACCGACGAGACCGCGCCGCGGCGCGAGCCGATGCGGGCGGCCGACGTACTCACCAACGAGACCTACGGCCCCTGCAAGGTCGCCTGCGAGGACGACGTCATCGAGCGGTACGGCGACCGCGCAACGATCGTCCGACCGGGCCGGGTGACCGGTCCGGGCGACAGCGCGAGCACGGTCCTCTACTGGGTACGACGTGGCGCCGCGGGCGGCCGGGTCGCGCTGCCGACGAAGCCGGAACAGCCGCTGCAGTTCATCGACAGCCGTGATGTCGGGCGGCTGGTGAACCAGCTGATCACGGACGCCCGGTCCGGCGGGTACAACGCGGTCGGGCCGTTCAGCACGATCGCCGAACTGATCGAGACCTCGGCGGAGCTGGCCGGGCGCAAGGTCGAGCTGGTACCGGTGCCGAGGGACGCCGCGCCCGCGCGCTTCCCGCTGATGGAGCCCGAGTCCGAGTGGGGCGAGCGTCGCCGCAACCCGGCGAAGGCCCGCGGGGCGGGGATGTCCGTCACGCCGTTCCGCCAGACCATCGCCGACCTGGCCGCCTGGGACCACGACCGCGGCACCCCGGACCTCGACTTCGGCTTCACCCCCGAGCAGGAAGCGGAGCTGCTGGCCTCCGTCTGATCGGAGCTACTCCGGGAGGGCGAGAGTACGGCCGGCGTCGCGAGCAGCGTTGATGGAGCGGGTGAGCGTGTCCTTCAACGCCGTGGCCTCGTCGGCGAAACCTTGGACGATGGAGGTGTCGCCGACCGGTTCGGTGCGGGCCAGGAGTTCGATGTAGCGGTCGCCGTCTTCCAGCGCGGCTTCGGCCCGGAGGGCGGCGTCGGCGGAACGGACCCGGTCGGCGTACCGGTCGAGGAGATCGACCTTGCGCTTGATCGCGTCGACGGACAGAGCGAGAGCACGACGTTGCGGACCCAGTACTGCGTCCAGCTCGGCGGTCTCCATCCCGCGGGCGATGTCCTTCTGCCGCGCTCGCAGTACCGTCTGCTCCCGGAGCACCTGCGCGATGTCCCAGAGCTGCTCCGGGAGCACCAGCTCGTTCTTCATCTCGTCGAGCAACCCGCGCCGGGTAACTGTTGCCTCAAGCACCGTTCTGACCGCACGCTGCGCGCGGCCGAGCAATCGCCCGGCCGTCTCGTCGAGGTCCTCCGGCAGCAGGTACTTCCCGTGCTGAATGCGGACCGCCTTGTGCCCGCGATCCTCGACCATCGACTTCACCAGGACGCCGCCCGTGGCCAGTACGGCGATGCCCGCCAACGCGACCGCGGCCCAGGCCGCCACCGCGGTCGGCAACGTGGCCGCCATCACGATCAGCGCCAGGATCCAGCCGCCCACGCACACCGCGAGCCACACCAGCAGCGTGCCGAACGTGTTCCCGGGAGCCACCGACCACGACGTCTGCCGCTTCGGCCGGGGCCCATCCGCCGCGACGAACAGCTCCGGCCGGTGCTCGTACAACCGCCGTACACCCACAGGCACACCCGGCGCGAACACAGGCTCCATCGCCACCTCCGGAGAAGTCGTCAGCACTCAGCGTAAGGGGTGTCTGGTGCTCCCGCGCCGTAGGCGCGGGAGCATCAGACACCCCTTCTCCGGGTTGCGAGTCCGTCGAGGAAGACATCGAGGCCGAACTCGAACAACGTGTCCAGGTCGTACTCGTAGTCGAACCCGTCCGCCAGCAGCTCCCGGAACGCGGGCAGATTTCCGGCCGCGATCATCGTGGCCAACTGGCCGGACTGCTCCATCACCCACTCGTCCGCGGTCACCCCGGTGTCCTGCTCGGCCTGCATCTCGGCCTCCATCACCAGCGCCACACCGCGCACGTACGCGAACAGGCTGATCATCGTGGACAACGCCGCGCTCTTCTCGAACCCACGCAACGCCCGCAGCACCGCGTCCGTGTGCGGCAGCAACCGCGGCACCAACTGCGGCCGGCTGAGGCTGATCGCACTCGCCAGCCACAGATGCCGCCGGTACGCCGCCCAGTGCACCCGCGCCACCATCGCGATCGCCTCGCGCCAATCCTCCGGCGCCTTCCCCAGCGGAAACTCGCCCAGCGCCGCGTCGACCATCTGGACGACGAGTGCGTCCTTGCCCCCGACGTACCGGTAGAGCGCCATCGTCGACACCCCGAGCTCGGCCGCGATCCGCCGCATCGACAACGCCGCCAGTCCTTCGGCGTCGGCGATCTCGATCCCCATCCGCACGACCTCGTCGCGATTCAGCTCGGGTTGCCGGCTACGACGCGCAGCCCGCGGCGGCGGACCGACGACCGTCCCGACGCCGGGACTCGGATGCACGAGCCGCTCGGCCTGCAGCGCCTGCAACGCCTTCGTCGCGGTCGCCATCGCCACTCCGAAGTCGCGTACCAGCGCCCGCGTGGACGGCACCCGATCCCCCGTCCGCAGCTCGCCGGCCTTGATCCGCCGGCGCAGCTCAGCCGCGATCACCTGGTACGGCGTACTCATGAGCCCTCCCTGAGATAGTGCGCATACATCGTACGCGCACTATCTCAGAGTGAGACCCCTCCTGACATGTCAGCTTAGGTAAGGCTATCCTCTGCCGCATGCAGGAATCGAAGGGGCTGACCGGCGCCGGGCTGTGCCTCGGCTATCACGGCCGACGCGTGGTCGACGGCGCCTCGCTGCACCTCGAGCCCGCCCGCGTGACCGCGCTCGTCGGTCCCAACGGCAGCGGCAAGTCGACGCTGCTGCGCGCCCTCGCCCGCCTGCACCATCCCGACGCCGGCAGCATCACCTTCCCCGGCGGCTGCAACGCGCTCGAGCTGTCCGCGAAGGAGTTCGCCCGCAAGGTCACGCTGCTGTCGCAGTCCCGGCCGACCCCGAACGGTGTCAGCGTGCGCGACGTCGTCGGGTACGGGCGTCATCCGCATCGGAGCCGCTGGCGCAACGACGATGCGGACGGCCCGCGGGCGATCGATCACGCGATGGCGGTCACCGGCGTCACGTCGATGGCCGAGCGCGCGGTCGACGAGCTGTCCGGCGGCGAGCTGCAGCGCGTCTGGCTGGCAACGTGTCTCGCCCAGGACACCGGCGTACTGCTGCTCGACGAGCCGACCACCTTCCTCGACCTGCGGTACCAGATCGAGATCCTCGACCTGATGCGCGAGCTCGCCGACGAGCACGAGGTCGCGATCGGCGTCGTACTGCACGACCTGAACCAGGCCGCTGCGGTGGCGGACCGGATCGCACTACTCGATCAGGGGCGGGTACGTGCGACCGGTACGCCGGAAGAGGTACTGCGGACCGATGCGCTCACCGAGACGTACGGCATCACGATCGAGGTCGGCACCGATCCCGCCACCGGTCTGGTCACCACCCGGCCGATCGGCAAACACCTGACTCGCGTCACGACAATCTGAGGTCATCCTGATGAGACGAACCGCCATCGCTCTGGTCGCTGCTGCCCTGCTGGGCCTGACCGCCTGCGGCACCAGCGAACCCGCCGCATCCAACGACGCCAGCGTCGCCGCCGCGCAGCCGGTGTCGCTGACCGACGCCCGGAACAAGAAGCTCGACCTGAAGGCGCCGGCCACCAAGGTGGTCGCGCTGGAATGGAACGCCGCCGAGAACCTGGTCTCGCTCGGCGTGATGCCGGTCGGCGTCGCCGACACCAAGGGGTACACGAACTGGGTCACCGCGGCGAAGCTCGATCCGTCGGTCAAGGACGTCGGCACCCGCGGTGAGGCGAGTGTCGACGCGATCGTTGCCCTCAACCCCGATCTGGTGATCACCACGACCGACGAGGCGGCGAACACGATCACGCAGCTGGAGAAGGCCGCGCCGGTGCTGGTGGTCCGCGGCGCGGACGCGAAGAACGCGATCCCGCAGATGAAGACCAACCTGGACCTGATCGGCCAGGCGGTCGGCAAGGCCGAGCAGGCCAAGCAGCTGACCGCCGACTTCGACAAGGCGCTTGCCGACGGCAAGCAGAAGATCTCCGACGCGGGGAAGGCCGGGACCGGCTTCACGATGGCGGACGGGTGGAAGCAGGGCAGCACGATCTCGATCCGGATGTACACGTCCGGGTCCCTGCTCGGCGCCGTGGCGACCGAGCTCGGCCTGAAGAACGGGTGGACCGGCGCCGGTGACAAGGACTACGGGCTGGCGCAGACCGACCTCGAAGGGCTGACCAAGCTGCCCGACGGCAACTTCCTCTACATCGCGAACAAGAACGACGGCGGGGACGTGTTCGGCGGCGACCTGGCCGGGAACGCGATCTGGAAGAACCTGCCGTTCGTGAAGACGGACAAGGTCCACCGCCTGCCCGACGGCATCTGGATGTTCGGCGGCCCCAAGTCCACCGAACAGTTCATCGACGCCGCAGTCCAGGCAGTCACCTCTTGACCCAGCAGGAGACCGTCGTACCGAACATGCAGTCTGTTCCGCTCGATGCTCCTGTCCGGCGGCTGCAGGTCACCGGCGTGTTCGTGGTTGCGGTAGTGGCGATCGTGGTGCTGGCCGCCGTGCACCTCACGCAGGGCACGTCGAGCGTCGGGGCCGGGGACCTTGTTCGGTTGGTGTTCGGACAGGGGACCGACAACGCCGCGAACGTGCTGGTTGCGTCGCGGCTGCCGCGGTTGCTCGCTGGGGTGCTCGTCGGGATCGCCCTGGGGGTTGCGGGAGCGGGGTTGCAGTCGTTGGCTCGCAACCCGCTCGCTTCGCCCGACACGTTGGGGGTCAACGCAGGGGCGTATCTGGCGGTCGTGATCGTCGCGGCGTTCGGGGTGTCCTTGCCCGCACTGCCGGCCGGTGGGGTTGCGTTCGTCGGCGGGCTCGCGGCCGCGGGGTTGGTACTGGCGTTGTCGGCGGGCGGGTCGACCGGTCCGACCCGGCTGATCCTGGCCGGCTCGGCGGTCGCGATGGCGCTGGCCGGCGTCACCACCCTGCTCCTGCTGCTGTACCGCGAGGAGACGGTCGGCACCTTCGCCTGGGGCGCCGGCACGCTGGTGCAGACCGACCTGCGCGCGGTCACCCAGATGGCGCCGATCGTTGCCCTCGGCATCGTCGCCGCATTCCTGCTGGCCGCGAAACTCGACATCCTGGCGCTCGGCGACGACACCGCGTCCGTCCTCGGCGTGAACGTGCGCCGGATCCGCGTCCTCACCACGCTCGTCACCGTCATGCTCTCCGCGGCCGCCGTCACCGTTGCGGGACCGGTCGGTTTCGTCGGCCTGGTCGCGCCGGTTCTCGTCCGCCTCCTCGCCCCGCTCGTCCCCGGGCTGCTGCGACACCGCGTTCTCCTCCCGCTCTCCGGTCTCGCCGGCGTCCTCGTCGTACTCGCCTCGGACGTCGTACTGCGGGCCGCGTTCGGCGGGCAGGCCGGCGTGGAGATCCCGACCGGCATCATGACAATGGTGGTCGGCGCGATCGTCCTGATCTGGCTGGCTCGCTGTCACCGCGACTCCGGCCCCAGCCGCTCCCCCGGCGGTACGAGTTCCGGCCTGCGCAGTCGCCGTACGTTCTGGATCGTGACCGGGGTGCTCGCCGTACTGCTGATCGCCGGCACGATCGGCGCGATGCTGACCGGCGATGCACTCCTCCGCACCGGCGACCTCGCAAACTGGATCAACGGCCGCTCCGGCCGCGCGATCACGTTCGTGCTGGACCAGCGCTTCCCCCGCGTCGTCTCGGCGCTGCTCTGCGGGGCCGCGCTCGCCATCGCCGGTACGACGGTGCAGGCGGTGTGCCGCAACCCGCTGGCCGAACCGGGCATCCTCGGCATCACCGGCGGCGCCGGCGTCGGCGCGATCGCCACCCTCATTCTGTTGCCATCGGCAAGCATCTGGTTGCTGTCCGGCGTTGCCGCCATCGCTGCGGTCGTCACGTTCGGACTGGTCTACCTGATCTCGTGGCGCGGCGGACTGAGCTCGGATCGGCTGGTGCTGATCGGCGTCGGCGTCTCGTCGGTCGCGACCGCGATCATCACGCTGCTGATCGTCGCGACCGACCCGTGGAACCTCAGTCTGGCGATGACCTGGCTGTCCGGCAGCACGTACGGACGAACGCTTCCGCAGGTGCTACCGGTAGCCATCGCGCTGGTGGTCCTTACTCCCGTTGTCGCGCACGCTCGGCGGGAGTTGGATCTGCTGGCGCTGGATGATGACGTACCGCGGATCCTGGGGGTGCGGCTGGAGCGGACCCGGCTGCTGATGCTGCTGGCAGCGGCTCTACTGACCGCAGCCGCGGTGTCAGCCATCGGCGTGGTCGGGTTCGTCGGCCTGGTCGCCCCGCACGCCGCCCGTGCTTTGGTCGGCGGCCGTCATGCCCGGCTCCTCCCGGTCGCGGCCCTGCTCGGCGCGATCCTGGTCAGCCTCGCCGACAGCCTCGGCCGCACTGTGCTCGCCCCGGCACAGATCCCGGCCGGCCTACTGACCGCCCTGATCGGAGCGCCCTACTTCGTCTATCTGCTCTGGCGAACGCGCGTGCCTGCTCGCTGAGGTCGTGTCAAGATGGGCGGCATGCTGCGCGAACTGCACCTCACCGGCAACCCGGACGCCGACAAGTTGCTCAACGACGACCCGTTCGCCTTGCTCGTCGGGATGCTCCTGGACCAGCAGTACCCGATGGAGCACGCCTTCTCCGGCCCGCAGAAGATCGCGAACCGGATGGACGGGTTCGACCTGCACAAGATCGCCGCGACCGACCTCGACACGTTCGTCGAGCTCTGCGTCACCCCACCGGCCATCCACCGGTACGGCGGCTCGATGGCCCGGCGGGTGCACGCCCTGGCCCAGCACATCATCGACACCTACGACGGCGAGACCACGAACCTCTGGCTGGCCGGGCGGCCGAAGCCGGACGGCGACGAGGTGCTGAAGCGGCTGAAGGCGCTGCCCGGGTTCGGCGAGCAGAAGGCCAAGATCTTCCTCGCGCTGCTCGGCAAGCAGCGCGGCGTGCAGCCCAAGGGCTGGCGCGAGGCCGCCGGGCACTACGGCGACCGCGGCTCCCGCCGCTCGATCGCCGACGTCACCGACGCCGCCTCCCTGGGTGAGGTCCGCAACTTCAAGAAGGCCGCGAAGGCCGCCGCCAAGGAAGTCGCCGGCGCCTGAACCCCGCGACACCGGGGCTCGACCTGTTGCAGGCCGGGTGGTCTGCGTGCGGGTTGTCCCTTGTGAACCACGCGGTTTCCTGCGGATCCCGGCGTACCCGTCTTATGCTCGCCTGGGCAGCCGACGGGAGGAGCACGGATGGATATCCGGGATCTGGATCGTAGGGCCGGCGCAGTGCTCGGGGAAGTCGTGATGCAGGTGCGGACCGAGCAGCTGTGGTTTCCCACCCCGTGCCCCGACTGGACCGTCCGCGGTCTGATGCGTCACCTGGTCAGTCAGAACGAGGGTCTCGCGGCCGCCGCGCTGAACGGCTCCGCCTCCATCCACACCTGGAACGGCGGCCGCCTCGCCGACAACCCGGCCGGTGCGTACCGGCGATCGAACGTCCGGGTCGCGGACGCCTTCGCCGACGGCGGCGCGCTGGACCGGCTGGTCGAGGTGCGCGAGTTCGGCTCGTTCCCGCGCCGGATCGCGCTGACCTTCCACCAGCTCGACTGCGTCGTCCACGCCTGGGACCTGGCCCGCGCGATCGACGTCCCGTACAACCCGCCGCCGGACATGGTCGAGCTGGCGCTGACCCTGGCCCGCCGGATCCCCGACACCGAGGCCAACCGCGGCCCCGGCTACGCGTTCGCCCGCGCCGTGAAGGTCTCCGCCTCGGCCCCCGAGCTCGACCAGCTACTGGGCCTGCTCGGTCGCAACCCGGAGTGGGTTTCCCCGCTCGACTGAGTACTCCAGCAGGTCGATCGCATCCGGCTTGGCAACGGTCATCTTGGTCAGCGCACCGGCCATCAGCCGCGACGTCATCACCCGCAGTACGACGTCGCGGTACCGGATCCCGAACGACGACATCGGCATCGCCATCTTGATCCCGCCCGGCGGCAGTTCCATCCGCTGATCGACGTACGCCTGCATCCGGGCCTGGTACGCCGGGAACGCGCGGACGTGATCGCCGTCGGCAGCGGCCAGCTCTCCCGCGAGGACATACGCGCCGACGAGCGAGAGCGCCGTACCGTGACCGGCGAGCGGCGAACCGCAGTACCCGGCGTCGCCGACGAGCGCGATCCGGCCACGAGACCACTCCGGTACGACGACGCGACTGATGCTGTCCACGTAGAAGTCCTCGGCCTCGTCCAACTGCTTGAGGATGGACTCGGCGTGCCAGCCGAGTCCGGCGAACTGGTCCCGCACCAGCCGCTTCTGCGCCGCGACGTCGCGCCGGTCGTAGCTGATCACCGGCGACCGGAAGCTCAGCAACGCCTTCGCGAACCGCGGATCGTGATCCGGCCGCAGCCCGACCCAGCGCCCGCGCGGCGCGGTGTACACCTTGAACCAGTCGTCCAACGGCTCCGGGGTCTCGACGGTGAAGTACGACGTGTAGCCGCCGAGGTGGTGCACGAACTCCGCCTCCGGCCCGAACGCCAGCCGCCGTACTCGCGAGTGCACCCCGTCCGCGCCGACCACCAGATCGAACCGCCGCCGCGTCCCGCTCGCGAACGTCGCCTCGACGCCGGTGGTGTCCTGGTGCAGCTCGGTGACCGAGTCGCCGTACACGTACTCCACTTCGGCCGTCGCGTCGGTCAGGATCGCGGCCAGATCACCTCGCAGGATCTCGATCTCGGCGACCGGCCCCGCACCGTCCAGCAGCTCCGCGTGCATCACCGCGGACCGCCGGCCGTCGGCCCGCACGTACTCGAGCCCGCGCTCGTGCATCTTCCGCTCCACGACCGCGGGCATCACGCCCATCCGCTCGGCCACGACCCGGGACACTCCCCGCAGGTCGACGGTCTGCCCGCCCGGCCGCGGCCCCGGCGCGATCTCGACCACCGTCGGCGCGAACCCGAACCGCCGCAACCAGAACGCCAACGCCGGCCCCGCGATCCCACCACCGGAAATCAGAACAGTCTTCATCAGTCACCCCTTTGACTAGTGCGCGTACGCCGTACACGGTGCACTAGGTGGGGGCCGGAGTACCAGTGCGCACTAGTGCACTGCGGGGTTGTGGACGTAGGCGCACGCAAAAGTCCGGATATCTGGGCAGGCTGACCCCCGATCGGCGGGTTATGCCTGCATGCAGGCACGCGTCAGAGGGTGAGGGCGAGGCGGGTGGCCTGGTCGATGGCTCGTCTGGCGTCGAGTTCGGCGGCTACGTCGGCGCCGCCGATGAGGTGGATGGGGCGGTTCGTGGCGTGGAGCGCGTCGGCTAGGTCGCGGACGGGTTCCTGGCCGGCGCAGACGACGACGGTGTCGACGGCGAGGACGCGTGGCTTCTCGCGCTTCGGGCCGAAGGTGAGGTGCAGGCCCTCGTCGTCGATGCGCTCGTAGTTGACGCCGCGCAACTGCTCGACCTGCTTGTTCTTCAACGCGGCCCGATGCACCCAACCCGTGGTCTTGCCGAGGCCGGCGCCGATCTTCCCGGCCTTGCGCTGCAACAGGTACACCTTCCGCGGCGACGGCTCCGGACGCGGTACGCCGAGGCCGCCCGCGAGCTTGGTCGGATCACCCACACCCCATTCGGCCTTCCACGCGTCGAGATCCAGCGTGGGCGACTCCGGCGTGGTCAGGAACTCGCTGACATCCACGCCGATCCCGCCGGCCCCGATCACCGCGACCGTGTCTCCGACCGGCTTGCCCTCCCGGACGACCTCGGCGTACGAGAGCACGGTCGGATGGTCGATCCCGGGGATGGCCGGCACCCGCGGTACGACGCCGGTCGCGAGCACGATCTCGTCGAACCCGGCCAGGTCCTCGACGGTCGCGCGGCGGCCGAGGTGCAGCTTCACGCCGGTCAGTTCGAGCCGCCGCCGGTAGTACCGGATCGTCTCGGCGAACTCCTCCTTGCCCGGGATCCGCCGCGCGATCCCGAACTGCCCACCGATCTCGGCGTCCGCCTCGAACAGCTCGACCCGATGTCCCCGCTCGGCCGCCGTCACGGCCGCAGCCAATCCAGCCGGCCCGGCGCCGACCACCGCGATGCTCTTGGAACGACGGGTCGGCAGCAACTGCAACTCGGTCTCGCGGGCCGCCCGCGGGTTGACCATGCAGCTTGCCTTCTTCTTCGCGAACACATGATCCAGACACGCCTGGTTGCAGGCGATGCAGACGTTGATCTCGTCGGCCCGGTCAGTCGTTGCCTTCAGCACCCATTCTGGATCGGCCAGGAACGGGCGGGCCATGCTGACCAGGTCGGCGTCGCCCCGCGCCAGCACCTCCTCGGCGACCTGCGGCAGGTTGATCCGGTTCGAGGTGACGACCGGGATCTGCACGTACGGCTTGAAGGCGGCGGTGACGCTGGTGAACGCGGCGCGGGGCACGGACGTGACGATGGTCGGGACGCGCGCCTCGTGCCAGCCGATACCGGTGTTGATGATCGACGCACCGGCCCCCTCGATCTCCTTGCCCAGCGCAACCACATCGTCCCAGGTCTGACCGCCCTCGACCAGGTCGGCCATCGACAGCCGGTAGATGATCAGGAAGTCGTCGCCGACCCGCTCCCTGGTCTGCCGGACGATCTCGACGGCGAGCCGGCGGCGGTTCTCCGGGCTGCCGCCCCAGCGGTCGGTCCGCTTGTTCGTCCGCTCGGACAGGAACTGGTTGATGAAGTACCCCTCGGAGCCCATGATCTCGACACCGTCGTACCCGGCCTCGCGGGCGAGCGCGGCGCAGTCGACGTACGCCTTGATCTGCTGCCGCACTCCGCGGTCGGACAGTGCTCGGGGCTTGAAGGGATTGATCGGGGCCTTGAGCGCGGACGCGGAGACGCTGAACGGGTGGTACGAGTAGCGGCCGGCATGCAGGATCTGCAGCGCGATCCGGCCGCCTGCTTCGTGCACGGCATCCGTCAGCAGCCGATGTCTGCGAGCCTGCCGGCGGGTCCTCAGTGTCGACCCGAACGGCGTCAGCCAGCCGGTCCGGTTCGGCGCGTAGCCGCCCGTCACCATCAGGCCGACACCGCCCCGCGCCCGCTCCACGAAGTACGCCGCGAGCTTGGGCAGGTCGCTCAACCGGTCCTCGAGACCGGTGTGCATCGACCCCATGATCACCCGGTTCGGCAGCACGACATGACCGAGATCCAGCGGTTCGAGAAGGTGCGGATAGGCAGTCATCGGTTGTCCTTCCGGAGTGCTTCGATCACTTCGTCGCACCAGTTCACGAACGACTCCTCGGCGCGGACCCCACCGCGCAGTACGAGGTATTGGTGCAGGTCGCGGCCGTGCAGGGTGGGCGGCTTCGGGAAGTCCCGCCGCTCGATCCCGCGATACACCTCTAGCCGCGTCGCATGCTCGGCCCGGTGCCGCTCGACCTCCTTCAGCACGAGGTCGACCGAGCCGTGCGAGGCGCCGCGAAGCTTCACGCCCAGACCGTCCCGCAGTACGGCGGGATCCTCCGGCTCGGCCAGCCAGCGGGAGAGCTCCGCCCGGCCCGCCGCCGCGACCCGGTAGACCTTCTTGTCCGGCCGTCCTTCCTGGGCGATCTCGGTGTGCTTCACCCAGCCGGCCTCGTCCATCCGGCGCAGCACCCGGTAGATCTGCTGATGGGTAGCCGGCCAGAAATAGCCGATCGACCGGTCGAACCGCCGGGCCAGCTCGTAGCCGGACCCGGCGCGCTCGGTCAACGAGACCAGGATCGCGTGCTCCAGCGCCATGGGCCGAGCGTACCTATGCAACTCGTTGCAGTGCACCTGATTGCAACCCGGATCACATCCAGGACCCGGACCGGTTAGGCAGGGTTTGAGAGAATGGTTGCAGACGCCATCTATTGATCGGAGCATCATGAACCACCCGACCAAGACGACGTTGCCAGGCATCGGCACGCGGTACGACCTGGTGACCGAAGGAGGCAAACACGTCTCGGTGGTGGTGCACAACGACGGCCGGCGGTTCCTCGGCTTCCACGATCCGGAGGACGACGACACCTGCCAGGCCTCGGTCCCGCTCGGCCAGGGCGAGGCCGCCGCGCTCGCGCAGCTGCTGATCCCGGAGCGGATCGACCCGGTCCGCGGCGAGATCGAGATCGACCTGGTCACCGAGCACATCCCGATCACGGCCAAGTCGCCGTACTCCGGCCGCACCCTCGGGGACACCCAGGCGCGCAGCCGGACCGGCGCATCGATCGTCGCGGTACTGCGGCGTACCGGGGCGACGCCCTCGCCGACGCCGGACTTCCGGTTCGCGATCGGGGACACCCTGGTCGTGGTCGGCACCCGCGAGGGCGTGGACGCCGTGGCCGACCTGATCGCGGGTGGGTGACATGCACGAGAACATCACCGCGCTGCTGATCGAGCTCGGCGCGGTCATCCTTGCCCTGGGCATCCTCGGCCGCATCGCCGGACGGCTCGGCTTCTCGCCGATCCCGCTGTACCTGCTGGCCGGGCTCGCGTTCGGGCACGGCGGATTGTTGCCATTGGCAGCGAGCGAGGAGTTCGTTGCCACCGGCGCCGAGATCGGTGTGATCCTGCTGCTGTTGCTGCTCGGGCTCGAGTACACCGCATCGGATCTGGTCGGCACGCTGAAGACGCAGTACGTGTCCGGCGCGGTGGACTTCCTGCTGAACGCATTGCCCGGTGCTGCCGTCGCTCTGCTGCTCGGTTGGGGTCCGGTGGCCGCGGTCGCGTTGGCCGGTGTCACCTGGATCTCGTCGTCCGGCGTGATCGCGAAGGTGGTCGGGGACCTCGGTCGACTGGGTAACCGCGAAACCCCTGTCGTACTGGGGATCCTGGTGCTCGAGGACCTCTCGATGGCGGTCTACCTACCGATCCTCACCGCGTTGCTTGCGGGCGTCGGGTTGGCGGGCGGGAGCATCACGCTGCTCATCTCACTGGGCACGGTGAGCGTGGTCCTGTTCATCGCGCTCCGGTACGGGCGCGTGATCAGCCGGGCGGTGTCCTCCGACAACCCCGAGATGCTGCTGCTCGTCGTACTCGGTCTGACGTTGCTCGTCGCCGGGATTGCGCAGCACCTGCAGGTGTCGGCGGCGGTCGGCGCGTTCCTGGTCGGGATCGCCTTGTCGGGCGAGGTCGCACACGGTGCCCGTAATCTGCTCGCTCCGCTGCGGGATCTGTTCGCCGCGGTCTTCTTCGTGTTCTTCGGGTTGAGCACCGATCCGGCGAAGATCCCGCCGGTGCTGGCGATCGCGTTCGGGCTGGCCGTTCTCACCGCGCTCACCAAGATCGCCACCGGTTGGTACGCTGCCCGCCGCGCCGGCATCTCGACGGCAGGACGCTGGCGAGCCGGCGGGACCTTGGTGGCCCGCGGCGAGTTCTCGATCGTCATCGCCGGCCTCGCGGTCGGGGTCGAACCGAAGCTCGGTCCGCTCGCCACGGCGTACGTCCTGATCCTCGTCATCCTCGGCCCGGTCGCCGCCCGCTACACCGAGCCGCTCGCCCGCCGCCTCACCCGCAAACCACCCAAGGTCACCGCTCCGGCGACGGAACGCCTCGACGACACGGCCAACACCACCACCTGATGGCTCCCCATGCAGGCATAACCCCTGTTTCGGTGGCGTTTTCAGGCCCAACGGGCGGGTTGTGCGTGCCTGCAGGTTCGTTCGTGGTCCAGGAGGGCCTGCTTGCGCGGCAGGCCGCCGCCGTAGCCGGTCAGTTTGCCGGTCGAGCCGACCAGGCGGTGGCACGGGATGATGATGCTGATCGGGTTCTTGCCGTTCGCGAGGCCGACCGCCCGGGCCGACTGCGGTTTCAGCCCGAGCGCGGTGGCGAGACCGCCGTACGTCGTGGTCTCGCCGTACGGGATGTCCTGGAGAGCAACCCAGATCTGGCGCTGGAAGGGCGTGCCAACCAGGTGCATCGGCACGTCGAACTTCGTGCGGCCGTGATGGAAGTACTCGTCCAGCTGCTCGGCGACCGCCGGCAGGGTCGAGTCGTCGCGGTCGCCGAAGCGGTCGTCCTCGGGGCGGTAGAGCTGCTGGTCCATGTAGAGGCCGGCCAGCTCGCCCGCGTCGGTCCCCACCAAGGTGAGGGGACCGAGCGGGCTGTCGATGACGGCGTACGTCACTGCGTGGACTCCCACTGCGCGCGGTTGATCCGGTAGAGCACGTGGCGGCGCAGGCGGTGGCCCTCCGGGATGCGCGGGTGGTCGAAGTCGCCGGGCTCGTCGTGCACCATGCCGATCCGCTGCATCACCCGCTGCGACGGCAGGTTGGTCGTCGTGGTGAACGAGAGGATCTCGTCCAGCCCGGCCGGCCCGAACCCGTACGCCAGCGCGGCGCGGGCCGCCTCGGTCGCATAACCGTTGCCCCAGGCACCTTTCATCAGGCGCCAGCCGATCTCGACGCCGGGCAGGAACGGCGCCTCGAAACCCGGCACGTTCAGCCCGGTGAAGCCGATGAACTCGCCGGTCTCGCGCACCTCGACGGCCCACCAGCCCCAGCCGCGCTCGTCGATCTTCTCGCGCACCATGTCGACGAAGGCGTCGGACTGCTCCGGCGTCATCGTCGCCGGGAAATGCTCCATCACCGCCGGATCGGTGCCCATCGCCGCGAACGGCTCGCGGTCGGTGTCCCGCCAATTGCGTAGCAGCAGCCGGTCAGTGGTCAGTTCCGTCATGATCACTCCGCAGGAATCTTGTTGATCGCGTGGTCACCAGTGGCCCACAAGTACTGCACGGCGTACGCACGCCACGGCCGCCACGCGCGGGCGTGGTCGGTCAGGAGTTTGGGGGCCTCGGGCAAGCCTAGGTCACGAGCGGCGTAGCGGATACCCAAATCACTGGCCACAAAGGCATCCGGGTCGCCGAGCGCGCGCATCGCGATCGACTCGACGGTCCACGGCCCGATCCCCGGCAGCGCGGTCAGCTGCTCCCGCGCGCGATCCCAGTCCGCGCCGGCGCCGAGATCGATCTCCCCCGCGGCCAGCGTCGCGATCAGGGTCATCAACGTCGACCGCCGGGACTTCGGGAACGCCAGCGTCTCCGGGTCGATCCCGGCCAGCGCCTGCATCGTCGGGAACAGATGCGTGAGTCCACCGGCCGCATCCTCGATCGGCTCACCGTGCTGGAGCACCAGACGGTGGGCGTGCGTCCGCGCCGCGGCGGTGGACACCTGCTGCCCGAGCACCGCGCGTACGGCGAACTCCTCTCCGTCGACCGTGTGCGGAACCCGTCGGCCCGGCGCCTTCACGATCAGCGGCGCGAGCAGCGGGTCCGTGCTGAGCAGGTCGTCGACCGCGACCGGATCCGCGTCGAGGTCGAGCATCCGCCGGCAGCGGCTGATCGCAATCGCGAGATCGCGCTGATCGGTGAGCGAGAGCTGGCAGGCGATGTGGTCGGGCATCGGCCGCAACGCGACCACGCCGTGGCCGTGGGGGAGCCGCAGGGTGCGCCGGTAGTGGCCGTCGCGCCACTCCTCGACGCCTGGCACCCCGGTCGCGATCAGGTGGCCGAACAGGTTGTCCGGCGTCAGCGGAGCCCGGAACGGGAGTCGCAGCGAGATCGTCCCCGGCACGGCAGTCGTCGTACCCCGGCGGGCGCGCCGGCGCAGCTCGGTCGGCGAGAGCGCGAAGACCTCCTGCACGGTCTCGTTGAACGTCCGCACGCTGGAGAACCCGGCAGCGAACGCGACGTCCGCCATCTGCAGATCACTCGTCTCGATCAACAGCCGCGCGGTCTGCGCGCGCTGCGCCCGGGCGAGCGCGAGCGGCCCGGCGCCGAGCTCGGCCAGCAGCTGCCGCTGCACCTGGCGCACGCTGTACCCGAGCTGGCCGGCCAGACCCGGCACGCCGTCGCGGTCGACGACGCCGTCCGCGATCAGGCGCATCGCGCGTGCCACCAGGTCGGCGCGGTCGTTCCACTCCGGGGAGCCCGGGCTGGCGTCCGGGCGGCACCGCTTGCAGGCGCGGAATCCGGCCTGCTGCGCCGCGGCCGCGCTCGGGTAGAACCGCATGTTCTCGACCTTCGGCGGCACCACCGGACAGCTTGGCCGGCAGTAGATCTTCGTGGTCAGAACGGCCGTGAAGAACCACCCGTCGAACCGCGCGTCCTTGGACTGGACGGCTCGGATACATCGCTCCCTGCACTCGTACACGTCCTCCAGCATCCCTGTCGCCACCGACAGTCGCTAGCGGTTTTACGACATGGCAGTGGCGGTGGTCGCGGATTTGCGACGCGAGGATCCGGTGGCGGATTCCCGCCAGCCAGCACTGGGTGACTTCGCGTGGACTTGACCACATGAACGAATTGCTTGGCAAGAAGGCATTGGTAACTGGTGGCAGCCGCGGGATCGGCGCAGCCACCGCGATCGCACTGGCGGAGCGGGGCGCCGACATCGCGATCACCTACAACGCGTCCGCGGACGCCGCGGCGACGGTGGTGAAGGAGATCGAGGGCCTCGGACGCCGTGGCGTTGCGCTCGCGGTCGACGCGGCGGATGCGGTCGCGGTCGGCGACGGCGTACGGCGGGCCGCGGAATCCCTGGGTGGATTGGACATTCTGGTGAACAACGCCGGTGTCGGGGCGATCGGACCGATCGGTGATCTCACGCTCGCCGATGTCGACCGGGTGCTCGCGGTCAACGTGCGCGGGGTGTACGCCGCCACGCAGGCCGCCGTACCGCTCCTGTCCGACGGCGGGCGGGTGATCCACCTCGGCAGCTGCGCCGCCGGCCGGGTCACGAGCCCCGGCATGACCCTGTACGCGATGAGTAAGGCCGCCGTGGTCGGTCTCAGCAAGGCGCTGACCCGCGAGCTCGGTGCCCGCGGCATCACCTCGAACGTCGTCCAACCGGGTCCGATCGACACCGACATGAACCCGGCGGACGGCCCGTTCGCGGCGGCCCAGATCGCGGACCTGGCCCTGGACCGTTTCGGCACTCCCCTCGAGGTCGCCGCGGCGATCGCTTACCTGGCGGGCCCGACGGGCGCCTACATCACCGGCACCGAACTGACCATCGACGGCGGCCACACCGCCTGAGTCCGGATCCCCAGGCCATCACAATCAGGCGCCCTGGCGACTATCACGCGGGACCCGCATCGGGGGACGCGATTGTGATGGCCTGGAGATCCGCCTCCTGATTGTCGGTGGGGATCGCTAGCGTCGGGCTGTGAAGTTTTCGGTGACGGTCGGGGCGGTGGGGGCGGGGCGGGATCCGCGCGGGCTGGCTGAGCTTGCTCGGGCGGTCGAGGACTGCGGCTGGGACGCGTTGTTCCTGGAGGACTATCTGGTCTACCAGGGGGACGCGTCCCAGCCGACGTACGACCCGTGGATCTGTCTGGCGGCGATGGCGATGGCCACGGAGCGGATCCGGATCGGGACGACCGTGACACCGCTGCCCCGGCGGCGGCCGTGGAAGGTGGCGGCGGAGGCGGTCGCGCTGGACCACCTGTCGAACGGGAGGTTCGTGCTCGGGGTGGGGATCGGGGACCCGGGCGACCCGTTCATGGAGGGGAACAGCCCGAAGGTGCTGGCGGAGATGCTGGACGAGGGGCTGGAGCTGATCGACCGGCTGTGGACCGGGCAGCCGGTGAGCTTCACGGGGAAGCACTATCGACTGGACGGCGTGCAGTTGACGGCGCGGCCGGTGCAGCGACCGAGGATCCCGATCTGGGTAGGAGGCAACTTTCTCGTGCCCACGGTCCGGCGGAGGATCCTGCGGTGGGACGGATCGTGTGCCTACAAAGGGAGTACGGACGCGCCGCAGCGGATCACGCCGGCCGATGTCCGCGGATTGCTGGCGGAGCGGGACATCGCGGTGAAGGTGAGCGGAGTCGATCCGGCGGCCTTCGCGGCAGCGGGTGCGACCTGGTGGGGGCGGTGGATCCCGCCGCTGTCCGTCGACGAGACGCTGGCGATCGTCCGCCAGGGACCGCCGCCGATCTGACGTCACAGCCCGGAGCGAACCGTTGACAGGTTCGGACACCCCGAGGCAGACTGCGGATGTTTTTAACGTTCAAAACGTCCGTGGGAGGTCGCTGTGGCTACGCTCAAGCAGGTCGCCGCCCACGCCGAGGTGTCGGTGCAGACGGTGTCGAACGCGTTGAACGCCCCGCACCGGCTCCGCCCGGACACGCTCGAGCGGGTGAACCGCTCGATCGAACTCCTCAACTACCGGCCCAATCGTAACGCCCGCAGTCTCCGCACCAGCGCGGTCGAGCTGATCGGGTACTGCGTCCCGGACTGGCCGAACCAGACCCATCTGGTGATGGACCAGTTCCTGCACGCCCTCTGCGCCGCCGCCGAACGCACCGGCCGGCACATCCTGCTGTTCACCGCACCGCCCGGCGTCGACGGCATGCCGACGTACGACGACCTGCATGCGCGCCGGCTCGTCGACGGATTCGTGCTGTCGCAGACCGAGACGCACGACCCGCGGCACGGCTGGCTGAAGGAGCAGGACATCCCGTTCGTCAGCTTCGGGCGGGTGTGGAAGGAATCCGAACAGCCCGGTCCGTGGGTGGATGTCGACGGCGCGGCCGGTTCCGCGAAGGCGGTCCGGCATCTGTACGAGACCGGTCGCCGCCGGATCGCCTTCCTGGGTTGGCCGAAGTCGTCCGGTCTGGGCGAGGACCGGGCCGGTGGCTGGCGGGACGAGTGCAAATCCCTTGGGCTGCAGACCACCGGACTGTCGATCCGCTGCCGCGAGGACAGCCTCGACGAAGGCGCCCGTGCGACGGCGGCATTGCTCGACGCCGGCCGCGAGCTGGACGGGATCGTTGCCCTCAGCGACGTTCTTGCGCTCGGCGCCTTGCGCGAGCTCACCCGCCGTGGCATCACGCCCGGCCGCGAGATCGGTATCACCGGCTTCGACGACTCGCCGCTCGCCGATGTCGTCTCCCCCGGCCTGACGAGTCTCCGGCAGCCGATGGACGAGATCGCCGCGGAACTGATCAAGATCCTGACCGGCCCGGCCGACGGCAGGCCGGTCGAACGTCTGCTGCAGCCAGAACTGGTGATCAGGGGCAGCTCAGCCCCTGGCTGACCTCGGCGCTGTCCCCCGGGCGCCGCGAGAAGGAGGAACCGCCATGACTCCCCATCCGACCAAACCAAGCAGCCGGAGCACCTCAGGTCCACCCGGTCGCAGACCGGTACGCCGGACCGCCGGCATCGCGCTGCTCGCCGCAGCGACCGTCCTCGCCGGCACCGCCTCCGCGCTCGCCGGACCGTCCACGGCCGGCTCCACGACCACCGGCTCCACAACCGCGGGAGCTGCGACCGCCGCGGCAGCATCCGGGGGGTCCGAGCTTTCGACCACCACCCGGCTGGCTGACCGGCGGTCGTTGGTCGTCGGCGACCGGGCCTACGCGATGGGCGACGAGTCCGGCCTCTACCCTGCGGCCGGCTGGCACATCCGCGGCGAGATGGGTGGCTTCTGGAGCCAGCCGATCAAGCTGCTCGACGGCATCTGGTTCGGTCTCGACGGCAACTGGCTCGGCAAGGACGTCGCCGCCGCGAAGTACACCAGCGGCCACGGCTACAGCCGGATCGACTACTCCGGCGCGGTCAACGTCCGCCGTACCGACTTCGTCCCCGACGGGGTCCGCGCGACGCTGGTCGGCCTCACGCTCAGCTCGAGTACGGCGAAGACGGTCAAGCTCGACGTGGACGCGCACTCCGAGCTGATGCAGTCCTACCCGTGGGGCTGGACCACTCCGAGCGCGACGGACGCCAACCTGCCCGACACCGGCGACTACACCGACGGTGCGCTCCGGTTCCGCGAGCAGGGCACCCCGTCGTACCCGAACGCGACCGCCCACGACTACGCCGCGTTCGTCGGATCGTCCCTGCGTCCGACGGGCCACGCACTTGGTCCGGACCATCGTGGACCACAGGACCCGGCAGTGATCTGCCCGGCCGACGGTACGGCGCCGGCGCGCTGCGACGACACCGCCTTCGGCAAGGGCACCGGCGGCCGGCTCACGTACGACGTGAAGCTCGCCGCGGGTCAGCAGAAGACGATCTGGTTCGCGGTGGCCGGATCGGATGAGGGCAGCCAGGCCGCGGAGCGCGAGTATGGCAAGGCCCTGAGCAACCCCGACAAGTTGCTGCAGGCAAAGACCTCCGCGCGGAAGCAGATCGACGCGCAGTCCGCAGTGGACCTTCCTGGTGATCGTCTGCTGCAGCAGAGCGTCGAATGGAGCAAGCAGAACCTGGCCGACTCGGTGCAGCAGGCGAACAACCTGCAGATCCGGGACGTCAACGAGGGCAAGGACTACCCGGCACCGGCCGGGACGGTCGACACGGCCCGCTGGTTCGGCGCCGGCTTCCCGGACTATCCGTGGCTGTTCGCGACCGACGGCGAGTACACCGCGTTCGCCGCGGTGGCAGCGGGACAGTTCGACACCGTGAAGTCGCACCTGCGCGCCTTGCGCGACGTCAGCGACATCCTGAACAACCGGAGCGGCAAGGTCGCGCACGAGGTGACTCCGACCGGTGCCGTGTACTTCGGCTCGAACCAGAGCGCGGGCAACACCGACGAGACGGTGAAGTTCCCGAGCACGGTCGCGCTGCTGTGGCGGTGGACGGGTGACAACAAGTTCCGCGACGAGATGTACGACTTCAGCGTCCGCAACCTGCAGTACGTGTACCGCGAGCTGGACAAGGACAGCGACGGCTGGCCCGAGGGTCTCGGCAACGTCGAGCGGACCGGGATGGGCGTGGAGAAGCTGGACAACACCGTCTACCTGATCCGCGGTCTGCGCGACCTCGCCGACCTGGCCGCGTCGAAGCACGACTCGAAGGTGCAGCAGTGGGCGACCACCCGCGCCGGCGACCTCGAGTCGCGGTTCGAGGCGCAGTGGTGGGTGCCGCAGGCGATGGGGTACGCCGACTCGATCGACGACCCGGCCAACCCGGCGAACGACAACACGCCGATCTTCCAGCGGCACTGGATCGGCGTCACGCCGATGGAGGCAGTATTCACCCGGCCAGGACAGCCGGCGTCACCGCTCGCCTCGAAGGCCAACGCCGACACCGCGCTCGCCCAGCGTGAAACTCCTTGCTACACAGGGGAATTCGGGTTGTTCCACACCGGCACCGGCGCGACCTCGGACCCGGCCGGCAACCCGGGCGCGACCTGCGATCCGGTGGTGTCGACGGTGAAGAGCGAGCGCAGCATCTTCGGCCTGAACACGTCGATCATGGCCGTTGCGGAAGGCAACTTCGGTCGCCTCGGCACGAAGCAGCAGCAGGCGTACACCACCGGCAACGCCCGGATCCAGCTCGATCCTTCGGTCTGGGAGACGCCCGGCGCGATGCCGGAGATCGCACCGTCGCCGGACTCAGCGGCAAACATCGGCCGGCCGATGTACGACCGCTCGATGGCGTTGCAGGCGTGGGGCGCGTACGGCATCCTCTGGCCGGTGATCCACCAGCAGCTCGGCGTCGACCCCGACCTCGGCCACGGCCGGATCGCGGTGGTTCCGCAGCTGCCGGAAGGCCAGCAGAAGGTGGCCGGGAGCAACATCCGGGTCGGTCGGGGCTCCGTCGACGTGTCCGCACGCCTTGCAGGTAAGGCGTTGTCGACCGACGTGACCGCGAAGGGCGTCGGTGCGGCACTCACGGTCGGCGCCGTACTGCCGTCCGGGGCGAAGGTGAACAGCGTCACGGTCGACGGCCGGACGGCGCAGTACAAGCTCGTCACCACCAGCCGCGGGACCGAGGTCCAGGTGCCGGCCAAGGGCTCTCACACCGAGCTGAGGATCACGCTCCGCTGAGAGACCAGCACTGAGGAACCCCGAGGTCGTTCGCGGCCTCGGGGTTCCTTTTCCGGCACCGGTCAGTTCTGCCGAACAACAGAAGGCGAGCCCCTCCGAGTATGAGTCGGAGGGGCCCGCACCAGCTGAAGGAAGGTGACGTCTCCAGCTTCCCGATACGGGTCCGTAGAGGCCGGCAGACCCCGTCACCGGTCTACCTCGGTAGGGATCCCCACCGCCAGGGCCCTCGGTTTCCGTTCGACCCGCCACTCCAGTCCGAAGCGGCGTGTCGACATTTCTACGCTCTTCGGACGGGGTCGCACAAGCCTTTCCTGGCAACAGTTTTGGTCGTCCACAGTGAACACGCAACCATCCACAGAAACCGTCGCAGTTATGCACACCCCCTGTGCATAACGTGTCTTAGCCCTTAGCGGGTTTGAGCGCCATCGGTCGCAGAATGCGATACCCGGCGTACACACCGAGCGCACTGACCACGAGGACGGAAGGTACGGCGACGGCGAGTGGCGGACGGTGATATCCGGTGGTGGACAGGATGCCCCCGAGCAACTGAGGCACGACCATGAACTCACCGACCACCCCGGGGATCAGAGCCAGCGGCAGCAGCAGCACACCGCGCCAGAAGCCGAACCGGACGAACGTGATGCCGAGCAACCAGCCGGTCGCTTCGTGCGACAGGACCAGCAGGAAGAACTCGGCGAAGATCAGCCCGACCTGCGAGGTGCTGGTGAACAGGTGCGGATTGCTGAGGGTCTCCCTCCAGCCCTGCCAGCTGTAGAGCAAATGCTCGATCTGATAGACCACCACCCACACCAGCGCGGTGGCGACCGCGGCGCCGGTGAGATAGATGCCTGCGGCAACCGAGATCATCCGCCGGGTGATCCCCTGCGCCACCAGCAGCGCGAAGTACGCCGGGGTGATCATGATGCCGACGGCCATCGAGAAGTACGTCGGCGACGCGGAGCCGTAGTCCCACATGCTGTGGTCCACGCCGCCGTTCGCGAGCTGGATGACAACGCCCACCAGCAGGAACGCGACCACCATCACCAGCCAGTAGCCGACGAGCATCTGCCGGAGGCCGACGGTCATCGAGAGCAGGACCTTCTGCAGGCGATACCGGTCGGTGGCTCCCCGCGGGAGCGTCGCAGTACTCACGATCGGGCTCCTGCCGGGGCGGTGAGGTGGACGAAGAGGTCCTGCAGGCCGACCGGGCCGATCTCGAGGCCGGCCGCGGCGGCCTGTCCGAGGAAGGCCGGGTCGAGGTCACCGAGGATCGTGGTGGACTTGGTGCCGCCGAGCCGCTCCTCCGCGAGCACGGTGAAGCCGGCGGTGAACTTGTCGACCGCCGCGGCCGGACCGACGATCGAGGCTCCGCGGCCGCGGAGTGCGTCCACCGGCGCCTGGGTGACGAGGCGGCCGTTGTCGAGAATGACGACCTCTTCGAGCAGTGCACTGACCTCGCTGACCAGATGGGTGGAGAGCACGATCGTGCGCGGCACCTCGGTGTAGTCGGCGAGCAGGGCGTCGTAGAAGAGGTTCCGCGACGGGACGTCCATCCCCAGGTAGCTCTCGTCGAAGATCGTCAGCGGGGCCCGGCTGGCGAGGCCGAGGACGACGCCGAGCGCGGACTTCTTACCGCGGGAGAGCTTCTGGATCTTCTTGTTCAGCGGGACCTCGAAGCGATCGAGAAGGTCGGCGGCGAAGTCGGCGTCCCAGTACGGGCGCAGCGCTGCGGCGAGGCCGATCGCCTGTTTGACCGGTGCGGCGTCGGGGATGTCACCGGACTCGCGGATCAGGCAGACCCGGCTGGTGACGACGGCGTTCTCGTACGGCTGCTGCGCCGTACCGAGGTCGCCGCCCTCGATCAGCACCCGGCCCTCGTCGGGCCGGCGGAACCCGGCCAGGGTCGCGGCGAGCGTGCTCTTGCCGGACCCGTTCCGGCCGAGCAGCCCGTGGATCTTCCCGGGCGCCAGCCGCAGATCGAGCCGATCCAGCGCCGGCGCACCGGCGAACCGGACCGATAGATCCTCGGTCCTCACAGTCAGGGCGGTCATCAGGCGTCTCCATACGTACGGATGTGTTGGAGGATGTCTTTCAGGGGGATGCCGATGGCTTTGGCTTCGCGGATCATCGGGTCGACGACGTCGGCGAAGAACGAGTCGCGGCGGCCGGTGCGGAGCAGGTCGCGGGCGTTCGGCGCGACGAACATCCCGATCCCGCGCTTCTTGTACAGCACGCCCTCGTCGACCAGTTGCGCGAACCCCTTGGCGGCGGTGGCCGGGTTGATCCGGTAGAAGGCGGCGTACTGGTTGGTCGACATCACCTGCTCGTCCTCGGCCAGCGCGCCGGTCACGATGTCGTTCTTGATCTGCTCGGCGATCTGCAGGTAGATCGGACTCCGGTCGTCGAACACAACCCCCACCCCCTTCCTCGGTTGGTTACTTGAGTAACGAACCATAGCACCGGCCCAGGGTCAGGCCGAGTACTGCGCCTGCTGCAGCGACTTCTTCAACGCCGGTACGACGGGGCCGACGCGGACCGCGAGCTGCGCCAGGCGGTCCTTGTGGCGGATCCGCTGGTCCTTGCTGACGACCGCGCGCAGGTCGGCGGTGGATGCGAGGACGACGATCGACGCGTCGCGGAGGTCCACCCGGGAGACGAGTCGCGAAGCCCGGAGGGTGTCGTGGCCGGCCTGGAGGAGTTGCCGGCGCATCAGCGGCTGGCGGACGGTGATGCGGTCGGCCGGGAAGATGCCGAGGATGCGGCGTGGCTCGACCTTGATCAGGCGGGCGCGATCGAGTTCGTCGCGGACCCGGCGTACCGTCGCCCCCGGCCGCCGATCGATCCAGTGCCGCCACCGCCGCGGCCCCGCCCCACGAACCTCCTCGAGCACCGCTGCGAGCACCAGGTCCGTCGGAGCCATCGCCCTGGTCACCCGCGCACGACCGTCCTCGTCGACAAGGTTTCCGGACAGCTGCAGGTCCACCAAGGCGGCTGCGCGCAGTACCTTGCCGAGCTTCGACCTGGCAGTCAGCCGCCCCCGCTCCGGATCGTAGGCCAGCAGAAACATCCTTGCAGCCAAGGAGTCCGGTACCTGCAAGTTGCCCAAAGCAACAGGCTTCCGAACGGCCCGGACACCACCCCGCCCAGCACCGGCCGGACCAGCCGGCCCGCGCGGCACGATCGTCGCGTTCTTTCTACTCATCGTCTTCCTCCTTCGGAGGGCGCCCCGGGCGGCGGAGTTTGCCTACGTCCTTGGGGAGGCGGCCGGCATCGGCCAGCGCCCGGCGGAGCAGGAACTCGATCTGTGCGTTGGTGCTGCGCAGGTCGTCGGCCGCCCAGCGGGCCAGCGCGTCGTGCACCACGGGATCCAGCCGGAGCAGGATCTTCTTGCGTTCGGCAGCCACGGGTCGCGACCACTCACTGGTAGAGCGAGCCGGCGTTGACCACCGGCTGGGCGTCCCGGTCGCCGCACAGCACCACCAGCAGGTTGCTGACCATCGTCGCCTTCCGCTCCTCGTCCAGCTCGACCACCTCGTGCTCGGACAGCCGGTCCAGCGCCAGCTCGACCATGCCGACCGCGCCTTCGACGATCCGCTGCCGGGCCGCGACGACCGCGCCGGCCTGCTGGCGGCGCAGCATCGCCTGCGCGATCTCCGGGGCGTACGCGAGATGAGTGATGCGCGACTCGATCACATGGACGCCGGCCGCGTGCACTCGGACACCGATCTCGGCCGACAGTTTCTCGGTGATCTCGTCGGTGCTGTCCCGCAGCGACAGCACGTCGCCCTCGGGATGCACGTCGTACGGGTAGCTGTTGGCGATGTGCCGGACGGCGGTCTCGGTCTGGATCGCGACGAACTCGACGAAGTCGTCCACCTCGAACATCGCCTGCGCGGTGTCCTCGACCTGCCAGACCACCACCGCGGCGATCTCGATCGGGTTGCCGTCGGCATCGTTGACCTTGGCAACGGCCGTCTCGTGGTTGCGGATCCGGGTCGAGACCTCACGCCGCGAGGAGACCGGATTCACCCAGCGCAGACCGTTGGTACGCACGGTCCCGGAGTACCGCCCGAGGATCTGCAGCACCCGGGCCCGGCCCGGCGAGACCGCGGTCAGCCCGGCGGCGACGATCAGGCCGACCACGAACATCGCGATCCCGAGCACCACCTGCGGACCCCTGTCGTGGGCGGCACCAATGATGACCGCGGCCACCCCCGCCACCAGCAGCAGGAACGCCACCAGCGCCATCGGCCAGCCGTTCAGATTCCGGCCGGCCCGCTCGGTCACCTTCGGCGCCGGCATTTCCACCGCGACATCCACCATCACATTGCCTCCTTCTCGAATATCTCGAAGGTAGCAAAGTGATATCACATTTACAAGAGGGCCGATCAGGGCAGGCGGGTGGCGAGGGCCTCCAGGTGGGACTGCCAGAGGGCGGCGTGCGAGTTGGGCAGCGGATCGATGGCCGACGCGCCCCAGGCGTGGATCGGGCGGATGCCGTGGAGGGCGTTGACCAGCCAGGCCTCGGTGCTGTTCTGCAGGTCCTGCGGAGTGACGGCGTGCTCGGAGACCTCGACGTCCTGATCGGCGGCGATGCGGCGCAGGAGCTGGGCCGTCACCGAGGCGAGCAGCGGCCGCTCGGGCTGCGGGAAGCAGAGGACGTCGTCCTCCCACCAGGCGACGGCCGAGTACGCCGCCTCGAGCACCGTCCCGTCGGCGTCGAGCAGCAGGATCTCGTCGGCCCGGTCGGGCGCCGACTCCTTCAGTTTGCCGAGCAGCTCCAGATCCGGACCCTTGACCCGCGGCGCGGTCCGCGGATCCGGACCTTCGTGTACGGCGACGCGCACGCGACCGCCGATCGGCGGCGCCGGCCGCAGCTGTACGGCGAGCTCACCTGACGCCTGCAGCTCGAACCGCGGGAACCACCGACCGAACCCGGGTAATCGTCCGGCCTGCTCGTCCCAGAACCGTTCCGCGGCCACCCCCGCCGCGGCACACGACCGGACGAACCGCTCCCGGTGCAGCTCCAGTCCCCGGACCTTGCCATTGGCAACCAGGAACGAGTCCGCCACCAACAGGTCACTCATGTCCCCCACCTCTCGCACCGACAGCTGCCGTTGCTTTCAGCACCATTTCGTCGTACTCCGCGACCGGGTCCGAATCCAGCACGATCGCACCCCCGGCCCCGATCACAGTCTCGTCCGGGGTCAGCACTGCTGTCCGGATCACCACGCTCAGGTCCGCCCGTCCGTCCAGCGACAGGTACCCGAGCGCGCCGGAGTACACCCCGCGCGCACTCCACTCGAGCTCGTCGATGATCTGCATCGTGCGGATCTTCGGCGCGCCCGTCATCGACCCCGGCGGGAAGCAGGCGCGGACCGCGTCGACCGCGGTCAGCCCGTCCCGGAGCCGGCCCCGGACCGTGGTCACCAGCTGGTGCATGGTCCGGTAGCTCTCGACCTGCATCAGCTGCGGCACGGTCACCGTCCCCGGCACGCTCACCCGGCCCAGGTCGTTGCGGATCAGGTCGACGATCATCAGGTTCTCGGCCCGGGTCTTGTCGTCCTCGGCCAGCGCCTTGGCCGCGAGCTGGTCCTGCGCCGGGTCGAGATCCCGCGGCGCGGTGCCCTTGATCGGCCGGCACTCGGCCCAGCCGTCGGTGTCCACGGTCAGGAACCGTTCCGGCGACGAGCTGGCGACCGCGAGATCGCCGTACCGGAGGAAGGCGGCGTACGGCGCGGGGTTCGCGGATCGTTGCCAGCGGAAGAACTCGAACGGGTCCTGGACGGCGGGCAGCCGGACCCGGTTCGTCAGGTTGACCTCGTAGGTCTCGCCGGCCTCGAGCTGCTCCAGACAGTGCGCGATGCCGGCCAGGTACGTCGCCCGGTCCTGCTCGAGATGTGCCTCGAGATCCATCCTCGAGATCGCCGGCGTCTCGATGCTGCCCATCCACCAGTCGGCGGCCGCCGTCTCGGCCCGGTCCAGCCAGTCCTCGCCGGCGCCGGGCTCGTCGACCGCGACCAGATAGGTCCGGTCGCGATCGTGGTCGATGACGATGAACCGGTTCGCCCAGATCCACAGCGCATCCGGCGTGGGCGACTCATGGGCGACGCGGCCCCCGGTGAGAGCCTTCAGCTCGTAGCCGAAGTACCCGACGTATCCGCCGCAGAAGAGCCCGGCCAGTTCGTCCGGCGGCTCGGCGGCTCGCGCGGACAGCAGCTGGTTCAGCTCGGCGAAGACGTCGCCGTCGGCAACATCCCTGGTGATCACCTCGGCGCCGACGGTCGTGCCGAGCACCGAGACGTGGCGGGGTGAGCGGTCGGTGAGGCTGCCGTCGAGCCAGTACGCGACGGGTTCACCGGCGAGCAGCTCGCGGTAGACCGTCTCACCGTCGAGCGCCCGGTCGAGCGTCCGAACGGACCAGCGCAGCGCACTCACAAACACACCGTACCGACCGCGAGCCCGGATCGGACCCCGGTTATCAGGAGATGGTCAGTGCGACCTTCGTGCGCATCGCGGTGATCCGGCGGATCGGGATCGCGACCTCGAGCCCGTCCTTGGACTCGGCGCGGTCCGCGAGCCACCCGGCGGCGGTGTCGCGGCGGACGTCCGGCGTACCGGGCAGGTAGAGCGCGTTGACCAGCCGCGAGGCGTCGTCGCGCGTGCGGATCATGTACACGTACCGCTCGCGCTGGCTCTCCATCACGTCGAACCCGGCGTGCTTGAGCTGGTCCTTCAGCTCGGTGATCTCGCCGCCGGCCGGGAACTGCGGCGTCGACCGCAGCCGCGTGGTCAGGCCGCTCAACGTGCGGATGTCCCCGCGCCGCAGCGGCCGTACGGCGGGCACTATCGCGGCCAGCACGCCGCCCCGGCGCAGTACCCGGGCCGCCTCGGCCAGGACGTCGGGAAGCGGCTGCAGGACCGCCAGGCCCAGCGAGCAGGTGACGACGTCGAAGACCTCGTTCGCGAACGGCAGGTGCAGCGCGTCCGCCTGCACCTTCGGCCCGGGCGCCCCGGCGAGCTGGGCCGGGTTGTTGTCGACCCCGACCACCCAGCGCCCGTACAGCTCCCGCGCGACCGGCCCGTTGCCGCAGGCGAGGTCGAGCACCCTGCGCGCCTCGCCCGAAACGGCACGCACCAGCCACCGGTACGGCGTGTGGTCACCGGCCACCGCCCGGGACAGCAGCGCTTCCGTGCTCCCGGGCGTGGCGGTATGGAACTCCCGCAGGTACTGCGGCCAATCAACAAAGTTCTCGGACATCGGGGCCTGAACCTACCGGCTGGCGACCCGGCGTACTCCGCCGGGTGCTGACCGTTAACAGAGAGTTGACGATCAGACGCGGCTGACGAAGATGTGGCCTGCGGTCTCGTCGCTGATCACGCCGCCGGCCTCGCGGCTGCCGACCAGCACGCCGTCGGCGTCCAGGGTCGAGTCGACCTCGCGGCCGGGCAGGGCGCCGGCCTTGCGCAGCACCGCCATCGCGCCGTCGTCGGTCTGCACCGGCTCGGCGATCCGGCGGACCAGCACCCGGACGCTCTCGCCGGTGGCGTGGTCGAGGACCTGGTCCAGCGGCTCGACACCGATCCGGAAGTCCTCGATCCCACTCGCGATACCGCTGGTCTGGAGCTCCTCCAGGCCCGGGATCGGGTTGCCGTACGGCGATTCGGTCGGGTTGTCCAGGATCTTCAGCAGCCGCAGCTCGACCGCGTCGCTCATCACGTGCTCCCAGCGGCAGGCCTCGGCGTGCACGTCCTCCCACTCGAGACCGATCACATCGACCAGCAGACGCTCCGCGAGGCGGTGCTTGCGCATCACCCGGACCGCCTGTTTGCGGCCGACGTCGGTGAGCTCCAGATGGCGGTCGCCCTCCACCTTGATCAGACCGTCGCGCTCCATCCGCGCGACCGTCTGACTGACCGTCGGACCGGACTGGTGCAGGCGCTCGGCGATCCGTGCCCGGAGCGGCAGGATCCCCTCTTCTTCCAGCTCGTAGACGGTCCGCAGGTACATCTCGGTGGTATCGATCAGCTCGCTCACGACAACCATTCTCACCTATTAGGCAAGCCTCACCCAATTCCCTGGGTACAGGGTCGACGATGAGCACAATGACAGCGGTGATGTGGTTCCGGCGGGATCTTCGGCTGGGGGACAACCCGGCGTTGCTCGACGCGGTCGCGGCGGGTGACGGCCGTGTGGTCGGGGCGTTCGTGCTGGATCCGGCTCTCTGGGATCGCTCCGGCGATCGGCGGCGGGATCATCTCGCGGCGTCCCTGCGCAGCCTGTCCGAGTCGATGGGCGGGCGACTCGTCGTACGACGGGGTGATCCGGGAACCGTCGTACCGGCGATCGCGGCCGAGGTCGGTGCGGCGAGCATGCACGTCAGCGCGGACTACGCGCCGTACGGACAACAACGCGATCAAGAAGTTGAAGCCTCATTGAAGTGTCCGCTGGTGCGGACGGGATCGCCGTACGCCGTGGCGCCGGGGCGGGTACTCAATCAGCAGGGGCGGCCGTACCAGGTGTTCACGCCGTACTTCAAAGCGTGGTTGGCGCACGGGTGGCGGCAGCCGGTGGCGGCGCCGGCGGACGTGACCTGGGTCAAGGCAGACAGCGAGGCACTGCCGCCCGGTGGTGACGGCGCGGGCGAGCGGGCGGCGCTCGAGCACTGGACGGCGTACCTCGACGACGTCGCGGCGTACGACGACGAGCGGGACCGGCCCGATCTGGACAGCACGTCGCGGATGTCGATCCCGTTGAAGTACGGCGAGATCCACCCGCGGACGATGCTCGCGGACCTGGCCCGCAAACGCAGCGCCGGCGCGGAGGCGTACCGGCGCGAGCTGGCCTGGCGTGAGTTCTGCGCGGACCTTCTCGCGCGGCACCCGCACGCCGCGTGGAAGCCGCTGCGTCCGGAGTTCGACAAGCTGCAGTACGACGAACCGGGCGAGCTGTACGACGCGTGGTGCGCGGGCCGGACCGGGTTCCCGTTCGTCGACGCCGGGATGCGGCAGCTGGCCGAGACCGGGTTCATGCACAACCGGGTGCGGATGGTCGTCGCGTCGTTCCTGGTCAAGGATCTCCACGTGCATTGGCGGTTCGGCGCCCGCTGGTTCATGCGCTCGCTGCGCGACGGCGATCTCGCGTCGAACTCGCTCAACTGGCAGTGGGTGGCCGGCTGTGGCGCGGACGCGGCGCCGTACTTCCGGATCTTCAACCCGGTCGGGCAGGGGCTGAAGTTCGACCCCGACGGCGACTACGTCCGCCGCTGGGTGCCCGAACTGCGGCACCTCGGCGGCAAGGCCGCGCACGAGCCCTGGCGGTACGACGCCGACGGCTACCCGGACCCGATCGTCGACCACGCCGAGGCCCGGCGCGAAGCCCTCCGCCGGTACGACGCGATGCGGGCTTGACTGCGGCTTGCCTCACAGCCCTATAGTACTAGGTAACTAGATGAATGGGGTTGGAGATGATCGAGTTCCATCTGGACGGCCGGTCGGGGGTGTCGCCGTACCAGCAGATCGTCCAGCAGGTCCGTAACGCGCTCCGGCTCGGCCTGCTGCGCGAGGGGGACCAGCTGCCGACCGTCAAGGACGTGGTCGCGGCGCTGGCGATCAACCCGAACACGGTGCTCAAGGCGTACCGCGAGCTCGAGCACGAGGGCCTGGTCCAGGCCCGGCCCGGGCGCGGCACGTTCGTCACCCGCACGCTCACCGACAACACCCTCGCCGCGCACGGCCCGCTCCGGCAGGACCTGCGCCGCTGGCTCGCCAAGGCCCGCAAGGCCGGCCTCGACGACGAGAGCATCGAGGCGTTGTTCCTGACAACCTTTCGGTCCGCCGCTCAGGAGGACATAGCGTGAACACCGTTCTGCAAGCCCATGGGCTGGGGAAGAAGTATGGGCGGCGCTGGGCGCTGACCGATTGTGATCTGGAGGTTCCGGCTGGGCATGTGGTCGGGCTGGTCGGGCCCAACGGCGCCGGCAAGAGCACGTTGCTGAACCTGGCGGTCGGGATGCTGACGCCTAGTGCGGGATCGGTCGAGGTGCTCGGGGCGCCGGCCGGGGCGCAGCAGGCCAAGGTCGGGTACGTCGCCCAGGACACGCCGACGTACGCGCGGTTGAGTGTCGCGGATCATCTGCGGCTCGGGCGGCGGCTCAACCCCGCATGGGACGAATCCCTTGCCCAGAAGCGACTCCAGCACCTGCGGTTCGATCCGAAGCAGCGGGCCGGCAAGCTGTCCGGTGGTCAGCGGGCGCAGCTCGCACTTACCCTCGGCCTGGCCAAGCGGCCCGATCTGCTCATCCTCGACGAGCCGGTCGCCGCGCTTGATCCGCTGGCCCGGCGAGAGTTCCTGCAGGACCTCATGGAGGCGGTCGCCGAGCAGGAGCTGAGCGTTCTGCTGTCCTCACACCTCGTCTCCGATGTGGAACGTGCCTGCGACTACCTGATCGTTCTCGTCGAGTCCCGGGTGCAGGTCAGCGGTGAGATCGACACGCTGCTGGCGACGCACTTCCGGCTGACCGGTCCGCGCCGGGATCCGAAGGACATGCCGCGCGACCAGCATGTCGTGACGGCCAGCCACACGGACCGGCAGTCGACGTACCTGATCCGGACCGACCAGCCGATCCACGATCCGGCCTGGACGGTCTCCCAGCTCACGCTCGAGGACCTCGTGCTGGCCTACATGGGCCGCGACGTCCAGCCCGAGCGCCCGGTTCTGGAGGTGCAGCGATGATCTGGCTGACCTGGCGGCAGTTCCGCGTGCAGTTCCTGGTGGTCGCGTCGGTGATCGTCGCCGCGGCCTTGTTCTTCGCGTTGACCGGACCGGGCCTCGCCGACGACTACCGGCGGCTCACGACCCAATTCATCCAGAACCTCGGCTTCCAGCGGCTCAACCCGCTGCTGTACATCATCGGTCAGTTGATGCTGTACGCCGCGCCGCCGGTGATCGGGGCGTTCTGGGGCGCACCGCTGATCGCCCGCGAACTGGAGACCGGCACCCACCGGCTGGTGTGGAGCCAGAGCATCGGCCGGCTTCGCTGGCTGGCCGGCAAGATGGCGTTCACCGGCCTGACCGCGATCGCGATCACCGGTCTGCTGAGCCTCGCCGTGACCTGGTGGGCCAATCCGATCGACAAGGCGATCAACGCCGGGCAGGACTCGAACACCTACCTGCCCCGGATGTTCCCGCCGGTCTTCTCCGCCCGTGGGCTGGTCCCGGTCGGCTACGCCGCCTTCGCGTTCGCCCTCGGGGTCGCGGTGGGTCTCGCGGTTCGCCGTACTGTCGTCGCGCTCGCGGTCACGTTGGCGGCCGTGATCCTGGTGCAGGTCGTCACGCCGACGCTGGTCCGGCCGCACCTGCTCGCGCCGACGGACAAGTACATCGTGGTGACGGCCGACAACATCCGCGGCTTCGGGCTCAGCGGCGACGGGCCGAATCCACGGGTGGTACAGATCGAGGTCGCGTCCGGAGCGGTCGGCGCGTGGAAGCTGTCCGACACGACCGTGGACAAGGCAGGTAAGAAGGCGAGCCTGCCGAGCTGGGTGGTCGACTGCGCGCCGCGTCCCCCAGGGTCGGCGGCAGACGGGGGCACCGTGTCGACCCAGGGCAGCGTGTCGGCCAAAGCCGCCGCGTGTTACCAGCGGTTGGCCGACGAGGGGTACCGGCAGCACATCAAGTACTTCACGGCCGACAAGTTCTGGCCGCTGCAGTGGCGCGAGTTCGGGCTCTTCATGCTGCTGGCATTGGCGCTGACAGGCTTCAGCTTCTGGCGGATCCGGCGCGACCTGTCCTGAGCCGCCGTACCAGCAGGGCCGCGGCGAGGAATGCCGCGGCGACAGCCGCGGACGTCCACGGGAGGGTGACCGCGAGCACGAGGCAACCAGTCAGGCCGATCACGTTGACGGCGCGGGGCCAGCGACGTTGATCGGCCGGCTGGGTGAAGGCGGATGCGTTCGCGATCGCGTAGTACAGCAGGACGCCGAACGACGAGAAGCCGATCACGCCGCGCAGATCGGTGCTGAGGACGAGTACGCCGACGACCGCGGCGAGCGCGAGTTCGGCGTGGTGCGGGACCTGGTGGCGGGGATGTACGGCGGCCAGCCAGGTCGGGAGGTCCTGGTTGCGGGCCATGGCGAGCGTGGTGCGGCCGACGCCGGCGATCAAGGCGAGCAGGGCGCCGAGGCTGGCGAGCGCGGCGCCGATCCGGACGATCGGCGTCGCCCAGGCCGCACCGACCCCGTCGACCGCGGCCGCGAGGGGCGCCGTGGTCGACGCGGGGTCGCCGGTCCGGAGCAACGCGAACGCGACGAGCAGATAGATGCCAATAGCAATGACCAGGGCGATGGTGATCGCTCGCGGGATGGTTCTGGCCGGCTCACGGACCTCCTCGCCCATCGTCGCGATCCGCGCATAGCCGGCGAAAGCGAAGAACAGCAGGCCCGCCGACTGCAGCACGCCGTACGCCGAAGTACCGGCCGATGCATGATGCTGGGGCTCGCCGGTGAACAGCAGGACCAGCACGAGGGCGAGCACGAGAAGCGTGCAGGTGACGAGGATCCGGGCAAGGCGGGCGGTCCGGGTGATACCTCGGTAGTTGACCGCCGCGAGCGCGACAACGGCCGTCAAGGCGATCAGCCGCCGCAACCAGTCGACATCCGTGACATAGGTGGCGAACGTCAGCGCCATCGCGGCACATGACGCCGTCTTCCCGATCACGAAACACCAGCCCGCGGCGAAGCCCCACCACTCCCCCAGGCGTTCGCGGCCGTAGACGTACGTGCCGCCTGACACCGGGTACACCGCAGCCAACTGTGCCGACGAGGCAGCGTTGCAGTAGGCAACAACTGCTGCGATCACCAGCCCGGCCAGCAGACCGGACCCCGCCGCCCGTGCGGCCGGCGACCAGACCACGAACACCCCGGCCCCAACCATCGACCCGAGCCCGATCAGGACCGCATCGCCCAGCCCGAGCCGCCGCGCGAGCCCGGCCGCGCCGGTCTGCTCCGGCACGGGCTGGGGTGTGCTCATGTCAGCTGTCCGCCGCCAGCGACGCCGCGATCTTGGCCTCGGCATCGGCGACGACCTCCTTCGGGGCTTCGGGCAGCACGTCCGCCCACACGGCAAGCATCTCCCGCTTGGCCTCGAGCATGCCCAGCGGCCGCGGGTAGAACCACACGTGGAAATGCGCCGAGCCGTCGCCCCAGCGATAGACGTGCACCCGGGCGATGCCGCCGAGCGCGAGGATGGCCCGCTCGACCCGGGCGACCATCGGCCCGTAGCTGCGCGCCAGAGCGTCCGGCAGATCCGCGAACGAGTCGTGGTGAGCGCGGCTGGTCAGCCAGACGACGCCGGGGATGGTGACGCCGGTCGCCCGGCAGAGCGCCCAGTCGTCGTCGTACCAGAGCGGTTTGTCCTCGGCGTTCCGAGCGTCGTCCAGGCCGGACAGCCAGCCGCACAGTCCACAGGGGTCCCCGCCGGGCTCTCCGACCCGGGGCGGTTCGGGGATCACCCGGGGCTGCGGCTCGAGGCGGACCAGCGGTTCGGCGTACGGCAGTGTCATGGCGGTCTCCTCCGCGAGAAGGTGATGATGCCCTCAATGAAACACGCTTGTTGCAATTCGTGCAACAGGCATGTTTCATGCCTCCAGGACGCCGCGGAGCACCAGGTCGAGGGTCAGGCGCCGGGCCCTCGACCGCGACCAGTGGTGCCGGCCCCGCATGTGCACGTAGGTGAAGGCCGCCGAGACCATCAGCACCTCGGCCACGTCGCTGACCCGGCCGTGCGGATGCAGCGTGCCGTCCGCCTCGCCGTCGCGAAGGAACCGCTCGAACGGATCGAGGAACGAGACCGGCCCGTTGCGGGCCTGCTCCTGGTGGAACACCAGATCCGACGACAGCATCAGCGGAAGGTGCCGGTCGATCACGTCGAACAGCGCCTCGAGGGTCCGGATCAGGCCCTCGCGCCCGGTCCCGGAACCGGCCAGCACCGGCCACATCGTGTCCCGGTAGTCGTCGGCCAGCGCGTCCAGCAGCGAGCTCAGCAGCGCCTCGACGGTCAGTCCCTGCCGCCAGAGCGTGACCCGGGACCGGCCGACCTTCTCCGCGACCCGCTCCAGCGTCACGCCGGCCCAGCCGTACTCGGCCAGGACGGCGATGGCAGCCGTGCGCAACGTCTCGTCCACCGCCGCCGTCATCCGCGACCCCTCACTCTTGTGCAACATGATCGTTGCACTGCACCATGACTGTACCAACCATCGAGGAGGCGGGCGTGGACAGCAAGACCGAGATCCGGGTGCGGTTCACCGACCAGGAACTGGCCGGGCTGGCAGCGCTCGCCGCCGGCCTGCGAGGAGTGGCCGAGGCCGACCTGTCCGAGGAGGACGCGCTGGTCGCGGCGGTGGAGATGGCGCTCACCCGGTTGATCGACGACTTCGAGGTCCCCGATCCGACGACCCGCGAGCAGGTCCAGGTCGCCCGCGACGACCTGCGCGCGCACTGGATCCGGGGCAGCGCCGGGATCTAGGCCGTCGCCTTCAGCACCCCGAGCAACCGCGCGACCTCAGCCGCTACCGCGTCGCGGGCCGGGCCGAGGTACTTGCGGGTGTCGACCAGACCGGGGTTGCCGGCCAGGATCTGCCGGACCTCTGCGGTGAACACGTTGTTGAGGTGGGTGGCGATGTTGACCTTCGTCATGCCGGCCTCGACCGCGCGAGTGAGGTCGGGGTCGGCGACACCGGAGGAACCGTGCAGGACAAGCGGTACTGCGACGGCCTCGTGGAGTTGCGTGATGAGGTCGAAGTCGAGGGTCGCGGTGCGCTCGGTCATGGCGTGGGAGGAGCCGACTGCGACGGCGAGTGCATCCACACCGGTCGCCTCGGCGAAAGCCACGGCCTCGTCCGGCCGGGTGCGGGCGCCGGGCGCGTGCACGCCGTCCTTGCCGCCGACCTCGCCGATCTCGGCCTCGACGAAGACCCCGTGGTCGTGGCAGTACGCCGTGACCTCGGTCGTCGCGGCCACGTTGTCGGCGTACTCGAGCTTGGACGCGTCGTACATCACCGACGTGAACCCGAGCGCGACTGCCTCGGTGACCAGGTCCCGATCCATCGCGTGATCCAGGTGGACGACAACCGGCACCGACGCGGCCGCTGCCGCAGCCAGCGTCGCGACGCCGATCGGCTTGAGCGCGCCGTGGTACTTCACCGCGTTCTCACTGATCTGCAGGATCACCGGCGCACCGACCTGCTCGGCGCCCGCGATCAGCGCGGTCGCGTGCTCGAGCTGGATCACGTTGAACGCGCCAACCCCACGGCCGGCCTTGGCCGCAGCCAGCACAACCTCCGCACCGGAAACCAACGGCATGAGAACTCCTTCTAGTTAACGGTGACCTGGGGTTGCCAGCGGCGGTACGCGGCCAGATCGATGTCCCCGGCAACGGGGGTCAGCACCGCGGCGGCGGAGGCGGCGACGGCGGACTTGAGTACGACGGACCAGTCGGGCTCCGGCGATTCCGCGACAGCTGCGGCGACCACGGCCGTACAGGCATCGCCGGCGCCCGTCGGATTGCCGCTCACGGTCTCGACCGGCAACGCCCGCCAGACGCCTTTCTTGCTAGCGGCAACCATCCCGCGGGGGCCGTCGGTGATCACCGCCGCGGTCGCACCCTGCGCGACCAGCTCCGACGCACCTTCCTCGACTTCCACGTCGCCGACGGCCGCACGCAGCTCCGACGCGTTGGCCCGCACTACAGCACCAACCTTCGCTGCGGCGGTCAACGCGTCACCACCGGCGTCGATCACCGACAGCACGTCGTGATGCCGGCCACGGACGGCGAGCTCGGCGTACGCGTCGGCCGGCAACCCCGGCGGCAGACTGCCCGAGCAGGCGAGGACGCCCATCCGGCCCCAGGGCATCCGATCCAGGAACGCCCGCCACTCGTCCGTAGTCACGGTCGGACCGGCCTCGTTGAAGATCGTCGCGTCGCCGTCCGCTCCGTTCACAATGGCAACGGTACGGCGGGTCTCACCGGCGATCGGTGTGAGCAGAGCGGTCAGCCCGGCGTCGAACAACTCCTCCGCCACCAGCTCACCCGTGACACCGCCGACGAACCCGAGCACCAGCACCTGATGCCCGAGCGTCGCCGCGACCCGGGCGACGTTCACGCCCTTGCCCCCGGCCCGCCGACGGATCCGGTCGACGCGATGACTGCCGCCGACCTGCAGTTCGTCGACCTCGTACGTCACGTCCAGCGCGAGGTTGAGGGTGACGGTTCCGATCAGTCCAGCCACGACCCGGCCCGCATCACTTTCTGCACGGCGTACTCGTCGTCCAGCAGCACCAGGTCCGCGCGCTTCCCGCTCTCGATCGAGCCGACGTCGTACCAGCCGAAGGTCTGTGCCGGGGTCGTCGACGCCATCCGCGACGCGTCCACCAGCGTGACCCCGGCCGTCACCGCGTTGCGGTAGGCAACGTCCATGGTCAGCGTGCTGCCGGCGATCGAATGCGTGCCGTGGGCAAGCGTCGCCAGGCCGTCCTTGACGTCGACCTCGAGGTTGCCGATCTTGTAGCGGCCGTTGCCCATCCCGGTCGCCTCCATCGCGTCGGTGATCAGCGCGATCCGGTTCACCCCGGCGGCCGCGAGCGCGACCCGGACCACCTGCGGGTCCAGGTGCATGCCGTCGTTGATCACCTCGAGCAGCAGCCGTTCGTCGTTCAGCGCGGCGCCGACCGGACCGGGGTCGCGGTGGTGGAACGGACGCATCCCGTTGAACAGGTGCGTCGCCACGGTCGCGCCGGCATCCGCCCCGGCGACCATCTGCTCGTACGTCGCGTCCGTGTGCCCGAGCGCCGCGACCGCGCCGGCGTCGACCACCTGGCGGATCGCTTCGAGCCCGTTCTCGAGCTCGGGCGCGATCGTCACCATCTTGACCGCGTCGCTCAGCACCTTCGCCACGTCGTCCTTGAGCGGCGGCCGCAGCAGCGACGGATCGTGCGCACCACACCGCGCCGCGGACAGGAACGGTCCCTCGAGATGCACGCCGGCGATGACTCCGTCGGCGATCAGGTCGTTCAGGCAGTCCGTCTGCGAGACCAGCACGTCGAGCGGCGCCGTCACCAGGCTGGCCAGCGTGGTCGTCGTCCCGTGCTTGGCGTGGAAGGCCGCGACCTTGCGCGCCTCCTCCGGATCGGTGGTCGAGTACGTTGACCCGCCGCCGCCGTGCGTGTGGATGTCGACGAACCCCGGTACGACAGTCACCTCGCCGAGGTCCTCCGGGCGCTTGCCGTCGGCCGGCATCCCCTCGGACCGGCGACCGAACGCGTGGATGTCCTCGTCGACCACCTGGATCCAGGCGTTCTCCAGGACGTCATCCGGCGTGACCACCCGACCGACGCGGTACGTCGTCATGCGCTGTGCTCCTCCTCTTCGGCTGCCACCCGGTCCCAGGCCATCTGCGCCGCACCGAGCATGCCCGCCTCTTCACCCAGCACCGCGGCGACGATCTCCGGCTCGCGCTGGAACGTGATGCGCGCGTGCACACCTTCGCGCAGCGGCTGCAGAAGGGTTTCTCCGGCTCCGACCAGCCCGCCGCCGATCGCGATCCGGGTCGGGGCGACCAGGGTCGTGTACAGGACCAGCGCGTCGATCAGGGCGGCCAGCGCGTCCTGCCAGACCTGGGCCGCGTCAGGGTCTCCGGCGGCCAGCAGCTCCATCACCTCGCGGGCGCCGTCCACCGTTCGTCCGGTGCGAGCGGCGTACCGGCGGGCCAGGGCGGCGGCGGAAGCGACTGTCTCGAGGCACCCCCATTGACCGCAGGCACAGAGCTCGGCGGCGTCGCCATAGATGAACTTCGAGTGGCCTAGCTCACCGGCGTACCCGTCGCCGCTGACCAGGGAGCCGTCGACGATCATCGCCGCCGCGATCCCGGTGCCGAGCGGCAGGAACATCGAGTTCGTCGTACCGGCCAGGGCGCCCTGGCGCAGCTCGGCGTACCCGCCGGCGCGGACGTCGTGGGCCAGCACGATCGGTACGTCGTCGCTGATCGCAGCCTTGAGCTCGGCCAGCACCGGCGTCGCGACCCACTCCAGGTTCTCGGCGCCGACGGTGCCGTGCTCGGCGTCGATCACGCCGGGCACCACGACCCCGATGGCGCGCACCCGATGACCGTCGGCGGTCGCCTTTTGGCTGAGCTCGACCACGGTCTCCAGCAGCGCCTCGAGCACGACGCGACCGCCGCCACGCTCGTCCGAAGCAGCCCGGGGCGTCGGCCTGGTCTCGCGGTGCAGCACGGCACCGTCGGCGGCGACCAGGCCGCACTTCATCCGGGTTCCACCGAGGTCGACGGCAACCACGACTTCACAGGGGTCCACGGAGCGCCATTATGCAGCGTTACCCGGCGGTCCGAACATCCGTGAGCAAAACACGGACAAAACTCACTCGGACCAGTGCTCATTCGCACCCGGGAGCCGTGGGCAGGGAGCCACGGTTTCCGGGCTGTCGATCAGGGCCGCAGACCGCGGTCGAAGGCCGCGACCAGAAACGCGACCAGGTTCTCGGCGAGTTTCCCGGGCTCCGGTGTGTCGCCCGAGCCGGCGGCACCCGGCGTCGGTGACAGTGCCTGCGACTGATGCAGGGCGAGGAGACCGAGCATGTTCACGTACCCGAACGCGACGGCGTCCGGCGATGCTTGCGGCAATGCCCGCTGCAGGGCGGCCAGGTAGCGGCTCTCGATCGGATCCGACTCGGCCGCGTACAGCTCCCGGATCCGCTTGCTCGGATCGAACGCGATCCGGCCGATGAACCGCGCGACCACCGCACCGCGGTCGCCGCGCCGCAGCACGAGTTCCAGCCCGGGCTCGATGAACGCCCGGATCAGCTCCTCCGGCGTTGGCGGCCCGCCGGCCTCCAACTGGTCCAGCCGGCGCCGCCGCTCGGTGTTGACCGGCGCCATCGCCCGCGCCACGGCAGCCCGCAGCAGGGCTTCCTTCGAACCGAAGTGGTAGTTGACCGCGGCGATGTTCGCGGCCGCCGCGACCGTGATGGCCCGCAACGAGGTTCCTTCGTAACCCCCTTCACCGAACCGTTGCTCGGCGACGTTGAGCAGTCTTTCCCTGGTCGTTTCGACCGGTGTTTCCACAGAGTTCTCCTTCCCCCCGGCTACCGCTCGCGCAGGCACCCCACCTGCTCACGCGCAGTAGCCTGCAGTCAGCATAGTTCAAACGGTCGTTTGAACTGGAGGGCTCAGCTCGGTTGTCTCCGAGAAATCCTCAGATTTCTCTGAAACCCTTTCCTTCCCACGGTTCTGCGCACTCACACCTCCACCACGGCCCGTGCACGATCGGGTGAAACCTGTTAGTGGGCTAGGGTCCAGGGCCATGGCTTTTGTGTGGGTCGACCAACGTTTCCGGGGGCCGGAGCGGTCGGGCAACGGCGGATACGTGGCCGGCTTGGTCGGGACGACGCTGGCGGCGCGGCTCAACGGCGCACTCGTTCCGCAGGTGCGGCTACGGATGCCGCCACCACTCCAGAAGGACCTCGACCTGTCGGCCATCGGCGACGGGGCTCGGCTGACAGACGGTGACGAGCTGGTCGCGGACGCAGTACCGGTCGACAGCGACTTCCTCGCCGACGCGACCATCGACGCGGTGCTGCCGGCGGAGGCTCGCGCGGCGGAGGCGTCGTACCGCGGGCTGCGGGACCACCCGTTCCCGAGCTGCTTCGTCTGCGGGCCGGCGAACCAAGGCGGTCTGCAACTGAAGCCCGGTCCGATCGGTGACGGGCGTACGGCGTGCACGTGGAAGCCGGCCGCTGATCTGGCGACCGACGGCCTGGTCGACGACCTGTTCCTGTGGGCGGCGCTCGACTGCCCCGGCGGCTGGACGATCGATCTCGAAGGCCGTCCCTCGGTGCTCGGCCAGCTGACCGCGTGCGTCGACGCGCGACCCCAGGTCGGCGAGGAGTGCGTCGCGCTCGGCCGCTACCTCGGCGAGGACGGCCGCAAGACGTTCACCGCCAGCACCTTGTACGACGCCGACGGCCGGGTGCTCGCCCGGGCGAAGCACACCTGGATCACGGTCGACCCATCCGCCTTCAACTGACTTGGTCCTGCAGGCAGGCAGAACCCGCCCGAACAGCCTCCAAACCCGGTCCGATCGCGGGTTGTGCATGCACAGCGGTCCACCTAACGCGTCCGCGCGGCGTGGGCGCGGACCTTGGCGCGGTTCCCGCACGTGGCCATCGAGCACCATCGGCGACGACCGCGCGGGTCGAGGAACAGCCAGCCGCAGGACGGGCAGGTGCGGACATGCCCGCGGGACGGGCCGGTGAGCAGGTCGCCCGCCAGCAGCGCGAGGTTGTGGAGTGGGAGCGCGAGGTCCTCCCGCAGCTCCCAGGTCAGCCCGTCGTCGGTCGGGACGAGCCGGCGACCGCCGTAGGCCTTCTCGATCAGCCGCGCGGCGGCCTCGAACGTGGTCCCGGTCGCCTGCTCGGTCAGGACGTCGTACAGGTCGACGCGGAAGTCGAGCGTGGCCTGCAGCCGCCGTCCCACCTCGGTCGAGCTGCTGCCGGCCTGCTCGATCAGCCGGAACACGGTCGCCGGCGACAACAGGCCGACGTACGAGTTCCAGATCAGGAAGGCCTCGTACGACGTCAGCCACTCGGTCCGGGCGGGGCCTCGGGTGGTCCACTCGGACCGGGTGTTGACGAAGTCGAGCACCGGGTGCGCGCCGACCGGCTTGGGCAGGACGACGCCCTGCACAAGCTCGAGGTGGGTCGGCAACGCGTTCATGGAACTACCTGGCCGGCTGGGTGGGCTGGTCGTTCGGGGTGGACGGCGTGGTGGTCGGCACCGGGATGCTGACGTTGCCGTTCTGCGGGATGACCATGAACTGGATCTTGCCCGATTCGATCGCGGTCTTCAGCAGGTAGCCGTTCGCACCGAGCATCGCGACCTGCTGCTTGACCGACTGCAGCTCGACGTTCACCTGCTGGTTCTTCTGCTCCTGGGTGGCCTTCGCCAGCTCGGCGCGCTGCTTGGCCTCCAGACCGTCGATGATGCCCTTGTCCAGCGGCATCGGCTTCTGGATCGTGAACGACAGCTCACCGCAATCGTTGCTGCCGTTGTAGCCCGGCCCGCAGAAGTAGTCGCCGCCGACCGCGGCCGGCAGCAGCCGGGTGAACTCCTTGGCCGCCGCGCTCTGGAACGCGGACTTCTTCGCCTCGTTGTTGTAGAGCTCGGCCCAGTTGTAGTTCGTCGCCACCGCGGACAGCGCGCGGTCGATCTGCGGCCGGAAGTAGCTCTGCAGCATGTCGTTCCAGCCGCTCTCCTCGTAGGCCTCGGTCTTCAGGCCGATGCGCTCGTGGAAGGACTTGATCACGTCCTGGTTCCGGTTCAGCGTGAAGTACACCTGGACCCGGACGCCGAGCCGGACGTTGTCCTTGCTGACCACGGTGACCTCGTCGGCCGCGTCGGTGTCCGCGCCGTCGCCGCCGATGATGTACGAGCGCTGGTCGATCGGGTACGTGTAGAGCGTGTCGCCGGGGCCGATCAGCTTGTTCGTCGAGCCCGGCGGGACGATCGACTTGAACTTCTTGTCCTCGATCACGCCGCCGCCGTAGTGCAGGCCGATCCGGTTCGCGTCGGTGTTCGCGAAGTTGAAGATGTTGAACAGGATGATCAGGGCGATCACGGCGACGATCAGCCCGCCGATCACCTTCACCTTCACGCTGCCACCGCCCTTGGGCTTGATCGCGGCGGCTGCGTTCCCCAGTTTTGCCATCAGTCGTCGATCTCCTTGTTGCGTTCCACCAGACGCCGAACGTCGGCGAGGGTCAGGTCGGCGGTGACCGCGACGTCGCGCGGTACCGACGGATGCGAGCTGAGCGTACGCAGGCCCTGCTCGGCAGCCGCGACCGCCCGCTCGAGCGACCTGACCTCACGCATCAGCGCCCGGTGCTCGGCGTTGACCTCGGCCAGCGCCTGCTCTGCCTGGACGGCCCGGCGGTACGACGCCCACCCGAACCAGGCGGTTCCGATCAACAGCACGATCACCGGCAGCCCGAGTCTGATCATGACTCCGATTCTCGTTCATCCCTGGGCGAAAAACGGTTGAACCGTTGACCGGCTGACAGTAAGTTCTGAGTACACGCGAAGGGAGGTGGTCCAACGCATGAATTGCTATCGGACTCGTGAGGTGGCGGCGGGCTAACCGCCAACCACAGTTAGTGGGCAAGTGGTAGGCCGAAACCAACGCCAGCCACCGGGCCCGCGGGCAGTCAGGTAGTCCGCCTGACCCTGAGTTCGGCCACCCGGTCGTGTCTCTGGAAGCGCCCGCGGGCTTTTTCTATTCTTCCGGCGGTGGGCAGTCCAGGCCGAGCGCTTCGCCGATCTCGCGCAGCTGGGCCTCGAAGTACGCGCCGGCGTCCGGCAGCACCCAGTGCAGCTGGCCGAAGACCTCCATGCAGATCAGGCCGTAGAGCCTGGTCCAGTAGGTCAGCGACAGATAGATCGCGCCGGGCGGCATGCCCTGGAAGTGCTCGGACTCCTCCGTCAGCTGAGCGATCAGCTCTTTCCCGAGCAGCTCGTCGGGCGGGTACGGGAACGGCTTCCAGTGCCAGATCTGCGCGACCAGTTCCTTGAAGACGGCACCGAACCGCATCGCCGCCTGATGGCCGGGCGTCTCGTCGTGACTGTCCGCATCCGTCATCGGGACGGCCGTACCGAAGAGCAGCGCGAACTCGGCCGGATGTGCCAGTCCCCAGTTCCGCAGGCCGTTGGCCAGCAGGTAGAGCCGCTCCCCGAGATCCGGCGCCTCTTCGGTCGTCTGCAACTGCATCAGCGCGGTCGTCAGCTCGTCGTACAGGTCGGCGATCATCGCGCCGATCAGCGCCTCGTGGCTCGGGAAGTACCGGTACAGCGCGGGCGGGGTCAGGCCGAGCTCGCGGGCGACCGCCCGCAGGCCGACCGCGGCCGAACCGCCGCTGACCAGCAGCCGCCGGGCCGCCGCCTTGATCTCGGCCAGCGTCGCCGCTCGCCGCCGGTCCCGGCTCTCCACTTCAGAACTCTCCTTGACATCGCGGTAGGGCAAGACCTTAGAGTGAACACCGTTAACAGTTAACGCTGTTCACTCAAGCTCCTGCCGCTCAATCTACTCGCTGGGGAGAGTTTCGTGTTCGAGACGCTCGGCCACTTCACGTACCGGCGCCGCCGTCTGGTGCTCGCCCTGACCGGGGTCTTCGTCGTCCTCGGACTGGCCTGGGGCACCGGCGTGTTCGGCTCCCTCGCGAACGGCGGCTTCGACGCGCCGGACACCGAGGCCGCGAACGCCGTCGCGACCATCGAGCAGAACGTCGGCCGCACCGGCACCGACGTCGTCGTGCTGTACCGCAGCCCGTCCGGGACCGTCGCCGACCCGGCGTTCAAGCAGTCCGTCGAGAACCATCTCGCCGGGTTGCCGACCGCCGACGTGACCGGCGTTTCGACGTACTGGAGCACCAAGTCCCCGGTCTTCGTGTCCAAGGATCAGCACAGCACGTACGCCGTACTCACGCTGGCCGGCGCCGATCAGGAGGCCCGGCTGGAGACGTTCCACCGGATCGCGTCGCACGTCCGGACCGCGCCTCCCGGGCTGGAGACGAAGGTCGGCGGCGAGATCGCGGTCTTCGACGAGGTGAACACGCAGACCGAGCACGACATCGTGAAGGCCGAGTCGATCTCGACGCCGATCGTGCTGGTGCTGCTGGTGGTCGTCTTCGGCGGTCTGGTCGCGGCCTCCCTGCCGTTGTTCGTCGGCGCGCTCGCGATCCTCGGCGCGTTCGTACTGCTGCGTGGGTTGTCGGCGGTCACCGACGTGTCGATCTTCTCGATCAACATCGTCACGATGATCGGGCTCGGGCTGGCGATCGACTACGCGCTGTTCATCGTCACCCGCTTCCGCGAAGAGCTTGCTCGCGGCAACGATGTCGAGACGGCGCTGACCGCGACGATGGCGACGGCCGGGCGGACGGTCGCGTTCTCCGGCGTGACGGTCGGGGTGGCGATCAGCAGCCTGGTGCTGTTCCCGGTGATGTTCCTGAAGTCGATGGCGTACGGCGGTGCTGCCGCCGTCGCGGTCGCGATGATCGCGGCACTGACCGCGCTGCCCGCACTGCTCGCCGTGCTCGGGCACCGGGTGAACAGCCTGCGGATCTTCAAGCCCCGCAAGACTTCTGGAGAACACGGCGCGTGGTATCGCCTGGCGCATAGTGTGATGCGGCGGCCGGTGCGGTACGTGCTGGTGCTCGTTCCGGTGCTGCTGGTGCTGGGGATCCCGTTCCTGTCAGCGCAACTGGGCGGGGTCGATCATCGATCGTTGCCGCCGGGCGCCACCTCGCGGACGGTGACCGAGACGCTGCAACGCGACTTCCCAGGAGCGGGCGGGTCGGACATCTACGCGGCGGTGCGGTTCGACTCCGCTCCGAGCGATCCGGCGGCGGCGTTGGCGCCGTACATCTCGCGACTGCAGCAGGTGCGAGACGTGGACAACGTGCGGATCGGTGGTTATGCCAACGGTATCGCGTCCGTTGTCGTGCACACTCACTTCACCGGGCAGGAGTTGGCGGCGCGGGACGTCGTACATGGGGTGCGCGCGGTGCCGGCGCCGACGGGTACGCAGGTCCAGATCGGTGGTGAGACGGCCGCGGTGATCGATCTGCTGCATGTGCTGAAGGAGCGGGCGCCGTACATGGGCGGATTCATCGTGGTGGTGACGTTCGTGCTGCTGTTCATCGCCTTCGGCTCGTTCGTGCTGCCGGCGAAGGCCTTGCTGATGAACGTGCTGTCGTTGTCGGCGGCGTTCGGGGCGATGGTGTGGATCTTCCAGGACGGGCACCTGTCCGGGTTCCTCGGCTTCACGCCGGCCGGGTTCCTGGACGCGACGAATCCGGTGTTGCTGTTCGCCGTCCTGTTCGGACTGTCGATGGACTACGAGGTGTTCCTGCTCAGCCGGATCCGGGAGGAGTACGACCGGACCGGCGACAACACCGAGGCGGTCGCCCACGGACTGCAGCGCACCGGCGGGATCATCACCAGCGCGGCCTTGCTGCTGATCATCGTGGTGGCGGCGTTCTCCACGTCGGGCATCGTGTTCGTGAAGATGATCGGCGTCGGGCTGGTGATCGCCATCGCGCTGGACGCGACGATCGTCCGGGCACTGCTGGTGCCGGCGACGATGCGGCTGCTCGGTCGTGCCAACTGGTGGGCGCCCGCGCCGCTCGTGCGGTGGTGGGAACGCAACGGCTTCCGGGAGACCGATCAGGGCTGGAGCCGGGACAGCTCCCAGGAACCGTCGCCGGAGCTGGCGCGGCGATAAGCCAGGCGGTCGTGCAGCCGGCCGACGCGGCCCTGCCAGAACTCGAACGCTTCTGGGGCGACCAGGTATCCGCCCCAGAAGTACGGCGTGGAGATCTCGGTGCCCTCCGGCCACTGGCGCTCGTAGGACGCGTACTGCAGGTCGAGCTCCTCGCGGGAATGGACCGGCCGGCTCTGCTGGGACGCCCAGGCGCCGAGCTGTGACTCGCGCGGCCGGCCGGCGAAGTACTCGTCGACCTCGTCGGTCGGGAGCTTGGTCACCGTGCCCTCGACGCGGATCTGGCGCTCCATTGCGTGCCACGGGAACACCAGCGCGCAATGCGGGTTGCTGGCCAGGTCGTCGGCTTTGCGGGACTGCTGGTTGGTGTAGAACACCAGCCCGCGCTGGTCGACCCGCTTCAGCAGGACCGTCCGCGCCGACGGTCGGCCGTCACCGTCGGCCGTGGCCAGCACCATGGCGTTGGGCTCCGCCAGGCCGGCGTCCCGGGCGTGCTGCAGCCAGGTTTCGAACTGCTGGATGGGGTCAGGGGCCATCTGCTCCTCGAGCAACTCCCCCAGCCCGTACGTACGCCGCATCTCCGCAAGATCCACGCGTCGAGCCTACTTGTTGACCTCGGCGAGATGCTGATCGAAGGTGGCTCGCCAGAGGGCCTGCCGGAGCGTTGCCTCGCCGGTAGCCGAGCTTGCACCGGCTACCGAGGCGGCCCAGAGCGTGCTGAGGTCTCCGAAACCCTCGACGTCGGCGAGGAGCGGCTCGATCAGGTCACGGTCGGCGGCCGACGCGAGGTTCCTCCGGACGGGGGTAAAGGGCGCAGCCCCTCGACGGAGCGGCTCGACGACGTAGAAGTAGTCGAGCATCGTCGCGTCCTCGATGCCGAGGTCGACGGCTTCCTGCAGCACCCGGTCGATCTGCTCGGTCACCGCGACCCGGGCTGCCTGCGTCGGGCCCGCGTCGGGGATCAGCCGGATCTGCAGGTGGTTGCTGAAGGCACGCAGCTTGGCGGGCAGCGGGAGTGCGTCCAGCTCAGCTACGTCGCGTGGATAGAAGTAGCCGTGGGCAACCTCACCGACCGGTTCGCTGCCCAGCGGCCTATCGAAGAGACTGCTGGCCGGCTGCAGACCCTCCGCGTACCGGTGCCAGCTGAGCGCCCGCTTGATCAGCTCCACCGGCTCCGGTTTGACGTAAGGCTCGGCAACGACATCCTGCGGGACAGCGGCCCTCACTTCCAGCGTGTAGGGATTGGTCGTCCGTTGCTGACGGTGGCCGTCGGCAACAATGTGTGTCGCTGCGGGCACTGCCAGCACACCGTCGTACGGCGTGCTGTCGTCCATGAACCACCCACAGCCCGCGGCGAAGGTCCATCCGCGGGAGGACGCGACGGCCGGCACGCCTGCGAACAACAACGCCGCGACCGGTCGATTGGTCCAAACGCACCCGTCCGGCAACTGCAGCTCGAACAGCCGGCAGACCCCGATCGCATCGGTGAAGAGCTCCAGTCGATCCTGCGCCAGGATCGCGCGCACTCCGGCAAGGCGGACGTCACCGGCGTCGTGCTCTTCCCGGCGGCCCCATTGGTGGAGTCCGACCGCTGCGCCGTCGTACCCGTGGTGTTCGGCCCCGTAGTACGCCTGCACGCGGGCGCGACCGGCCGCAGCGCGTGCGGCGCTGTCGTGCGCGAAGGTGTAGGCGACCAGCACTTCCATGCAGAGCCTGATGCCGGCTCTGCGGCGAAAGTTATTGCGGCGGCTGCTGACCCGGGTACTGCGGGGGTGGGGGTTGTTGCTGCTGGCCCGGGTAGCCACCCCACTGCTGCGGCTGTTGCTGCGGGTAGCCGGGCTGGTAGCCGTCTTGCAGTTGCCCCGGACCCGCCATCAGCTTGGCAAGCTTGGCGTCGACGGCCCAGCGCCGAATGCCGATCAGGAGCAGCGGTATGCCGAACAGGATGACCGATCCGTCGAACAGCAGGTAAGAACCGCCGTACTTCGAGCCCGGGAACTGGAACAGCCTGACCAGGTCGAGCGCCTCCTTGATCGGCAGCACCAGCACGGCCACGCCGACCACTGTCAGCAGCAGACCAGCACCGGTCGTCACACCGGAACCGATGACCGGCACCATCATCAGCACACCGAGCACGACCGCGACGGCGATGATCAGCAGGAGCCAGGGCAGCACGCGGCCCAGGTCGCTGTTGTAGACCTGGACGCGGATCAACAGCCGGGTGGTCGCATACGACGCGGCGACCATGGCGGCGTACGACGCGATGACGCCGATCACGAGCCCAAGGGCGGGGAGGGGCTTGGCCATGCCGTCGACACTAGACCTCTGACCGGTCCACCATCCCGCAATGTCCTCGAACCGGTCACAAAGCTGTCATGTCATCAGTTCTGAGAACTATGCTGCCTGAGCGCCCAGGGCGCGCGGCTCTCCTGGTGGGCCTGCGCGCCGAGACGAGGACGAGGGAGTCGCATGTCTGATCCGAGGACCGAGGTGCAGCACGGGCTGGAAGGCGTGGTCGCATTCGACACGCAGATCGCCGAGCCGGACAAGGAAGGTTCGGCGCTCCGCTACCGCGGCGTGGACATCGAGGACCTGGTCGGCCGAGTGCCGTTCGAGAACGTCTGGGGCCTGCTGGTCGACGGCTCCTTCACCCCGGGCCTGCCGCCGGCCGAGCCGTTCCCGCTGCCCGTGCACACCGGCGACGTCCGGGTCGACGTACAGTCCGCGCTCGCGATGCTCGCACCCGCCTGGGGTCTGCGGCCGCTCTACGACATCGACGACGTGCAGGCGCGTGAGGACCTGTCCCGGGCGGCCGTGATGGCGCTGTCGTACGTCGCGCAGGCGGCCCGCGGCGTCGGCCACCCGATGGTGCCGCAACGCGAGGTGGACAAGGCGAACACGATCACCGAGCGGTTCATGATCCGGTGGCGCGGCGAGCCGGATCCCAAGCACGTACAGGCAGTTGACGCGTACTGGACGTCCGCGGCCGAGCACGGCATGAACGCGTCGACGTTCACCGCGCGGGTGATCGCGTCGACCGGTGCGGATGTCGCCGCGGCCCTGTCCGGTGCGGTCGGCGCCATGTCCGGTCCGCTGCACGGTGGCGCGCCGGCGCGGGTGCTGACGATGATCGAGGGCGTGGAGCGGTCCGGCGACGCTCGCTCGTACGTGAAGGGCTTGCTGGACGCAGGCGAGCGGCTGATGGGCTTCGGCCACCGGGTGTACCGAGCAGAGGACCCGCGGGCGCGCGTCCTCCGTCGTACGGCGCGTGAGCTGGCCGCACCGCGGTACGAGGTGGCAGAGGCGCTGGAGCAGGCCGCGCTGGCCGAGCTGCGCGAGCGGCGGCCGGACCGGGTGCTGGAGACCAACGTGGAGTTCTGGGCGGCGATCGTCCTCGACTTCGCGGAGGTGCCGCCTCCGATGTTCACGTCGATGTTCACGTGTGCGCGGACGGCCGGCTGGAGTGCGCACGTACTGGAGCAGAAGCGGACCGGACGGCTGATCCGGCCATCGGCGATCTACTCCGGGCCTGCGTCCCGCCCCGCCGACGCCATCGAGGGCTGGAACCCGGACTGGGCGTAGTCAGCGGTCCTGGCTCGGTGTGCGGCCGGTGCGTTGCTTGTACTGGCGGCTGAAGTACGGAACGTCGGTGTAGCCGAGGGCGGCGGCTGTCTCGGTGACAGTCATGCCGCTCTCGGTGAGCAGTTGGTGCGCGCGGTCGATCCGGGCCTGGATGAGGTACTGCGCCGGTGACATCCCGAACTGTGCAACGAAGCGACGGGTGAACTGGGCTCGGCTCAGGGAAGCTCTGGAGGCCATCTCCGCCACCGTCCAGTCGCGGCCGGGGTCCTGACGGAGTTGCCGGGCGATCTCGTCGACCGCGGCGTCGGTCACCCGCCGGCCAGGGGTGTGGACCGCATCCCAGATCAGTGCGATCAGTTGCTCGAGGCACAGTTCCGCCTGGCGCCGGCCGAGCGCGTCCTGCCTCCTGTACGACGCGTCGCTCGTCCGGGCCAGGACGCCGAGCAACTCGCGGTCCATCACCTCGCCCCAGCGTGGATCCGGTGCCGCACCGCTGGTCTGGAAGTGCATGCCGAAGACCAGGAGCCGGCGGTGCGGGTCGTGGGTGGCGCGCGGAGCATCTCCGGGCTGGAAGACGGCGCAGACTCCTGGGTGCAGCTCCTGCCGCTCACCGTCGAGCTCCAGCTCGCCGCGACCGTCCATCACGCACCAGAGCAGGTGGTCCTTGAGCACGGGCGAGGTCCAGGACCAGCTCGGCTCACACCGCCAGAAGGTCGGCGCGGACATCCGCTCGAGCTCCAGTCGATGCAACAAAAGTTCAACTCCTCGCGCAAATCCTCCATGGTCCGGTCCCGGTGCGGGGCAGGAGAATTGGTTCCGACAGGCAGCGTAAGGCACGAACGCGGGAGTTGTGCATGAGCGTTTCATCCAACATCGACGTCGTACTCCGGGAAGAGTTCGAGCGGACCGGGTGCACGTTGGTCCGCGGGCTGTTCGCCGCGGACGAGGTCGACCGGCTGCGGGACCACTACATGAAGGTCCGGCAGCGTGGACCGCGGTCGCACGACTTCGCGGGGCACGACTCGGCCGACCGGGACCCGTTGAAGCGGTACCCGCGGATGGCGCAGATGCACCGCTGGGACGACGCGTCGCTGCAGTGGATGATCGACCCGCGCATCGACCAGGTGATGACGACGCTGCTCGGCAGGTCGCCGTACGCCGTGCAGACGATGGTCTACTTCAAGCCGCCGGGTTCCCGCGGGCAGGCGCTGCACCAGGACAACTTCTATCTGAAGGCCGATCCGGGGACATGCGTCGCGGCGTGGATGGCGCTGGACCGGGTCGACGAGGCGAACGGATGCCTCGAGGTCGTGCCCGGTTCGCACCGCTGGCCGATCCTGTGCACGGAGAAGGCCGACACCACGGTCAGCTTCACCGACGTCACGGTGCCGCTGCCGTCGACCGGGTCCGCCGTACCTGTGGAGATGGAGCCGGGTGACGTGCTGTTCTTCCATGGCGCACTGGTCCACGGCAGCAACCCGAACGTCACCACGGACCGCTTCCGGCGGGCGCTGATCGGCCACTACATCGAGGGCGAGGCGGAGCGGGTGGCGCGGTACTACCACCCGGCCCTCCGGATGGACGGCACCGAACTCACGCTCGAGGTCGCCGAAGGCGGCGGCGCCTGCGGCGAGTGGACCGAGACGCCGGACGGCCCGGTCGCAGTCCTGACCGGCACCCAAACCATCACCCGCAAACACGAGTAGTCCGCGCCCCCACCCCACCCGAGCCCCACCCCACCCCCAACCCGCGCGCCCCCACCCCGCCTCGTGCGCCCCCACCCCACCTCGTGCGCCCCCACCCCACCTCGTGCGCCCCCACCCCACCCCGCGCGCCCCCACCCCGCCTCGTGCGGCCCCCACCCCACCCCGTGCGCACATGGTGGGTTCACCTACCGCGTGGTGGGTTCCCGCCCGGGAACACGGTGGGGGAACCCCCACTTCGGTGGGGGAACCCACCCAGTGCGGATAGGGGCGCGGGCCGGGTGGTGGGACCCCACCCTGCCTCGTGCGCACATGGTGGGTTCACCTACCGCGTGGTGGGTTCCCGCCCGGGAACACGGTGGGGGAACCCCCACTTCGGTGGGGGAACCCACCCAGTGCGGATAGGGGCGCGGGCCGGGTGGTGGGACCCCACCCTGCCTCGTGCGCACATGGTGGGTTCACCTACCGCGTGGTGGGTTCCCGCCCGGGAACACGGTGGGGGAACCCCCACTTCGGTGGGGGAACCCACCCAGTGCGGATAGGGGCGCGGGCCGGGTGGTGGGACCCCACCCTGCCTCGTGCGCACATGGTGGGTTCACCTACCGCGTGGTGGGTTCCCGCCCGGGAACACGGTGGGGGAACCCCCACTTCGGTGGGGGAACCCACCCAGTGCGGATAGGGGGCGCGGGCCGGGTGGTGGGACCCTGGGGTGGGGGTTGGGACGGGTGTGCGAGGATGGTGTGCGCTGACAGCGTCGTCGGCTTTCTGAAATGCAGACGACGAAGGGAACACGCTGGTGACCAGCGACATTCAGATTCCTGCTGAGCTCAAGCCTGCTGACGGCCGCTTCGGTTCGGGGCCGTCGAAGGTCCGTCCGGAAGCGATCGCCGCGCTGGCGACCGAGGGCGCGAAGCTGCTCGGTACCTCCCACCGCCAGGCCCCGGTGAAGAACCTGGTGAAGCGTGTCCAGGACGGCGTGGCCGAGCTCTTCCAGCTGCCCGAGGGCTACCAGGTCGTGCTCGGCAACGGTGGGTCCACGGCTTTCTGGGACATCGCGACGTTCGGGCTGATCCGGGAGAAGAGCCAGCACCTGAGCTTCGGTGAGTTCTCCTCGAAGTTCGCGAAGGCCGCTCAGCTCGCCCCGCACCTCGGCGACCCGACGATCGTGAAGTCCGACCCCGGCACCCGTCCGGTCGCGGTGGCCGAGGCCGGCGTCGACCTGTACGCGTGGCCGCACAACGAGACCTCCACCGGTGTGATGGCGCCGGTCAAGCGCGTCGAAGGCGCCGACGAGGGTGCGCTGGTCGCGATCGACGCCACCTCGGGTGCGGCCGGTCTGCCGGTCGACATCAACGAGGCCGACGTGTACTACTTCGCCCCGCAGAAGGGCTTCGCGTCCGACGGCGGCCTATGGATCGCCCTGATGAGCCCGGCGGCGCTCGCCCGGGTCGAGGAGATCGCCGCGACCGGCCGCTGGATCCCGGCGTTCCTGGACCTGGCGACCGCGGTCGACAACTCCAGCAAGAACCAGACGTACAACACGCCGTCGCTGGCCACGCTGTTCCTGATGGCGGAGCAGACCGACTGGATCAACAACCAGGGCGGTCTGGACTGGAGCGTCGCGCGTACGACGGACTCCAGCAACCGGCTGTACACGTGGGCCGAGAAGTCGGAGTACGCCACGCCGTACGTCGCCGACGCCGACGCCCGCTCGCTCGTTGTCGGCACCATCGACCTCGACGACGCGATCGACGCCGCCGCGGTCGCGAAAGTGCTGCGCGCCAACGGCATCGTCGACACCGAGCCGTACCGCAAGCTCGGTCGCAACCAGCTGCGGGTCGCCATGTTCCCGGCGGTCGACCCCGATGACGTCGAGAAGCTCACCCAGGCCATCGACTACGTGGTCGAGAACCTCAAGTAACCCGATCACCCGAACAGCCGCCGTACCCGACCGGGGTCCGGCGGCTGTTTCGTTCGCGGTGGACGCTCAGAAGTCGATGCGGAAGACGGCGCGGCGGTTGCCCGGTCGGCTCACCTCGGCGAAGCCGGCGTCGGCGAACATGGCGAGGGTGCCGACGGACCCGCCGTCGACGAAGTCCGGGTAGCCCTCGATCGCGCGGGCCCCGCGTTCGCGCGCGAAATCTACGGTGGCGCCAGCGAGAGCGCGGCCGATTCCCCGGCGCCGGTAGCCGGCGCGGGTGACGAAGCAGGTCACGGCCCAGACGGTGGCGTCGGTCCGGTCCTCGTTGCGGCCCAGCCAGGGCACACGGAAGTCGCGGAGCAGCCTCGGATGGTCCGCCCGCGGCGCGACGGCGCACCAGCCGACCGGCTCGCCATCGAGGTACGCAACGAGCCCACTCGTGACCTGCGCCGTGGTCCCCGCCGCCTTCTGGCCGGTCTTGCGCTGCCCGCAGGCCGTCTGGTCGCGGAGCCGGGCGGCCAGCTCCTCAGGACCCTCAGAACCCCACGACTCCTTGGGCAGCATCCGGTACCGCTGACACCAGCACCGCGCCGGATCACCGGCCGCAAAGACCGCCTGCAGGTCCTCCCACGCCGCCTCGTTGGCCGGCAGGATAGTCAACTGCTCGGCGGTGACCGGCTCCCGCGAACCCGCCGTACGGGGAACGGGAACCCGCTTGGCCGCAGCCTGATTCCGCGGCGTCTGCTTGCGGGTCGGCGCGTCGAACGTCAGCCGAAGCTCTACCTCGTCGCCCTCATCCAGTCCCGCGGGCTTGCGCACCGCATCTTTCAGCGGAACCACGTAGCCGCCGTCCTTCGACCACAGCGACGTCTTCCACTCGGTGCTGCCGAGGCGGGCGCGGATCGGCAACATCCCCCAGCTGTTGTACCCCGCGGCCGAGGCAGCTGCCTTCAGCGCGGCAGCATCCTGTTCCGGGACGGGGACGAAGTAGTACGGCGCCGGGCCGCGCCACTCGATGATCTCGCCGCTGAACTCGTGATCCATGGCCCGATGCTAGGCCCGGTTCCGGACGTACCGCTTCCGGATTCCTCGCCGGATTGGGCGCCCGCGGGGTCAGGCGTGGGGGCGGCGGTGGCCGGTGGGTTGGGATTGGCCGGTGAGGCGGTCGTTCTCGGCCTGGCGGTCCTGGCGCTCGCGGCGGCCCGGCGGGAACGTGACGATCGTGATGATGAGCGCGAACAGGCTGGCGCCGATGATGATCCAGCGCAGGTTGTGACTCTTCCCGGAGTCGGAGCTGCTGGAGTCGGACGTCGTCGCCGGCTTGGGTGTCGTGCTGGCGGACGGCGGAGTGGACACAACAGCCTTGGCAGGAGCCGTCAGTTGATAGACGGCCGAGTTGGCGCCTTCGCTGCCGACGAGAACGGTGTTGTCGGTGGGGCCCACCGCGACGGTCTCGCCTTGGCCCAGGACCGCGGCGCCGCGAGCGATCGCGGTCGGAGTGTCACCCCAGGCGACCGTTGCGACGTCGGTGTAGGTCCGCAGGATCACACGTTGACCGTCCGGCATGAACGTCCCGTCGGTGATGATCCCGGACGGCGCCGGAGCGAGCTTGGAGAGCTCGTTCGTGCCTTGGCGGGACGGGGCCGGCGGGGCGGCGTAGATCGAGCCGGTGCCCTTGAGCTCCTTCGTCACGATGTACAGCTGGCTGGTCCCCGGCTCGATCAGCAGCGTCTCGGCGTCGTGGGCGCCATCCGGATACTTGAAGTCGAACTGGTGGTACTTGAGGTCGGCGTCCTCGAGCGTCTCCGGCTCCTGGATCGTGTAGATCTCGATCTGCTCCCGGTCGGCCTTGTTGTCGCCGATGTCCGCGATGTAGATCGTGCCGTCCCGGTCCACCCCGAGCGCCTCGACGTCGGTCACCTTCGCGCCGAACCGCAGGACCGCTTGCACCTTGCCGGTGGTCGCGTCGATCGCGAACACCCGGCCGGTGTCGCCGGAGTCGTTCACCGTGTAGTACGTGCCGGAGTGCTTCACGCTCTTCGCCAGCCCGGAGGACTCCTTGATCCGGTCGTCGCGGATCGAGAACAGCTTCTTCGGAGCCGCCGGGGTCGGATCCGCAGCCACCGTCGCCGACGCCGTTGTGGGAAGCGCCACACCCGTCAGCGTGCAGAGCGTCGCGCCGAGCAGCGCGAACGCACTCCGGAGTCGCCTCACGAGACCACCCCAGCACCGGGGTTCCGCCCGCCGGGCGGCGTCTCGGAAGAAGCAGGCGTCTCGGGTGGGAGGAGGAGCTGGGCGAGCCGCGGGTTGACCTGCCACTCGGTGACCAGGGCCTGGTACTCGGCCTGCAGGTCGGCGGTCGGCTTGGCGCCGGTCCGCGCAGCGCGGAGCAGCAGATTGCGCGGCGTGTGCTGACTGTCCACGAACTGCACGACCTCCACCCGGTAACCGACCTGTCGCAGCACCGCCGCCCGCAGTGAATCCGTCAGGACGTCGGCAAACCGCTCACGAACGATGCCATATCGCGTCATCAACGCATAAGGCACCGGTGGTGTGACGCTCTTGAGCTGCTTTTGGATGTCGTGATGACAACATGGGGCCGCGAGCACCAGCGGAGCCTCCCAGCCGACCGCCCGCGCGAGCGCGTCGTCGGTCGCCGTGTCGCACGCGTGCAGCGCCAGTACGACGTCCGGCCGTACGTCGAGCTCGGCCGCTTCGATCGTCGCGTCGACGAACCGCAGGTGGTCCTGCCAGCCGAGCGCCTCGACCACCCGGGCGTTCCGCTTCCGGGCCGCCGGGTTGTGGTCGATACCGGTCATCCGGACGTCGTGCCCGGCCGCGGACAGCAGGTGGTACGCCGCCAGCGTGAGGTACGCGTTCCCGCAGCCGAGGTCCACCACCTGCAGCGGCCGGCCTCCCGCGATCCGCCCCGCCCCGATCGCCTCGTCGAGCGCAGGCGCAAGCAGCTTGCAGAACTCGTCGATCTGCTTGTACTTCGCCTGCCGCGACGGCTTCACCCGACCCTGGTGGTCGCTGATGCCGAGCTCGATCAGGAACGGCGCGCCCGGATCGAGCACCCGCTGCTTCACCCGGTCGTGGCCGGTCTCCTGCTCCCGGCTGTCGTCCTGCCGGTGCAGCAGCTCCTTGCCCTTCTTGGTGTAGCGCAGCCGCAAGGTCTCGCTCGTCGTCTCCACGTGCCACGACCCGTACGGCTCGCCGAGGAGCTCGTCGACCGCCTTCGCCGCGTCGGCCTCGGCGACGTTCCGCGTGTGGGCCTGCCGCTCGTCGAACTCGGTGATCTGCAGGTGCCGCTGCCTCTTCAGATCGACATACCGCACCTCGACCCTCAGGTACGTCGGCGCCTCGAGACCGCGCCGCCGCCCGGAGGCCAGCGCCCGCACCAGACCACTCCGGTCCAGCAAGGCAGCACGGACCACCTCCAGCGCGCCGACCTCCGCCGACCGCGCCGGCTCGTCCGCCCGCACCACTGGTTGCATCGCGCCATTGTCTCCGACCCCCACCCCCGATCTCAAAAGGGTCTCGGAAACCCACCGTCGCACCCCCGAACTCCCCGTACATTTCCTCCCCGGACACCCCGTGGTCGACAGCCGTCAGGCTCCTGCGGACCGACGGAGCGGACGTGCTGCGCCGACGCACTGATGAAGCCTGAGAGACCGACAGGCGGGGCGACTTCGTCGACTCATTCGAGTTTTTGGTCGTCGTCCAGGAGGCCTAGGGAGCGGAGGCGGGTGGCTATGCCGCCTTCCTGGCGGCCGAGGGTGTCGACCAGTTCGTCCTTGGTGGCGCCTTTGTTGAACATCTCGATCAGGGTCTGCTCGTCTTCGGGGGTCCACTGGCGGAAGGCGTTCGGGTGGTTCTTGCGGGCGCGCTCGATCCGGCGGGTCATCGAGCGCACGTTGAGCAGCTCGAGCGAGCGGATCCGGGCCTGGCGGTGCCGGCCGACCTCCTCGCCCTCGCGCCAGAACACCACCGCCCCGTCGTCGAACGTCATCAGGTCGGCGGGGACGTCGCAGTAGTCGGCGTCCTCGAGCATCACGCGCATCATTGCTGGTTCTCTCCATTCACGGCTGGCTGCGTGGTCGACAGAGAAGATGCCGCGATCCCGCCCGCCCGGACGCACCGATCCGCAACCTGTGGACAAACCAAGCACTCCGCCTGGCGATCACTCGCGGCCAATCGCACAACTTCTTTGCAAAATCTCTTTGCAAAGAGTCTTTGCAGTCCTATGCTCGACGCCATGAGCGACGAGAACGAGCCCCCGGAGCCGCCCCGGACAGTCCGGCTGGACCGGCACCTGGTGCGAGCACTGGCCCACCCGATGCGGACCCGCATCCTCGGCCTGCTGCGGGTCTACGGCCCGCAGACCGCCACCAGCCTGGCGGCCCGGCTCTCCGTGAACACCGGAGCGACCAGCTACCACCTGCGGCAGCTTGCCGACGCCGGGCTGGTGCTGGAGGACGACAGCCGCGGCAACGCGCGCGACCGCTGGTGGAAGGCGGCCCACCAAGGCACCGAGTTCAACAAGGCCGAACTGCTCGAGCAGGAGCCCGAGCTCGCACTGGGCTTCCTGCACGGCATCGGGCAGACGTACGCCGAGAACATCTTCGGCTACATCGACGCGATGCAGACCATGCCGGAGGACTGGCGCGACGCCAGCCTGCTCGCGGACTACTTCTTCCACCTGCGAGCCGACCAGCTCGACGCGATGATGCACGAGGTCATGGCGGTGCTGGACAAGTACAAGACAGCCGACCTGACCGCCCCGCTGCCGGAGGGCGCCGAGCAGGTCACGGTCCAGATCCAGGCCTTCCCGCGCGAGACGCGGCAGCGGGACGAGGAGTGAGGCAGATGGGCGACAAAGGAAACCGGGCGCCGCTGATCGCGTTCCTGGTGGCGAACGTGGTATCGATCTGCGGGACCCGCGTCAGCGCGATCGCGATCCCGTGGTTCGTGCTGATCACCACCGGCTCGCCGGTCAAGACCGGTCTGGTGGCGATGGCCGAGATGGCTCCACTGGTGCTGGTGAAGGCTGTCGGCGGACCGATGATCGACAAGGTCGGAGCACGCCGGATCAGCGTCGTCGCAGACACCGCGAGTACGGCGATTGTCGGCCTGGTGCCGCTGCTGCACATGCTCGGCCTGCTGCACTTTCCAGCGCTTCTCGTGCTGGTTGCGATCGCCGGCGCCTGCCGCGGACCAGGTGATTCCGCCAAGGAGACGCTCATCCCGGACATCGCCCGGGCGGCCAGAGTGCCGCTGGAGCGAGTGACAGGCCTGGAGAGTACGACGGAACGCCTGGCCGGCTTCTTCGCGTACGCACTGGCCGGCGGACTCATCACCCTGGTCGGCGCAGTCAACGCACTGTGGATCGACGCGGCATCGTTCGGCGTGTGCGCCCTACTCATCGCCCGCTGGATCCCCAAGTACACAAGGCAGGAGTCCACGGACGAGGTCGAGCAGGGCTACGGGCAAAGGCTGCTGGAGGGCTGGCACTTCCTCCGCACCGACAAGCTTCTGCTCCCGCTGGTCAGCATGATCGCGGTGACCAATCTGCTCGATGCTGCGACCAGCACAGTGCTGCTACCGGTCTGGATCAAGACTCACGGCTACGGCCCGGGCCACACCAGTCTGATCCTCACCGCGTTCGGTGTGACCGCCACCGCGTTCGCCTTGCTGGCGTCGGCCATCGGCGACCGGATCCCGCGCAAGCTGATTTTCACGCTGGCCTTCCTGATCGCCGGCGCCCCGCGCTTCGTCGCGATGGCGACCGACTCCCCGGTCTGGGTCCTGATGGCGGTGTACGCCGTAGCCGGTATCGGAGCCGGCTTCATCAACCCGGTGCTCGGCGCGATCCGCGTCGAACGGATCCCCAGCCACCTGCTCGGCCGAGTCAACTCGCTGTCGAACGCGGCCTGCTGGACCGGCGTACCGCTCGGTGGCGTGGTCGCCGGCGTGGGCATCGCAGCGATCGGCCTGGCGCCCGCGCTGCTCGCCGGGGGCGCGATCTACCTGATCGCGACCATGTCGCCGGTGCTGATCGGCCGGCACGAGAAGTGGAAAGCTACACCGGATCCGACGGGTCCGGCGGAAACGGCGGCTGATCCGGATCGGGTGGCAGTTGCAGCGTCCTAGCCCTCGTCGCGCTCTCGACCTCGCGCCGCATCCGGTCCCGCTCCGCTCGCAGCAGACCGAGCATCACCAGGTCCAGCAGCATCCCACCGGCAGCCGCAAACTGCGTGGCAGCGAACTGGAAGACCTGTGTCATCAGCAACGACACCAGAACCGCCAGCTCGAACAGCCGGACCGCCCTGGCCCGGTTGCCTTTCCGCAGCGTCAGAGCACCCCGCACCGTGAACGTTGCCGATAGCAAGCTCCCTGCAGTAACCCCCAGCACAGGAAGGTGATTCAGCCCATCACCGACGACGATCGCGATGACCAGCGCACCTACTACCTGCAGAGCCAGCACGGCAACCGCCACCCGCGGAGCCTTCGGGTGGGTAGCAAGTCGCTCGAACCCACGCTGCAGTGCCTGCCAGGCCGCGTCGACCGGAGCAGCCAGCTCGACCTCGTCGGCCGGACAGGCCGCCAGTAGCTCCCGTGTCTCGCGCCGGCCCTGCACCTGCTGGGGCACAGTGCGCAGCAGCTCCGACGCCTCCGCACGGCGCCGCCGGGACAGGCCGCCGGCGACACCCTCGACGGCGTGGTCGATGACGTTGGCCAGCTCCTCCCGCGGGTCGATCGGCCGCCGCGTGGTGAGGAACCGGAACCCCAGCACGATCAGGACGAAGACGACGTACACGATCGCCGCTGTCGGCTTGTAGAAGTAGTTGTTGTCCGAGGTGACGAACTTGCCCACCTCGTCGATGAACAGCCCGAACCCGATCCCGCCGACCGTCGCCGCGGCCGGCCGGACCACGGGTCCGACGTACCCGAGCAGCAGCGAGATCGCGATCAGCATCAGCAGGCCGCCGGGCAGCACGTGGGCGATGTGCAGACCCTTGCCGCCGATCTGCGGGTAGCCGCTCAGGCTCAGGATGAGCCGGGTCACCAGCACCGTCGCCACCCCGGACACCACGAACGTCGTCAGGTGCTCCCCGGACCGCACGTTGCGCACCAGCCCGGCCCGCATCAGGTACGACGACCGCGCGCCGGAGCTACTCGTCATTGGCGGGACGTTACCCCGTCCCGGGCCCCAGCTCACCCGAGCATCCGGCGGCCGGGCCGTTCACGCTTATGAATACGAATGCACTCCGGTATTGCGCATCGTCCGACGGCGTCCTAACCTCTCGCCTAGTGGAACCCCATTTCCACCAAGTGGTAACTCACGGACCGGCCGAAGTCCTGCCAGACCCCAGGTCTGACGACTTCGGCCGATTTTCCGGCCAGTTTCTACATCGGTGAAGAAGGACTCCTGAGAGGAGGCCACGATGAGCATGAGAACCGAGATCTCGGCTCCGGCGGGCCGCGAACCGACAGCTGACGGCCCTCCCGGCGGCACCCCGGCAGCGCCGCCCAGACCCAGGAAGCGCTCCGACCGGGTCGCCTATCTCTTCCTCGGCCCGTGGTTCGTGGGACTGCTGCTGCTCACCGCCGGACCACTGCTCGGATCCCTGTATCTGTCGTTCACCAAGTTCAACCTGCTGCAGCCACCCGCGTGGAACGGCTTCGGCAACTACGTCAAGATGTTCACCGACGACCCGCGCTACCTGCAGTCGTTGAAGGTCACCTTCATCTACGTCGCCCTGACCGTCCCGCTGCAGCTGGGCTTCGCACTGGCGGTCGCCGTCATGCTGAACCGCCCACTGCGCGGCATGGCGTGGTACCGGTCGATCTACTACATCCCCTCCCTGCTCGGCGGCAGCGTCGCGATCGCGGTGATCTGGGGCCAGCTGTTCGACGACGACGGCGTCCTGAACGCGTTCCTCGCGTTCTTCGGCGTCGGCGGCCGCAGCTGGATCTCCAACCCCGACACCGCGCTCTACACGCTCGTACTACTGAACATCTGGCAGTTCGGCTCGCCGATGGTGATCTTCCTGGCCGGACTCAAACAGATCCCGCAGGAGTTGTACGACGCGGCGTCGGTCGACGGGGCGAATCCCTGGCGGCGGTTCTGGTCGGTCACCGTGCCGCTGCTGACGCCCATCATCTTCTTCAATGTCGTGCTGCAGATCATCCAGGCGTTCCAGGCCTTCACTCCGGCGTACGTCGTGAGCGGAGGCAGCGGTGGTCCGTCGGACTCGACGTTGTTCTACACGCTGTACCTGTACCAGCAGGGTTTCACGAACCTGAACATGGGCTACGCGTCCGCGATGGCGTGGGTGCTGCTGCTGATCATCGCCACCTTCACGCTGATCAACTTCGGGCTCGCCCGCCGCTGGGTCTACTACGAGGACCGCTGATGACGACTCTCCAGCACCTTCCCGCAGATCGCCGGCGCGGACGCAGGTGGCTGACCCACCTCGCGCTGATCGCCGGCACCCTGGTGATGGTCTATCCGCTGCTCTGGATGGTCGGCGGATCCTTCAAGAGCGAACAGGACATCTTCTCCCAGCTCAACCCGTTCCCCAGTTCGCTGGACCCCCGCAACTACATCGCCGGCTGGACCGCGACGGATCCGACCTTCACCCGGTTCTACATCAACTCACTGCTGATCGCCGTACTCGCGGTGGCCGGGAACGTGATCGCCTGCACGCTCACGGCGTACGCGTTCGCCCGGCTGGAGTTCCGCGGCAAGAAGGTGTTCTTCGGCATCATGCTCGGCTCGATCATGCTGCCGGCGCACGCGCTGCTGATCCCGCAGTACGTGCTGTTCTTCCACCTCGGCTGGGTGAACACCTATCTCCCGCTGGTGGTGCCGAAGTTCCTGGCCACCGACGCGTTCTTCATCTTCTTGATGGTCCAGTTCATCCGGACGATCCCGCGCACGCTGGACGAGGCCGCGATGATCGACGGCTGCGGCAAGGTCCGCATCTTCAGCCGGATCATCCTGCCGCTGACCGGGCCGGTGCTGATCACCACCATGATCTTCACGTTCATCTGGACGTACAACGACTTCTTCGCCCAGCTGATCTACCTGTCCTATCCCAGCAGCGAGACCGTACCCGTCGCCCTGCGGCGGTTCGTCGACGCGACCGGCGACTCGTCATACGGGCAACTGCTGGCCATGTCGGTGCTGTCGCTGATGCCGACCTTCATCGTCTTCCTCCTCGCCCAGCGCCGGATCGTCGAGGGCATCGCCACGACCGGCCTCAAGGGCTAGCCCGAAAGGACCCCTGTCATGACCACACCTCTCAACCGGCGGCGCTTCCTGCAGGCCGGACTCGCGGCCGGCGTACTCGCACCCCTGCTGTCGGCCTGCAACCTCGACCCCGCGGCCAAGGAGGCGAAGAACTCGGTCCGGTTCAGCAGCTACGGCGACCCGACCAAGCTCGGGCTGCGCAGCAAGCTCGCGGACCAGTACACCTCGAGCCATCCGGACGTGAAGATGGTCTTCGAGGGCACCGCGACCGCGGAGTACTGGGACAAGCTCGCCACCCAGATGGCCGGCGGCAACGCCCCGGACGTGATCAACATCGACATCGCCCGGATCGGCCAGTACGGCGCGGCCGGTGCACTGCAGTCGTTGCAGAAGTACATCCCTGACACCATCGACACCAAGCCGTTCGACAAGAACCTGCTCAGCCAGGGCCAGTTGAAGGGCGAGCAGTTCGGCATCCCGGTCGCGATGGGCGCCTACAGCATGGGGTACGACGTGACCGTGCTCGACAAGCTCGGTCTGGAGCACCCGAAGGAGACCTGGACCTGGTCCGACTTCGCGACCCTGGCCAACGAGATCCGGCAGAAGTCCGGCAAGAAGATCTACGGCGCGGAGGACCCCAGTGGGGACACGGCCTCGTTGCAGATCTTCCTGCGGGGCAAGGGCGAAGACCTGTACAAGGACGGCGCGCTCGCGTTCACCGAGGCCTCGCTGACCGAGTGGTTCGAGTACTGGGCCGCGCTGCGGGCGACCGGTGGCACGATCCCCGCCGACATCGCGGCCCAGGCCAAGTACGGTGACTGGCCGACCAGCCCACTGGTCAAGAAGCAGGCCGCGCTCGCGCACATCCACACGCCCAACCTCAAGGGCGGTTTCCAGGACCTGACCAAGAACACCATCGACATCACCCTGCCGCCGCGGAACACGAAGGACGGCAAGTGCGGGACCTTCCCGGCGCCGAGCAGCTACCTGTCGCTGAACGCCAAGAGCCAGCGCGCGGACGACGCTGCCGGGTTCATCAACTGGTTCGCCAACGGGGAGGAGGCCGCGAAGACCTTGCGGCTGATCAGCGGCCCGCCCGCCTCGGCCGCCGGCCGGGACGTACTGCTGAAGGGCAGCGACCTGTCGGCCAGCGAGAAGCAGGTGCTGGCCTACACCGACCTGGCGCTGAAGAACGCCTTCGCCCCGCCGCAGGCCAGCCCGGCCGCGTCGACCGCCGTCGGCGACCTGTTGCTGAAGACCAGCCAGGACATCGCTTTCGGGAAGATCTCGATCAAGCAGGGCGTACCGAAGTTCATCGCCGGCGCCACCAAGACCCTCGACGGCAAGTGATCGGAGTCCTATGAACGAGCAAAACCCTGTCACCACCTGGGCGACTGAGCAACTCGCCCAAGCCCTGGCCGCGAACGGGATCACCGATGCGCCGGCGATCCGGTTGGCCACCCCGGACGAGGTCCCCACCGCGGAGCTCGCCGCCGTACCCGAGTCGTACGCCGTACTGCGCATCGACGGTGAGATTGTTGTCGTCAGCAACGACGAGGTGGGATTCCGGTGCGCGCTTCTCGAGCTCGCGGACCGAGTCGCCGCGGGCGCGGATCTCGCCAGTACGACGCCCTTCGCCGAGCAGCCCGCCGTACCCGTCCGCGGCGTGGTGCGGTCGTTCTCCAGTGTGGACGAGGACACGCCCTGGTTCCACGACCAGCAGTTCTGGACCGAGTACCTGACCTGGCTGGCCGCCTCCCGGTTCAACCGGTTCCACCTGGCGCTCGGCATGCAGTACAACTACGGCGCCGACCGGCACGGTGCCACTGACAACTACCTCTGCTTCGCGTATCCGTTCCTGTTCGACGTGGACGGCTACGACGTCCGGGCGGAGGGGGTCGGAGCGGACGAGCAGAAGCGCAACCTGGAGACGCTGCGCTTCATCGCCGCCGAGAGCAAGCGGCGCGGGCTGATGTTCCAGCTCGGCTTGTGGAACCACGCGTACGACTACGGCCGTGATTCGGTGCACCGGTACCCGATCACCGGGATCGGCCCGGAGAACCACGCGGCGTACTGCAAGGCCGGCATCGCCCAGTTGCTCACCGAGGTTCCCGACATCGACGGGCTGACCTTCCGGGTGCACTACGAGGGCGGCATCCCCGACCATCAGCACGAGGTCTTCTGGCGGGCGGTGTTCGAGGGAGCGAACTCGGTCGGCCGGCCGCTGGAGATCGACATGCACGCCAAGGGCGTCGACCAGGCCCTGCTGGACGCCGTCGACCTGCCGAACCTGTCCCCCGTGCTGTCCGCGAAGTACTGGGCCGAGCACGTCGGACTGCCGTACCACCAGGCCTCGATCCGGGCCAAGGAGGCCGCCAAGCCGATCCCGGCCGGCCACGAGATGAAGGGCATCACCGAGTTCTCCCGCCGGTTCACCCGCTACGGGTACGGCGACTTCCTGCGCGAGGATCGGACCGTCGACCTGATGTTCCGGGTCTGGCCGGGGACGCAGAAGCTCCTGGCGTGGGGCGATCCCGCGATCGCGGCCGGGTACGGTCGGTTGTCCACATTCGGCGGATCCCGCGGTGTCGATCTGTGTGAACCCCTGTTCTTCAAGGGCCGCCACGGCAGCGGCGAACCGGGGATGCGCGACCCGTACGTCCGCGACGACCTCAAGCTGCCCGGCAACCGGGAGTGGACCAAGTACCGCTACGGCTACCTCTTGTGGGGCAGGCTTCTCTACAACCCCGACGCCGAGCCCGAGACGTGGCGGCGCCATCTTCGGTCGACGTACGGCGAGGCGGCGGCGGATGTGGAAGACGCACTGAGCCCGCTCAGCCGGATCCTCCCCCTGGTGACAGTGGTCCACGGCGTCGGCGGATCGAACAACGGCTACTGGCCGGAGGTGTACCTCAACCTCCCGATCTCGTCGCGGGTCGAATCGCCGCACTACGCCGGCGACACCGAACCGCCCGCGAACTGGGGTGGCGTCAGCCCGTTCGACCCGACGACCTTCTACGCCATCGACGAGTACGTCGCGGCGCTGGCCGGCCGTCGGCTCTCGGCGAAGTACACGCCGCTCGAGGTGGCCTCGTGGATCGAACAACTGGTCGCCGACGGACAGCGGGCCCTCGACCGCGCCAAGGCGACCGCGGACCAGTCGGATGCACAGGTTCGCCGGATGATCATCGACCTGGAGATCCTGGTCCGGTTGGGCAGGTTCTTCGCCGGCAAGTTCCGCGCCGCGGTCGACTACTCGATCTACCGGACCACCGAGGACGTCAGCTCGCTGGAGTCGGCGCTCCGGCACTACCGGGCCGCAAGGGACGCGTACGCCGAGATCCCGGTGATCGTCGACGGCGTGTACCAGCGGGACCTGCGGTTCGGGATCGAGGCCTCCGAACACGGCCACTGGGCGGACCGGGTCCCCGGCATGGACGCCGACCTGGCCGCCCTCAACGGGGAGTTGCGGGAAGCGGCAGGCACGGAACCGGCGGCCGCGTTGCTGGCGGCACCAGTCCGGCCGGTTGCGCCCGGCGTGGAGCACACGGTGCCGGACAGCTTCGAGCGGGGCAAACCGGTCACCCTCACCCTGGACGTGGTGGCTCCTGCGGTCATCGGCGCGACGCTGCACTACCGGCACGTCGATCAGTCCGAGTCCTGGCAGCAGGTCCCGATGGAGCTGTCCGGGCAGACCCTGTCCGGCACGATCGATGGTGAGTACACGGCTTCGACGTACCCGCTGATGTATTTCTTCAGCGTGCTGCACCGCGACGGTGGGCAGGCGCTCTACCCCGGCCTGGCCGCCGACCTGTCCAACCAGCCGTACGTCGTCCTGGGCTCCGCAACCGTCAACGGATGACCGCTGCGATCACAACGATCGCGACGAGCGCTGCCAGGACAGCAGTGGTGACGAGTCGACGGGTCCGGGGGTCCACTTGCTCAGGCTAGTGGACCCCCGTCCGGAGGCTTCACACCAGTGGGTAGTTGCCGGTCAGAACCCCGCGAGGGTCGACCCGCTACTTGATCTCGCGGAGCCTGGCCAGGTCGGACTCGCTGATGGAGTCCTGCAGCGACTCCCACGCGGACAGACCGGTCGGCGGCATCTCACCGGTGCGCCACGGCGCCAGTGTCTCCTTCAGCGACCGAAGTGCCGCCACTGCGGACTCCTGCAGCTCCGGCACCGGCACAATGGAGACGGCGAGGACCATGTACTGCGCAGCCGGGTCAGCCGCAGCCACTCCGGGGTGACCGACCTCACCACTCACCCTTAGGTGCCGGATCTGGACCTGGAAGATCAGCGACGGCTGACCGGCGTACTCCAGCAGCGTGCCGATCAGCTCCGGAGTCAGCTCGTCGAACGTACTGGTGATCAGCGACAGGGCCTGTGGCGGCGCCGGCACCGCATTCATCTCCGCGACCCCGCTGGGCGTCAGCGGGGTGAACGCGTCAGCAACAGGTGTCCCGGCCGCACGGATGGTCGACAGCACTCCCTCCAATGCCTCCGGTGCGTACGGCGTGATGGCGTCGACCATGCAGAACGACTTGCCCCGTACGTCGACCGGCAGCGCCGGTGACTGCGGGTAGTGGATCAGGTACGCCCACAGCGTCACCTGCTCCGGCGCTTCCTGGGTCGCCTTCGCGTATGCCGTCAGCACCGCCTCGGACTGCTCGATCGGGAACATCAGCCGACCGCCGACGATCTCCGGAGCCGGATGCAGGTCCACCTCGATCGACGTCACCACACCGAAGTTCCCGCCGCCACCGCGCAGCGCCCACATCAGGTCCGGGTCGACCGTGTCGTCGATCCATCGGCGGACCCCGGTGCCGTCGACGAGCTCCGCGGACCGCAGACTGCCCGCACCGCTCCCGAACGGGCGGGAGAACCACGAGAACCCGCCACTGGTGCAGAAGCCGGCCACAGAGATGTTTCCGCTCGTGCCAGGCAGTCCAGTCAGCCCTGTGCCGTCCAGTGCTGTCTGCACGGTCGCCCACCGCACGCCAGCGCCGAGCCGCGCGATGCGTGCCTGCGGGTCGACCTGAACGTCGTCGAGCGCGTCGGTGCGCACCACGATCGCTCCGTCGAGCGCACGGGTCGCACCGTGGCCGCCTGCTTCCGCAGCCACCTTCAGTCCGTGCGCACCGGCGTACGCGATCGTGAACTCGACGTCACTCGGTCCGGTCGCCTCGACGACGGCCGCAGGCTGCTGATCCACGGACAGGTTCCACCCTCGCCGTACCTGGTCCCAGTCCGGGTCGCCCGGCGTTACCAGTCGCCCGCGCAGTACCTGACGCAGTTCATCCATGCCCAGCACCTCTCCCCAGCGGTTCCCAGGTTTCTGGGGTATCACGAGGGTGGTTCAGTGAAGGCTGACGAGCGGTTCGGGGCGGTGTACGCCGCGGGGGCGGTAGCCGAGGGCGTCGGACAGGCCTAGGTAGTCGGAGAGCAGCCAGATGATCGCCAGCCACATCTCGGTGCCTTGCAGGCCGGGGATCGCGCGGTCGTCCGTGCCGTCCGGGGCGAACGCGAAGCCGGCCCCGTCGACCCACCGGGGCAGGATCGCGCGCAGCTGCTCCTCGGCCCAGCGGCGGCCCTCCTGCTCGCCGTACGTCGTCTGCTTGCGGGCCAGCCACAGCGGGTGGATGACGTCGAGAATGTTGCAGGAGTTGTAGTTGTCGCCGGTGAACATCCGCCGATCGTTGCTGTGGGCAAGAACAGTGGCGACCGCCTGTTCCGGGTACGGCAGCGGGAGGCCGAACTGGGCGTACGTACCGCGGGTGAGGCGGTAGAAGCCGTTCACGACCTGCAACCAGCCGTCATCAGGATGCTGGTGTCCCCAAGCACCGGTCGTTGGGTCGACCCTCGTCACCAGCCAGCCCATCAGCGCCTCGATCGGGCCGGATTCCTTGTGGTCGTGGAGATTCCGGGCGATCGCGGTGCCGAGGTGGTCGATACCGGACCCGGCCGACCAGGACCTCCTTGCCCAAGGCAAGTTGTCCAGGTCGGCGAAGGTGAAGGCGGTGTCGATCGGATGCTCGAAGCTGCTGCCGAGGACCTGGAGCGCGTAGCCGACGCACAGCACGTGGTAGCCGGCCGGGCCTTCCAGGACGGACAGTTCGGTGTCGTCGGAAAGATCCAGCCCGGCGTCGGACAGGTCTCCTGGTGCGACCAGCCCGGTCTTCGGATCCTGCCGGTGACGGAGACGGCGGACCAGGTCGTCGCGGGTGTGACCGAGCGGAGTACGGCGTACCAGCAGGTCGGCGATCTCGATCGCGTCGCACCAGGGCCGCACCGCCGGCTCGTGGCCGAGGTCGGGCCGGTCGACGAAACGCTGACCGTCCCAACAGCGGGCGAGTACGTCGTCCACCTGCGCACGGGCCTTGGCGGCGAAGGCGGAGAGTTGGGTCCGGAGGTCACCTGACATGGAGGATCCTGTTCGCGAGCGGAGGACGCGGGCGGGGTTGCCGGCGGCGACCGAGTTGGCCGGGATGTTCTTGGTGACGACCGCGCCGGCGCCGATGATGGTGTGCGGGCCGACGGTGACACCGTCGAGGATCGTCACGTTGGAGCCGATCCAGACGTCGTCGCCGATCGTGATGCCGAGGGCGGTGTGAGGTTGCTTGAAGATCGGCTGACCAGGAGCAGTGCCGTGGTTGAAGGCGAGCAGCGAGGTGTGGGCGCCGATCCGGACGCCGTCGCCGATCTGCACCTTGCCGCGGACCGCCGAGAACGGGTTGATCGTGGAGTCGGATCCGAGCGCGATCTGCCCGGTGACATAGGCGTGCGCGGCGATGTACGAGCGCTCCCCCATCGTCAGCTCGTCGCAGTACACGGCGGCCGACTCCGCGACGTACACGTCGGTGGCGAGCTCGACCGACCCGCCGAGCCGCGCCTGCCGCTCGGCCTGGCGTTCGCGGTCGGCGTCGGAGGCCGTCCGCTTGTACTCCCACGGCAGGAAATCCAGTCGCAACGGCTCAGTCGGCAGCATGGGAAAACGCTATCCAAAACACCGGAGCACCGCCAGCCCCGAAATGCCGCTGCTAACCTCCCGTCTGTGCGGGGAGCCAGGCGATGACGACGAGCGGATCTGCGACCGACGGTGAAGTCGGCGACCAGGGCCCGCAGAGCAGTACGCGCCGCAGTCATCGGGTCACGATCAGCGATCTCGCCCGCCGGCTGCACATCTCGAAGGCCTCGGTCTCGTACGCACTGAACGGCCGCGCCGGGGTCAGCGAGGAGACCCGCCAGCGGGTGCTCGCCCTGGCCGAGGAGCTGGGCTTCCACCCGAACTCCGCCGCGGTCGCACTGTCGGCCAGCCGGACCCGGACCATCGGCATCGTGATCGCCCGCGACCCCGCGCTGATCTCCACCGAAGCGTTCTACATGCGCACGCTGGTCGGCATCGAGCAGTACCTGAACGAGGTCGACTCCTCGCTGCTGCTCCGGCTCACCGGCGAGCACGGCGAGGATCTCGACGTACTGCGGCGGTGGTCGCGGCAGGGACGGGTCGACGGGTTCATCCTGTTCGACGAGCACGACGACGACCCGCGAATCCCCCTGCTGAAGGAGCTCGGGGTGCCGTGCGTGGTGGTGAGCTCGAACGCGCCGGACGACACGGTCGGGCGGCTGATCAGCTCGCCCGAGGAGACGGTCGGGTTGCTGCTCGATCACCTGGTCGAGCTCGGGCACCGCAATGTCGCGCACATCAGCGGGCCGTTCACGTTCGTCCACGAGCAGTTGCGGGTGCAGATCCTGCAGGAGCAGGCGGCGCGGCGCGGGGTCGCAGTACGGCACATCGAAGGCAGCTACCGGTACGACGACGGCGCCGAGCTCACGCGTCAGCTGCTGGCCGACCCGGATCCGCCGACCGCGATCGTGCTCGGGAACGACCTGATGGCGGTCGCCGCGCTACGGGTGGCGATGGACCTCGGTACGGCGGTGCCGGCCGAGGTGTCGATCCTCGCCTGGGACGACTCACCGCTGTGCGAACTGGCCCGCCCCGGCATCACCGCGGTCGACCAGAAAACGATGGAACGCGGCCGCGCCGCCGCGGATCTGCTCCTCCGGATCGTCACCGGCGACAGCGAAATTCACGAGGAAGCACCTTCGGGCGAACTCCGCGCCCGGGATTCCAGCGGACCGGCTCCTTCCTGACCACTTTCAAGACTCTGTGAAATCGAGTGGTTTCGGAGGGTGTTGGATTGCGTTTGCCGCGGGTGCGCGAGAGGTTGGGTCAGTCACGAGGTCGTAACGAAGACCCCGCAACTGAACCGGTTAGGGTTTCGAAACTTAACCGGTTAGGTCAGTATGGGGCCGATCCGCCTTCGCAGGTCTGTGAAGGCTCGACGGGACGAGGGAGTCCGACGTGAGACTGCGTTCGTTTGTAGCCGCGGTGGCGGCGACCGCCATGGGAATCAGCCTCGCCGCCTGCGGTGGGGGCGACAAGAATGACTCCTCCGGCGGCGGCTCGGGTGGTGACCAGACGCTGACCTACTGGGCCAGCAACCAGGGCACCAGCCTGGACAACGACAAGGAGGTGCTGACCCCGGTCCTGCAGAAGTTCACCCAGGACACCGGCATCAAGGTCAACCTCGAGGTGATCGGCTGGAACGATCTGCAGACGCGGATCCAGACCGCGATCACCTCCGGCCAGGCGCCGGACGTGGTCAACATCGGTAACACCTGGGCGGCCTCGCTGCAGGCCACCGACGCGTTCCTGCCGTTCGACGGCGACGCGATGACCGCGATCGGCGGGAAGGACAAGTTCGTGCCGACGGCTCTGGCGACCGGCGGCAAGGAAGGCACCGACCCGACCTCGGTCCCGCTCTACGGTCTGGCCTACGGCCTGTACTACAACAAGGCGATGTTCGCCGCGGCCGGCCTGCAGCCGCCGAAGACCTGGGAAGAGATGGTCACCGACGCCCAGAAGCTGACCGACCCCGCGAAGAAGCAGTGGGGCATGGCGCTGGCGGCCGGCAGCTACACCGAGAACGTGCACTTCGCGTTCATCAACGCCGCGCAGAACAAGGCCGACTGGTTCAACAGCGACGGCAAGCCCACCTTCACCGGTGACGGCAACGTGCAGGGCGTACTGCGGTACCTCGACCTGATGCAGAAGGACAAGGTCGCGAACCCGTCGAACGCGCAGTACGACAACGGCACCAAGTCGGTGAACGACTTCGCGACGAAGAAGGTCGCGATGGTGATCAACCAGAACAACGCCGACTCCTCGATCGTTGCCAACGGCATGAAGGCCGGCGAGTACGGCGTCGTGCCGTTCCCGGCTCCGGCCGGTGGCGAGCAGGTGGCCAGCCACGTCGCCGGGATCAACCTGTCGGTCTTCAAGAACACCAAGCACAAGGACGCGGCGCTGAAGTTCGTGAAGTACATGACGGACGCGGCCACCCAGACCACGCTGGGCAAGCCGTTCTCCTCGCTGCCGGTGCTGAAGGACGCGAAGCCGGTCTTCACCACCGACGCGGCCGAGGCGGCGACCTTCGCCGACGTCTACAACACCAAGTCCAAGCCGCTGCCGCTGGTGCCGGCCGAGGACCAGTTCGAGAGCACCGTCGGCAAGGCGATGAACACCATGTTCGCCAAGATCGCGACCGGCGGGACGGTGACCGCCGACGATGTGAAGGCGGCCCTGAAGACCGCCGAGGATCAGGTGGCGGCCAGCAGCTGACACCCGCTCGTGCGTCCGAAGAACTGCGGAGACCTGTCTGCAGTTCTTCGGACGCAAGGCATGTGTTGGCCGCCGATCACCACCGATCCGAAGACAGGAGGCGACCAGGAGGATGTCCGTCGCCACACAGGAAGCGACGCCGGCCGCCGCGAAGCCTGCGAAGAAGAAGACCAAGCGCGGCCCCGAACACCGGCCCGGCCTGAACCGGTGGCTGCCGTATCTGCTGCTGGCGCCGGCCGTGCTGGCCGAACTGCTGATCCACATCATCCCGATGGTGGTCGGCATCTGGATGAGCTTCATCAAGCTGACCAAGTTCTTCATCGCGAACTGGTCCGCCGCTCCCAGCGCCGGGTTCAACAACTACAAGGTCGCGCTGGACTTCAACAACGCCGTCGGTGAGGGCCTGCTGAAGTCGTTCGGCGTGACGGTCGCCTTCTCGCTGATCACGGTCGCGCTCTCCTGGGTGCTCGGAATGGCCGCCGCGGTCGCGCTGCAGCCGCCGTTCCGCGGTCGGGGCATCGTCCGGACCTTCTTCCTGGTGCCGTACGCGTTGCCGGCGTACGCCGGGATCCTGACCTGGAACTTCATGCTCCAGCGCGACACCGGCGCGGTGAACCACGTACTGAACCAGCTGCACCTCAGCGACGGCCGGACGTTCTGGCTGATCGGCGGCAACGCGCTGGTCTCGCTGATCACGGTCGCGACCTGGAAGCTGTGGACGTTCGCGTTCCTCACGCTGATGGCCGGCCTGCAGAGCATCCCGGGCGACCTGTACGAAGCCGCGTCGGTGGACGGCGCCGGCAACATCCGGCAGTGGCGCAACATCACGCTCCCGTCGCTGCGGCCGGTCAACCTGGTGCTCGTACTCGTCCTGTTCCTGTGGACGTTCAGCGACTTCAACACGCCGTACGTGCTGTTCGGTACGGCGCAGCCGCCGGCCGGTGACCTGATCACGTTCCACATCTACAACGCGTCGTTCCTGACCTGGAACTTCGGCACCGGGGCGGCGATGTCCGTACTGCTGCTGATCTTCCTGATGATCGTCACCGGCGCGTACCTGTTCGTCACCGGAAGGAGGTCGCGTCGTGCGTGAGACCCAGGGGTTCAAGATCTACCGCGGTGTCGTGCTGACCGTACTCGGCCTGTTCGTGCTCGTCCCGCTGTACGTGATGGTCACGTCGTCGCTCAAACCGCTGAAGGACGTGCAGGGCGCGTTCTCCTGGTGGCCGTCGAACCTGACGCTGGCCCCGTTCGTGGACATGTGGAAGACGGTGCCGCTGGCCCGGTACTTCGTGAACAGCACGATCGTCTCCGTGTCGGCGACGGTGTTCTCGGTGGCGATCGCGATCCTGGCGGCGTTCGCGGTGTCGCGGTTCCGGTTCCGCGGGCGGACGGCGTTCACCACGACCGTGCTGTCGACGCAGATGTTCCCGGGTGTGCTGTTCCTGCTGCCGCTGTTCCTGATCTTCGTGAACATCAACAACTCGTTCGGGTTGCAGCTGGTCGGGACGCGGCTCGGGTTGATCATCACGTACCTGACCTTCAGCCTGCCGTTCTCGATCTGGATGCTGGCCGGGTACTTCGACAGCATCCCGCGCGAACTCGACGAGGCAGCACTGGTCGACGGCTGCGGACCGATGGGCGCACTCTGGCGCGTCGTACTCCCAGCCGCGCGACCCGGTGTGATCGCGGTGGCGATCTACTCGTTCATGACCGCCTGGGGCGAGGTCCTGTTCGCGTCGGTGATGACAACCGAAGCGAACCGCACCCTCTCCGTCGGCCTACGCCAGTACTCCACCCAGACCAACATCTACTGGAACCAGATCATGGCCGCCGCCCTGGTAGTCAGCGTCCCAGTAGTAATTGGCTTCCTCCTGGCCCAACGCCACTTCGTCGCCGGCGTCACCGCCGGCGCCGTCAAGTAAGCACCGCCGCGTTGCGTCCGAAGATCCGAGGGCTCCGACCGACACTTCTTCGGACGCAACGGGTCAGGTGAAGAGTTTTTCGCCCCAGTAGGTGCCTGGGGTTACGCCGGGTGGGCAGGCGAAGATCGCGGAGCCTACGTGGTGGATGTACTCGTTCATCGTGTCGCTCTTGGCGAGTTGGTTCTGGATCGGGATGAACTGTTTGCGGGGGTCGCGCTGGTAGGCGAGGAAGAACAGGCCGGCGTCGAGGCGGCCCAGGCCGTCCGAGCCGTCGACGAAGTTGTAGCCGCGGCGCAGCAGCTCTGCGCCGTTGTTGAACTGTGGGTGCGCGAGCCGGACGTGTGAGTCGGCCGGGATCTTCGGTTCGCCGTCGGCCTGCTTGGCGTTGAAGTCGATCACGTCGAACTCGTCCGCCTTGCCCAGCGGTGCGCCGGTGCCTTTGCCGCGGCCGATGATGCCTTCCTGCTCGCCCAGCGACGTACGGTCCCAGATCTCGATGTTCATCCGGATCCGCCGGGACACCAGGTACGACCCGCCGACCATCCAGTCCGGTCCGTCCTCGGGCTGTACCCACACCTGCTGTTCGAGCTTGTCGGCGTCCTCGAGCTTGAGGTTGGCCGTCCCGTCCTTGAACCCGAACAGGTTCCGCGGCGTCGACTGCGCCCGCGACGTCGACGACGTCCGCCCGAACCCGAGCTGCGAATACCGTACGGCGACCCGCCCGAACCCGATCCGGGCCAGGTTGCGGATCGCGTGCACCGCGACCTGCGGGTCGTCCGAACACGCCTGGACTGCGATGTCGCCGTACGACCGTGTCGGGTCGAGGTCGTCGCCGATGAAGTGCGGCAGATCGACCAGCGCCTTCGGGCGTTTCGCCGCGAGACCGAACCGCTTGTCGAACAAGGACGGGCCGAACCCGACGGTGATCGTCAACCGCGCCGGCGGCAGACCGACCGCCTCGCCGGTGTCCTCGGGCGGGGCCTCGTCGGGCCCGTTCACCGCGCCGTACTGACCGATGTCGCGGCCGGCCGTCAGCAGCGCGGCCGCGGCGGACCACTCCTTCAGCAGCGCGATCAGGTCGTCGCGGCTGGTCGTGGTCACATCGAACGCGGCGAAGTGCAGCCGGTCCTGCACCGGCGTGGTGATACCCGCCTGGTGCGGACCGTGAAACTCGACCGGCCCGGTGTTGTCGGCAGCCTGCGACGGTTCACTCGCCAACGCGGAATGCGCGGCGTACCCGGCAACCCCGGTCGCGACCGCCGCACCCGCGGCCCCGAACAGGCCGCGCCGCGAGATTCCTTTGCGCTCGGTCATTTCTTTGCGATCACTCCGGCGACCTTGCTGACCGGCTCAGCCAGGCCGTCCACTACCTGGCTGAGGGCCTTCTTCTCGGCCTCGGTGAGGTTGTAGGACTTGAAGCCGTCGCCCTCGCGGTACTTGTCGACCGCCGCGAAGACCGCCTTGAAGTTGGTGTCGAGCTGGGTGACCAGCGCGGTGTCGCGGGTCTGCAGAGCCGGGCGGAGCGCCTGGACCGCGGCCTGCGAGCCCTCGACGTTCGCCTGGAAGTCCCACAGGTCGGTGTGCGAGTACCGGTCCTCTTCACCGGTGATCTTGCCGGTCGCGACCTCGTCGAGCAGTTCCTTGGCGCCGTTGGCCAGCTGCAGCGGGGTGAGCTTCACGATCTTGGCCTTGGCCACCAGCGTCTTCACATCGGTCAGCAGCTGGTCGGCGTACTTCTCCATGCCCTTGGTGGTGTTGCCGACCCAGAGCCCCTGCTCGATCCGGTGGAAACCGGTCCACTCGGTGCCCGGCTCGACGTCGTTCACCCGGGCGTCGATCTTCGGGTCGAGATCGCCGAACGACTCGGCGACCGGCTCGACCCGCTCGTAGTACGTGCGGGCGACCGGGAACAGCGCCTTCGCCTTGGCGAGGTCGCCGGCCTTGACGGCGGTGGTGAACTCGGTGGTCTGCTGCTCGAGCGCGACCACCTGCGAGTTGATGTACCGCTGGTAGCTCTCGGTGGCCTGCTTGAGCAGGGCGTCCTCGTCGACCTGCGCGGGCGCGTCACCGGTCACGGTGAGGTCGCCGCGGATCCCGTCGCCGACCATGCCCGGCTTGCAGACCGCCTGGTACTTCCCGGTCGGCAGCTCCACGATCAGGTCCCGCTTCAGCCCCGGACCGATGTTCTCGACCTCGCCCATCACCCGGTCGCCCTCGGCGTACACGTAGAACTCGGTGATCTTGCTGCCACCGTTGGAGACCGAGAACGTGCTGGTGCCGGACTTCACGTCGCGGCGGCTCAGGTCGCAGCCCGAGTCGGACGCCTTCACCGACACCGGGCCGGTGCCGTCGTCCTTGGCGGCGGGCTCGTCCTTCGCGCACGCGGTCAGCGCGCCGAGACTGATGACGACGCCGAGGACGGCGGCCCGACGGGGCAATGAGGTGGACATGGTTCTCCTGAGCGGGGATGTGAGGTGGATCAGGCCGCTTCGCCGGCGGTCTTGGCAGCCGGTACGGCGGGCGGTGTGGAGCTCTTCACCGGGCGGAAGTAGAGCACCAGCACCGGCACGAGGTAGACCAGCCAGGCGGTCGCCTCGAGCACGGTGGGCGTCGGATTGAAGTTGAAGATGCCCTTGAGCAGTACGCCGTACCAGCTGTCCGGCGGGATCACGTGCGAGATGTCGAAGGCGAGATGCTGCAGACCGGGGAGGATGCCGGCCTCCTGCAGGTCGTGGAAGCCGTAGGCGAAGATGCCGGCCGCGACCAGGATCAGCACCGCGCCGGTCCACTTGAAGAACACGGCCAGGTTGATCTTGACCGCGCCCTTGTAGATCGCGACGCCGAGCAGGACCGAGGTCCCCAGGCCGAGCAGGACGCCGATCAGCGGTACGGCGGTGGTCGCGGAGGCGGCCGACGCGTACACGATGAACGCGGTCTCGATGCTCTCCCGGAACACCGCCAGGAACGCGAGGATCACGACCGCGCGGGACCCGACCTCGAGGGCCTGGGTCATCCGCTCGCGCAGCTCCTTGGCGATGCTGCGGGACGCCTTGCGCATCCAGAAGATCATCCAGGTGACGAAGCCGACCGCGACGATCGACATCACCCCGCCGACGGTCTCCTGGGTGGTGAACGACTTCGCGGTCAGCGCGGTGACGAACTGCAGCAGGCCCCAGGCGGCGGCCGCCACGACCAGCGCCGAGACGACACCGATCCAGACCAGTTTCAGTCGATCGCGATGCCCTGACTTGACCAGGAACGTGGCGAGGATGCTGACAACCAGCGAAGCCTCGAGTCCTTCACGGAGTCCGATCAGATAATTCGCGAGCATGACGGAAGTCTTTCCCAGCGTTAGGTACGGCTAACCTTGCTGAGGTTAACCTAAGAAATCCCATTCGCCTACTGTGTCGTACGCCGCACTTTGCCCCGGGCCCTCACCGAGCCGGGATTCGATCAGCCGCAGGCTGCCGGCGGTCCAGACCGGTCCTTCGTAGGTGTCGAAGATCCGCACCCATCGGGTGACGTCGATCGGCCGGCGCAGTCGCCCCAGCGTCAGGTGGGGCGTGAACTTGCGCCCCTCGACGGTGATGCCGGCCCGGCTGGCCGCCGCACGCGTGGTCTGCGACAGGTGTTTGAGCGACTCGGTGTCGTCGCCGATCCGGGCATACAGCACCCGCGCTTCCGGGACGCCGGGGAACGCGCCCGCTCCGATCACCTGCACCTCGAACGGCTTCTGCCGCCCGGCGATCGCCTCGAGCCGCTCCTCGAGTTCCTCGGTCTTCCAGTCCGGCACCTCGCCGAGGAACGCCAGCGTGATGTGCCAGTGCTGCTCGGTCGCCCACCGGATGTCTTCGTCCGGATGCTCCCGCCGCGGCTCGACGAACGCGCTCAGATCCTCCACTACTTCGATGGGTGGCACTACGGCCACGAACAATCGCATCCCCCGAGGTTAGGCGGTCCCAGGGGTTGCCCGCGTGTCAATTTGGGACTCGACCGGACGTGGCAAGGGTTCCGCCGCCTGTGGGCGGGCTGGTCCGAGCGCCACGATCCACCGCGACGGTGGGCTTCTGAAGGGGCAAAGCTTGGTAGGGCGACGTCGGCGCACTTGACCGTGCCGTCGAACGCCCGAGGTGAGGCATTGGTTGCCGGAGGCGCCTTTGGCTTCGTCCTCGCGTCCGGCCCCCGCCGTACTCTCCTTCCGCTGTCGGTGTTCGCGGCGATCGAGTCGCCGGTCGGAGGGACCGGACTGGCAGTCACCTTGATGGCGACCGGCCTGCTGACCACGTCCGGTTATCTCCTGATCCGGCGCGCGACGCCGATCGAGCGCCGTACCGAGGCACCGGATGCCTTCCCTCTTCGAGTGATGTCGCGTCAGACTGCGGCAATGGACGAAGTGAAGTTGCCGTCTCCGTGTGTGGTGGTGCTGGTCGGGCCGGGTGCGTCGGGGAAGTCGACGTGGGCGGCGGAACGGTTCGGGTCCGAGCTGATCGTTTCGAGTGATCGGCTCCGGGCTCTGGTCGGCGCGGGCGAGGACGACATCGCGGCCAGCGCGGACGCGTTCGCGTTGCTGGAAGAGGTGGTGCGGCAACGAATCGGGCGGCAACTGACCACTGTGATCGACACCCTGGGGCTGGACAGCGAGCGGCGGCTGCGCTGGCTCGGGTTGGCGCGAGCTGCCGGAATGCCTTGTGTGGCAGTGGGATTCGATACACCGGCCGACGAGTGCCGGCGGCGGAACCGGGAGCGGGACTCGAAGCGGATCCCGGCCGATGTGCTGACGTCGCAGCTGCGGTCATGGACGGGTGTGAAGAAGGAGATGCCGAACGAAGGCTACGACCAGGTACTCCAACCGACAGCTGTGCGGGTGGTTCCTGAGGCGTTTGTCGAAGCCGGCGCTGCGGCGGTGCGGCAGGTGGAGAAGCCGACCGGTCTGCGGTTCGGGTTGCAGTTGAGCAGCTACACGCATGCTGGGGGGCGTGCCGGGATGGCGGAGTGGATCCGGGAGGTGGCTTCCCGGGCCGAGGCTGTCGGGTTCGACTCGATCTATGTGATGGATCATTTCCGGCAGATTCCGCAGGTGGGGCGGGCGTGGGACGACTTCCTGGAGAGCTGGACGACGCTCGGTTACCTGGCTGCCTGTACGACGCGCCTGAGGCTGGGCACGCTGGTCTCGGGGATCACGTACCGTAACGTCGCGCACCTCGGCAAGATCGCGGCGACTCTCGACGTACTGAGTGGTGGGCGGGCAGTGTGCGGCGTCGGGCTCGCCTGGTTCGAAGCGGAGCACAAGGCGTACGGCTGGCCGTTTCCGCCGGTGAGTGAACGGTACGCATTGCTCGAGGACGCGCTGCAGTTGCTGCCGGTTTTATGGGGGCCAGGCAACAAACCGTTCCACGGCAAGGTGCTCGACGTGCCGGACACCACCTGCTATCCGCGACCACTGCAGGAACACCTGCCGGTGCTCGTCGGCGGGAGTGGCCCGCGAACTCTTCGGCTGGCCGGGCGGTACGCGGACGCGGTGAACGTGTTCGGGGATGTCGCCGCCGTGCGGAAGGCCGCCGGCTACCTCGGCGACAGGCCCGTCGAGCTGACGCACCTCTCGACAACCCTTGTCGGCAAGGACTCTCGGGACGTGGACCAGCTCATCCAGAAGCTGCGGCCGCGCACCGTGAACCCGGCCCGGTACGCCGCCTTGGTGAACGCGGGCACCGTGGACGATCAGATCGGGCGGTTCCGCGAGCTGTCCGAGGCGGGCGTGGCCGAGGTGATGATCAGCCTGCCCGACCTCGAGACGCTCGACGCGGTCGCCGACGTGATCTCAGCCTTCCGGGTGTAGGTCTAGCTGCAGCAGGGCGTTCTCGATCAGTTCGGGCATCGCGGGGTGGATCCAGTACTGGCCGCGGGCCATCGAGTACGCGTCCAGCTCGAAGCTCATCGCCTGGATGACCGGCTGGATCACGGTCGGCGCCTGCGGGCCGATGATGTGGCAGCCGATGATCTGGCCGGTCTTCGGATCGGCGAGGATCTTCGCGAACCCGGTGGTGTCCTCCATCGCCCAGCCGTACGCGATGTCGGCGTACCGCTGAACCGCTTTCACATAAGGGATCCCGCGGTCCTTCGCCTCCTCCTCGGTGAGGCCGACCGACGCGATCTGCGGCGAGCTGAAGACCGCGTGCGGGACGAAGCGGTGGTCGGACTCGATCCGGTCGTCCGGGTTGAGCAGGTTGTGCTTGACCACCCGCGCCTCGTGGTTCGCGACGTGCTTCAGCTGGTGCGGGGTGGTCACGTCGCCGAGCGCGTAGATGCCGTCGACAGTGGTCTGCTGGTACTTGTCCACGACCACCCGCGCCTCGCTGTCGACCTCGACACCGGTGGCATCCAGGTTCAGCAGGTCCGAGTTCGGTTCGCGGCCGACCGCGATCAGCAGCTCGTCGACGATCAGCTCGTCGGCGCCGTCCGGGTTCAGCATCCCGACCAGGATCGAGCCGTCGTTGCGCCGTTCCACCCGGACCGTCTCGTGGTTCAGGCGTACGTCGTACTTCTCCTGGGCGACCTTCGTGTACGCCGCGGCGAGCTCGCCGTCCTCGTGCCGGAGCAGCACGCTCGACCGGGCCACGATCGTCACCTCGACGCCGAACGACGCGAACACGTGCGCGAACTCGGCCGCCACGAACCCGCTGCCGATGATCGCCAGCCGGCGCGGCAACTCGTCCAGCCGCATGACCGTGTTCGACGTGTGGAACCCGGTCTCCTCGAGCCCCGGGATCGGCGGCACGACCGGCCGGCTCCCGGTGGCCAGCACGAACCGGTCGGCGCTGAACACGCTCGTCGACCCGTCCTTGTTGTCGACGGTCAGCTCCTTGAACCCGGTGAACCGCCCCGTCCCGTCGTACACGGTGACGTTCGAGTTGTCCGGGTTGTGGTGCCGGTACTCCGACCCGCCCGCCGCGATCGGGTCGATCCGCCCGAAGATCCGGTCCCGGACATCGGTCCAGCGGACGTCGAGCAGCTGCTCGTCGACGCCGTACCGGGAACTCTCCGACGGGGTCGCGGCCAGGTCGGCGGCGTGCACGAACATCTTGGTCGGGATGCAGCCGACGTTCAGGCAGGTGCCGCCGAACGTTCCGCGCTCGACGATCGCCACCTTGGAGTCGGCGAACCGCCGGTTCACGATGGTGTTGCCGGATCCGGTCCCGATGACTACCAGGTCGTAATGGGTCACACCCCATTGTGGCGCTTACACGCAAGGGCGTGCGGTTGGACCCGGTCACCAGGAAGGATGGGCAGCGTGGGAAGTGGTGAGCTGACGAGCACGAACGGCACGGTCGTCTGGGACGGCATCGGGGTCCTCCGGCTCCGGTACGACGGAACGCGGGCCGGGCCGGACGCGCTGACCAGCTCGCTGCGGACCCGGTTGGGCGAACGGGTCCTGCCGGTCGAGGCCCTGCAGGCGGTCGAGGTCGGCCCGTCGGGACTGAAGCTCGTCCTCCGCGACGGCGCCGACCCGCTGCAGTCGGTCAGCGGCGGTCACGTCGTGATGGACCCGTACGACTTCCCGGAGGTCGATCCCGCGCTCGCGGAGGAGATCGCCGGCGACATCCGCCGTACCCTCGTGCGCCGCGACGTACCGGCGACGGCGGCCACCCGTTGGCTGCTCGCACCGCCGGCCGCGCCGGACCGGCTCGAGGGCCGGGACGTGACGCTGTCGGTGGCGAACGGGCGACTCACCTTCGCCTACAAGCGATCCGCGCGCCGGAAGAAGAAGGCCCTCGGCAACCTCTGGTCGGTGCCGCTGAGCGACATCGTCGACGTCGAGTGGACGCCGGCCCAGCGACGCGCCCGCGGCTTCCTCCGGGTCACCACCTCCGGCACCCCGGTCGAGCGCCCGAAGCCGAAGCACGACCCGGCCGCAATGCTCACCGAGCCGGGCGGGGACGTCGACGCCCTGTTCTTCGCCGCCCGGGTGCTGACCCGGATCCGGCCGTAGCTGGATCTGGATGCATGCACAACCCGCCTGACGGCGGGCATTCGCCCCCGATCGGGCGGGTTATGCATGCGCCCAGATCCGTTAGGCGACTCGGGGTCCCGCGTCGTGGAGGTCAGGCGTCTCGAGGACGGCCTTGTCGCCGAGCAGTTCGGTCTGCGGCAGGACCTCGAGGTGCGGGCGCGGCAGCAACCGCGGCCGGATGGCGAGGCCGCGCCGGCGGGAGAAGTACAGCACCGAGGCGACCGTCCCGATGACCGTCAGCCCACCGCCGACGATCAGCGAGTACCGCGCGCCGAGCACCTGCCCGATCCAGCCGATGAACGGCGAGCCGATCGGCGTACCGCCCATCAGGACCGTCATGTACAGCGCCATCACCCGGCCGCGCATGGTCGGCTCGATGCTCAGCTGCATGGTCGCGTTCGCCGAGGTCAGCATGGTCAGCGAGGCCAGCCCGACGATCGGCAGGACCAGCGCGAAGGTCAGGTACGTCGGCATCACGGCGCTGACGATCTCGGCGATACCGAACGCGAGCGCGGCCCCGATCACCAGGCGGGCCCGGATCCGGACCCGGCGGGCGGCCAGCAACGCACCGGCCAGTGAGCCGATCGCCAGCACCGAGCCGAGGATGCCGTACTCCCCCGCGCCCTTGTGGAACACGCTCGTCGCCATCAGCGCCGAGGTGAGCTGGAAGTTCAGCCCGAAGGTGCCGGCGAAGAACACCGCGACCAGGACCATCATCAGGTCCGGCCGGCGCCACAGGTAGCGCATGCCGTCGCGGATCATGCCCTTCTCCCGGCCGGCGGGCTTCGGGGTGTGCAACTCGGAGACCCGCATCATCCGCAGCGAGAAGATGACCGCGGCGTAGGTGAAGCCGTTGACCAGGATCACCGGACCGGTGCCGATCCAGTTGATCAGCAGACCGGCCAGCGCCGGGCCGAGCAGGCGGGCGGCGTTGAAGGAGGCCGAGTTCAGCCCGACCGCGTTGGACAGCTCGTCGCGGCCGACCATCTCGACCACGAAGGACTGCCGGGTCGGGGCGTCGAACGCGGTGCCGACGCCGAACAGCAGGGCCAGCAGGTACACGTGCCAGGGCTGGACGACGCCGGCGATCGTCAGACCACCGAGGAACAGTGCGACGGAGGCCATCCAGATCTGGGTGCAGGTCAGTACTTGCCGCTTCGGGAAGCGGTCGGCGACCAGTCCGGCGTACGGACCGAACAGGAGGGCGGGCAGGAACTGGAGGCCGGTGACGATACCGAGCGCCGTCCCCGAGTGGGTCAGCTCCAGGACCAGCCAGTCCTGGGCGACACGCTGCATCCAGGTGCCGACGTTCGAGACGATCGCGCCGGATGCGTAGAGACGGAAGTTACGGACTTTGAACGCGCGGAAGGTCGGGCTCACTGGGCCGCCAGGCGTTCGAGAACAGGTGCTGCCTTGCGCAGGATGTCGCGCTCCTCGGGGGTCAATTGCTTCAGCTTGGTCTGCAGCCACTCGTCGCGGCGCCGGCGGTTCGCCAGGATCAGCTCGTCGGCGTGGCTGGTCAGCTCGACGACGATCTGGCGCTTGTCGGTCGGGTGCGGGCGGCGGGCCACCAGGCCGGCCTCCTCCATGTTCGTCACGATCCGCGTCATCGACGGCGGCTTCACCTGCTCGTGGGAAGCCAGCTCGCCGATCGTCATCGACTCGTGCTTGGACAGCGCGCCGAGCACGCTGAGCTGGTTCGCGGTGAGATCGTGACCGGGCTCACGCTGGCGCCGGATCTGCCGGGACAACCTGAGCGTCGACGACCGCAGGGCACTCGCCAGCCCGACGTCACTCTTCACCTGCTGCGCTACGACTTCGGGCATATCCTTACCTTAACTCATTACCTTTGCTAAAGAAAAACGCCGAGCCGGTGGCTGGTATTCCCCGGCGGCGACACACCGAGCCGCTAGGGTTCCCGGGCATGGGGACGAGTGCTGAGCTCGCACGGTACGAGCAGCGGTTCCGGCGGGCGGGGCTGCCGCTGTTCATCGAGGACTTCTCGCCGACGCACGACATCTTCACGCGGGCGGCGCCGCTGCTGGTACTGGTGTTCCTCGCCGAGATGCTCGGTGCGACCTCGCTGGACTGGCTCTGGTGGCAGAACCTGCTGGCCGCGCTCGGGGCACTGATCGTGCTGGTGGCCGGGTTCGGCCTGCTGAACAGGTTCCGCGGGCGGAAGTTCTGGTCGCTGCCGACCCGGTTCGGGATCCCGGAGTTGGCGGTGTTCGTCCTGCTGCCGGCGTTGCTGCCCGTGGTCACCCAGGAGCAGGTCAAGCAGTTCTTCGGAGTTGCGGCCGGCAACCTCTTGCTGGTCGGAGTGGTGTACGTCGTCGTGGGCTACGGCCTGATTGCGACCATCGTCTGGGGACTGCGCCAGCTGGCCCGCGAGCTGGCGAACTCGGTCGCCAGCTTCATCCGCGCACTCCCGTTGCTGCTGGTCTTCTCCCTGGTGCTGTTCATGACCGCCGACATGTGGCAGGTGTTCGCGGCCATGCCGACCGCGTTCATCGTCTTCTCCGCGGTCGCGTTCACCATGCTGAGCACGCTGTTCCTGCTGATCCGGCTGCCGCGCGAGGTGGACGCGATCGAACGCGACGCCGGCTCCGGCCCGCCGCTGCGCCCGATCCAGCGCTTCAACGTCAGCATCAGCCTGGTGATCCGGCAGTGGATGCAGGTCCTCGTGGTGAGCGCCGGCGTCGGCCTGTTCTTCGTCGCGTTCGGCATGCTCGCGATCAGCTCGCACATCTACGACCAGTGGGGCATCAGCACCGGCGCCTGGTCGTACGACGTCAACTGGCTGAACCATCCGATGGTGCTCAGCGCATCGCTCGTGAAGGTTGCCGTGGGCATCGCGAACTTCACCGGCCTGTACTACTCGATCGCCCTGCTGACCGACGCGACGTACCGCACCGAGTTCCTCGACAACGTCAGCACCGAGCTCCGCGACCTCTTCACCGCCCGCGCCGAGTACCTCGAACTCCGCCGTACCCCTTAGACGCTCGCACCGAAGAGCTCGTCGATCCGGCGGTGAGACCAGGGTCGCCGTCGTCGGTGAAGCGGACGGCGCTCATCTTCTCGAGCTTGTCCAGGATCTGCTCGTCGCCGCTGATATGGACAGGATCGTGCAGGTAGCGCTCGACTGCCTCGAGGTCCGGTACGGCGGCCAGGTACGAGTGGGTGAAGACAGACGGTCCTCCACGCCTTCGGGAACGCCTGGGCCCGGCCGCGGCGTTCGCGCTCAGGTGAGCCAGTCGGTGAGGGGGCCGATGGCGAAGTAGACGACGAAGAGGGCTGCGACGACCCACATCAGCGGGTGGACCTGGCGGGCCTTGCCGCGGACCGACTTGAGGATCACGTACATGACGAAGCCGGCGCCGATGCCGGCCGAGATCGAGTACGTGAACGGCATCAGGATGATCGTCAGGAACGCCGGGAACGCGACCTCGATGTCATCGAAGTCGATCCCCTTCACCTGCGTCATCATCAGGAAGCCGACCAGGATCAGCGCCGGCGTCGCCGCCTCGTACGGGACCAGGGTGACCAGCGGCGCGACCACCATCGAGATCAGGAAGCAGATCCCGGTGACCACGCTCGCCAGGCCGGTCCGCGCGCCCTCACCGACACCCGACGCCGACTCGATGTACGACGTGTTGCTGGACACCGATGCGGCGCCACCGGCCGCGGCCGCGACGCTGTCGACGATCAGGATGCGCTGCGAGTTCGGCGGGATGCCGTCCTTGTCGAGCAGGCCGGCCTCGGCGCCGATCGCGGTCATCGTGCCCATCGTGTCGAAGAAGTCGGCCAGCATCAGCGTGAAGATCAGCAGCAGCGCCGACACCACGCCGATCTTCTCGAACGAGCCGAACAGGCTGAACTCGCCGATCGTGTCCAGGTTCGGTTTCGTGAACCACTGGTCCGGCAGCTTCGGCACGCTCAGCCCCCAGCCGCCGGGGTTGTCCGCGGTCCGGGCGCCGATGTTGCCGATGGCCTCGATCACGATCGACAGCACGGTCGCGACCAGGATGCCGATCAGGATCGCACCCTTCACCTTCCGCGCGTACAGCGTGACGATCACGATCAGGCCGATCACGAACACCAGCACCGGCCAGCCGCGGAGCGTGCCGCCGACGCCCAGTTCCACCGGCGGGCCGGTCGGCGCGGCGGGACGGCGTACGAACCCGGCGTCGATCACGCCGATGAACGCGATGAACAGGCCGATGCCGACACTGATCGCGATCTTCAGCTGCAGCGGCACCGCCTCGAACACCGCCTTGCGGAACCCGGTCAGCACCAGGACCAGGATGATCAGGCCCTCGAGGACGACCAGGCCCATCGCGTCCGCCCAGGTCATCTTGGTCGCGACCGAGAACGCGATGAACGCGTTCAGGCCGAGCCCGGTGGCCAGCGCGAGCGGGAAGTTCGCGACCACGCCCATCAGGATCGTCACCACGCCGGCGACCAGCGCGGTCGCGACCGCGATCTTCGCGATCGCCGCCGCCGGGTCGGTGCCGCCGCCGACGAACTGGCCGGCGCCGTCCTTGACGGTGCCGATGATCAGCGGGTTCAGCACGACGATGTAGGCCATCGTGAAGAACGTGACCAGCCCGCCGCGGAGCTCCCGTCCGAGCGTGGACCCGCGTTCGCTGATCTTGAAGAAGGAGTCGAGAAAACCGGTACCGGAGCGGGCCGTCGAGGCCTGGGGCGAGCTCATGCCCGCATCGTGCCAGGTCCTACCGGGCAGTTGCGAGCACTGACCCCAAACCGTTGCGGTTAAGGTGGGGGCGTGACTGAGGAGGAGCAGGGCGGGGCCAAGAAGCGTACCGATCCGACGAGCCAGCTGGCCCGTGGGGAACTGGTTCACGCCGAGGTCAAACCGCTGGACCTGTCCGGCATCCCCAGCGTCATCACCGGCATCGCCCTGTGGGTCGTGTCCTTCGTGGTCCTGCTGATCTTCCACGACCGCCTCGAGGCCAACGGCCTCGACTGGTGGCTCTGGGTCCCGGTCGCCGGCTTCGGCCTGGGCCTCATCGGCCTCTGGTACTGCAAACGCCGCTGGTCCGCCATCCAAGCCGGCCACCGCCCAGCCACCGAGGACTGACCCCGCCGCACCGAAGAGGGATCCGATGCCGATCGAGTACGAGGCGAAGGTTCTGGACATCGATGCAGAGGGTGTTGCGGCGGAGATCCTGGCGCTGGGTGGACGCCGGGTTGCGGACCGGGCGATGCGGCGGTTCGTGTACGACGTCGCGGCGGGCGACGGCACGCGCTGGATCCGGCTGCGGGACACCGGCACGGAGGTGACGCTGACGGTCAAGGAGATCGCACACGACGGGATCGACGGTACGACGGAGACCGAGGTCGTGGTCAGCTCCTTCGAGACCACGGACAGCCTGCTGCGGCGGATCGGCTTCGAGCCCAAGTCCTACCAGGAGAACCGGCGGACGAGCTTCGAGCTGTACGGCGCACAGCTCGAGATCGATCACTGGCCCCGCATCCCGCCGTACCTCGAGATCGAGAGCCGCTCCCGCGAACACGTCGTGGAGGTCGCCGCCACCCTCGGTTTCCCCGAGGACCAGCTGACCGGCGAGAACACCATCAAGCTGTACGCCCGCCACGGCATCAACCTGAACGAGATCCCGGTACTGCGGTTCGGCTAGTGTCCTGAGTCGGAAGTTCGGCGAGAGATTTCGGTGTTCAGGTGCGTGCATCGCGGTGCGTGGTCAGTGGCCTCGATGCGGAGCATCGTGGGCGCTGGGCACGTGCCGTGAGGTGCGTGCCTGGGCGCCGAAAGCGCCGTCGAACTTCCGACTCAGGACACTAGAGGCCTGCTGCCAGACGGGTGCCGGACTGTAGGTGCCCGGGCCCGTCCTTTTCGCGGGGCTAGTCTTCGGCGAGTTCTTCGGCGGCGCGGGGGGTCAGGGCCACGTTGGGGTCGGCTAGCTCGAGGGTGTCGTAGCCGGTGGTGTCGAAGGCGTGCTCGGGGGTGGGGGGTTCGGTGATGTCGATGGTGGCGTCGGAGTGGGCGCCGCAGCCGTAGTCGTAGGCGACGACGCGGGCCTCGCCGGGGGCCATCTCGTTGGCACAGACGCCGAAGGCCTGGCCGAGGCTGTCGGCGAGGCGGATCCAGTAGCCGCAGGAGTGGCACTTGTACGGGACGGCCTGGGCGATCGGGGAGGCCGGGCCGAAGTCGCCGGCGTACCAGCGTTCGGCTGCTTCCTCGCGGCCGAACGGCGACAGGACGCGCTCGCGGCCGAGGCCGAGCTCCTCGACGACGGTGAGGACGTCCTCGGGCGCGTCCGCGGTGTCGGTGAAGCCGGGCTCGAGGCGCGGGTCGTCGGCGTGGGTCGGGAACAGGTCGCCGGGACGCAGGTCGCCGGGCTGGACGCGGTCCGACCACGGAACCCACTCGGGCGCGACGATCGCGACGTCGCCGGGGAGCATCACGACCTCGTTGACCGTGACGGTCTTGGCGCGGGAGGCGCGGGTCACGGTGACCGCCCAGCGCCAGCCGCGGTACCCGGGGTGGGTCGAGGCGAAGTAGTGGGTGACGAGGCGCTCGCCCTCGACCAGATGACCGAGGTGTTCCCCGACCTGCTTGGCGCCGGCCTCGGCGATCGCGGCGTCACGGGCCGGCTCGACCGCCGCGACGCAGACGGCGTCGGGCTTGGCACGGACCGGTTCCGGAGCTCTGACGGGAGTCACAATCGCCCATTCTCGCACGCCCGCCGCAGTACTCCGAACCGCCCGGGCTTCTCCGCAATCCACAGGCGATACGCGCGGTGACTGCGCTCTGTCCCCGGAGCGAGGCAGGATGGTTCCATGCACTCCCCCGACCCCGCCGACCCGAAGGCGACTCCCGGTGGATCCACCCCGGAGAGTCAGCCACGCGGTGCTGCGGAGAACGGCGGAGGTCCACCGACGGCCGGACGCGGTGGGTCGGGGGCGGGCGGTTCGGGGGGTTCACGAATGAGCGGTCAGAGCGGGAACGGCGGCGGGAACGGCGGCGGGAACGGCGGCGGGAACGGCGGCGGGAACGGCGGCGGGAACGGCGGCGGGAACGGCGGCGGCAACGGCGGCGGGCCGAAGGACGCCGGCGCGAGTGGGCCGGCGAAGGGTGATCGGCTGAGCGACGCCCGCGAGCGGGTGGGGTCCGCCGGCAAGAAGGTCGGACATGCCTCGAAGGTCGGGGCCGAGGGGGTTGCCTCGGCTTCCAAGAAGGCGGCCGAGGTCAGCGGGAAGGTCGGCCGGGCGACCGGCCGCCGGATCCGCGGGCTCACCAGCGCGCAGGGTGCGGGTGAGTCAGGGCTTTCGCGGCTGATCGAGCTCGGCGCGGTCAACGCAGCCGGCGATACGGCGTTCGCGGTGTCGCTGGCGGGGACGGTGTTCTTCACCGTGCCGAGCGACCAGGCGCGCGACCGGGTGGCGTTGTTCCTGCTGCTGACGATGGCGCCGTTCGCGTTGATGGCGCCGCTGATCGGCCCGATCCTCGACCGGTTCCGGCACGGCCGGCGCTGGGCGATCGGCGCGACCCTCGGCGTACGGGCGTTCCTGGTCTGGAGCCTGGCGTCCTCGATCTCCGGCCACGGCTCCGCGTGGTTGTATCCGGCCGCCCTCGGCTGCCTCGTTGCCTCCAAGGCGTACGGCGTGACCCGTGCCTCCGCCGTACCGCGACTGCTCCCGAAGCAGATCACCTTGGTCACAGCCAACTCGCGCATCTCGCTGGCCGGTGTCGCCGGCGCGACGATCGGCGCCGGGATCGCGGCCGCGTTCGCCGCGATCGGCCCGCAATGGTCGCTGCGCTGGGCCGCGCTGGTGTACATCGTCGGCCTGATCCTCGCGATCCGCCTGCCCAGCGCGGTCGACTCCCCCGCCGACGAAGAAGTCACCGGTACGGCGGGACGCGAGGCGCGGCGGCGTGCGATCACCGCGGCGGTGTCACGCGGGATCCGGTGCAACCTGGGGCTGCGGTTCGTGTCCGGGTTCCTGACCATGTACTTGGCGTTCCTGTTGCGCGACCAGCCGATCAGCGGGGTGAAGGGCGCGGTCGCGGCCGGTGCGGTGATCGCCGCGGCCGGGATCGGGAACAGTCTCGGCACCGTGCTCGGATCGTTGCTCAAGGCCCGTAAACCGGAAACCGTCGTACTGGTGGTGCTGCTCGCCGACGCGACCGTGGCGGTCGCGGTCGCGGTGCTGTACGGGTTGCCGATCCTGATCGCGCTCGGTCTGGTGGCCGGGTTGTGCAGTTCGCTGGGGAAGTTGTCGCTGGACGCGATGATCCAGCGGGACGTGCCGGAGTCCGTGCGTACGTCGGTGTTCGCGCGCTCGGAGACAGTGCTGCAGCTGGCCTGGGTGATCGGCGGCGGGTGCGGGATCGTGCTGCCGTTGATCCCGCGGCTCGGGTTCGGGTTCCTGGCGGGCGTGCTGGTCGTCGTGGTCTTCCTGGTACTGCGGATGCGCCAGGCGACCCGTCCCGCCGACGGACCGCTGCGACCCGGTGGTCTGGGCGGACCGCGACCTGGTCCACGGCCTTCCGGGCAAGGGCAGGGGCACGACGGGTCGTCCGGGCACGGGCACGACGACGGATCGTCGGGCAGGTCGCGGCCGGACAGCACCACGCGGACGATCCTCACCACCAGCGTCGCCGAGCAGCGCGCGAACCGGGCACGCCGCTCGGACTCCGGCGAAGAGCCGACCATCGAATGGCGCGGCGGCGACCAACCGCCGGCCGGTCCGCCGCCGGCCCAACGTCCAGACCCGGGCCAACGTCCCGACCCTGGCCAACGTCCAGCCCCGGGCCGCCGCCCGGAGCCCGGTAGCCGTCCGGACCCCGGTAGCCGTCCGGAGTCACCGGGCGGGCGGTGGTGGAGTGGGCAGCCCGACGAGGACGAGGACACCCAGAACCAAGCCCCCTGGGCCGAGGAGCCGACCGAGGAACGCAACCGGGGCAGCGTCTTCAAACGCCGCCCCGGCGGCGACACCCCCCGCCGTCCACCCCGCTGAACGCCGAGTCGTGGCGTCGGGCGGGAAGCCTGATCCGCGAGTCGTGAATCGCGGCTGATTTCCGCAGCCGTGCTTCACGACTCGGCGGACGGTGCGGATCGGCGTTCAGCGGGGTGGACGGCGGGGGGTGTCACCGCCGGCCGCCGTCGAAGAGTTGGGGTCAGAGGGCTGGGGTTAGGTTTGCCTCCTCGGTGGCCGGCTCGGGGGTTTCGGCCGGGGTTGGGTGGGTGGTCCCGCGGAGGGTGAGGGTGGCGGTTACGGCGGTGGCCAACAGGAGGAGGGTGCCGACCAGGGCGACCACGTTCATGCTGTGGGTGAAGGCGTGGCGGGCTGTGGTCAGGACGGTGTCGGCCAGCTGACCTGGGAGGTGGGCGGCGGCGGCAGTTGCGGCCGGAAGGCCCTCGCGGACAGGAGCGGCGACACCGCCCGGCAGCGACGACGGGAGGTCGGCGCGGTACGCCGCGGTGCCGATCGAACCCAGGATCGCGATCCCGAGCGCCCCGCCGAACTCCGAGCAGGTTTCCATCACCGCGGAAGCCGAGCCGGCCCGCTCCGGGGCGACGGATCCGACGACCGCCTCGGTGACCAGCGTCATCACCATGACGAGACCGGCGGCCAGCAGACCGGCGCCGGCGAGCGGCACGGCCAGCGACGAGTCGACGTGCACCTGGGTCAGTACGGCGTACCCGGAGGCCGCGAGTACGAACGCTCCACCGATCACGTACGCCCGGTCCATCTTGTTAGCCAGCGCAGTGGCCAGCGGAGCCGCGCCACCGACGAGTACCGACGGGGCCAGCGACCACAGCGCTGCCTTCAGCGGGCTCAGTCCCTGCACCAACTGCAGGTACTGCGTGAGGAACACCGCGTTGCCGACCAGCGCCAGCGTCCCGACGGTGTTCGCGGCGAGCGATCCGCTGAACGCACGGTTCCGGAACATCGACAGGTCGACCATCGGGTGCGCCGCGGTCCGCTGCCGCTGCACGAACAGGACCCCGAACACCAGCCCGGCCACGATCGCCACCACCGGCATCACGGACGCACCGTTGGCCGCGATCTCCTTGATTCCCCAGATGACCGGTAGCACGGCGGCCAGCGACAGCACCGAACCCAGCAGGTCGAACCGTCCACGGGCAGGGGTCTTGAACTCCGGCAGCAGCATCGGCGCGAGCACCAGCAGCAGCACCATCGCCGGGGTGTTGATCAGGAACACCGAACCCCACCAGAAGTGCTCCAGCAGGAATCCACCGAGCACCGGCCCGAGGGTGATCCCGCCCATCATCACCGCGCTCCAGAACGCGATCGCCTTCGACCGCTGCTTCGGGTCGTGGAACATGTTCCGGATCAGCGCCAGGGTCGACGGCATCAGGGTCGCTCCCCCGATGCCGAGGAGGGCGCGGGCCGCGATCAGCTGCTCCGGGTTCTGCGCGTACGCCGCCGCGACCGAGGCGAGCCCGAATCCGACCGCACCGAGGATCAGCAGCCGGCGCCGACCGATCCGGTCGCCGAGCGAGCCCATGGTGATCAGCAGGCCGGCCAGCACGAACCCGTAGATGTCGAAGATCCACAGCTGCTCGGTCGCCGACACGCCGAGGTCCGCGCTGATGAACGGGACCGCGAAGTACAGCACCGACACGTCCATCGAGACCAGCAGCAGCGGCAGTGCGAGCACGCCGAGCGCGATCCATTCCTTGCGTCCCGCTCGTTCTGTCGTACTCATGACACCCTCCCAGGCGATCTGTCTACGCCGCACACTGTGTACGACATAGACAGACCATACCTGCGACTGTCTATGCTGTAAACAGATAGGATGGTGAACCATGGACGAGATCGAACTGCCCCGGGTGCTTCAGCAGCTCTGGGGGATCGAGGGGCGGAGCCGGCCGGGGCCGAAGCCTGCGTTTCAGGTTCAGGACATCGGGGACGCGGCGATCAGGCTCGCGGACGCGGGTGGGTTGGGCGCGGTGTCGATGAGCAAGGTGGCGGCCGAGCTCGGTGTCACCACGATGGCGCTCTACCGGTATGTCGAGGCGAAGGACGATCTGTACGTCGTCATGCTCGACCAGGCGTTCGGGCTACCGCCGGAGGTGAGCGATGCGGCCGGTTGGCGCGAGCGGATCACCACCTGGGCGGAGGCGTTCCAGGCTGCGTTGCAGAAGCATCCGTGGATCCTGCAGGTGCCCGTGTTCGAGCCGCCGCTGTCACCGAACCAGCTGGTGTGGATGGAGAAGGGCCTGAAGGCGTTCGAAGACACACCGTTGAACTCGAACGACCGGATGTCGGCGATGCTGCTGGTGAACATCTTCGTTCGCGGTACGACGGGGCTGAGCGTGAACATGCTGAACACGCCGCCGGACCAGGCCGCCGTGGCCGGCGAACGCTACGCCCGCAGGCTGCGGATGCTCGCGACCCCGGATCGCTTCCCGGCTATCGCGACCACGCTGGACGGGCCGCAGGACTTCATCGACAACGACCCGACCGAGTTCCGGTTCGGCCTGACTGCGGTGCTCGACGGCATCCAGTCGCTGATCAGCCGGCGCGGCTGATCGTCAGAAGTCGAGCTTGTCGGCGACACCGCGCAGTACCGTGGCCACCTGCTTGGCGGACTTGTTGTCGGGCTGGCGGCCGCGGCGGTAGTTCTCGCCGATGCGGTCGAGGAGTTTGATCAGGTCCTCGATGACGACCTGCATCTCCTCCGGCTTCGGGCGCATCGCCTTCGCGACCGACGGCGGCGGGTCGATCAGCCGGACCTGCAAGGCCTGCTCGCCCTTGCGGCCCTCGACGACACCGAACTCGACCTTCTGCCCGGGCTTCAGGTTGGTGACACCCGACGGCAAAGCCTCGGCCCGGACGTAGACGTCCCCGCCCTCCTCTTTGCTGAGGAAACCGAACCCCTTGTCGGAGTCGTACCACTTCACCTTGCCAACGGGCACGGGAACCTCTTCATCAGTATCGTCGGAAGCGATCGCGCCGTGAGGCCCGATCAGGAAACCCAGCGTACGTGACCCGGCGCAACCGCGCCTCCGGGAAACTACCTGATCCGGCAGTCTTCCCGCACCTCACAAACTCCGATACTTTTCGGGATCCGCGAGCCGCTCGTTCATCGACCCGGACCGGAACCCGCGCGGGTCCACGTGCGCCGCCGCGAACCCTTCGGCCATGACCGCATCGACCAGCTCCTGCTGATCCACCCGATCGATCAGATCCGCGTCGATCTCGATCGACGCGCTCTCGCCGAGATCACGGACGCGGACGTTCTGCACGTCGTACGACGCAAGTCGCGCGCGGACCGTCTGCTCGGCCCGATCGACCCGCGCGAGCAGGTTCGGCGTGATGCGAATCCCGTACGCGATCCGGCTCGACAGGCACGCCGCGGCCGGCTTGTCCGAGGTCTCGAGTCCCCAGCTGCGCGACGCCGTACGGATCTGCTCCTTGGTCAGCCGCGCATCCCGCAGCGGCGTCAGAGCACCGCGCTCGAACGCGGCCCGGATGCCCGGCCGGAACCCGGCGATCGCGTCGTCGGCGTTCGTCCCGGTGGCGATCGCGGTGATGCCGAACTCGTCCGCGATCGGCTGCAGCGTCTCGATCAGCTCGGCCTTGCAGAAGTAGCACCGGGCACCCGAGTTGGCCTGGTACCCCTCGCGTTCCATCTCGTGCGTGTGCGGGGTGACATGCCGTACGCCGACGGTGTCCGCGAACCGCGCTGCCGGCTCCAGCTCCGCCGACGGCAGCGAAGGAGACACCGCCGTCGCCGCGACCACGTTGGCCGGCCCGATCGCCCGGGCCGCGGCCGCGAGCAGGAACGCCGAGTCGGCGCCGCCGCTGAAGGCGACGACCATTTTGTCGTACGACGACAGCCGCTTCATCAACGCTTCCAGCCGCTGCTCGAGCACATACTCGTCGAGCCAGGCCGGGAACTCGGTCAGGTCGTTCAGTACGACGTCGGCGCCGTACGCGCGCAGCTCGTCCGCCGTGAACGGACCGGTCGCAACCGACACCGCCACGGCCCCGGCCGCGTGCGCGCCGTCGATGTCGGCGGTGTGATCGCCGACGAAGATCGTGGCCTCGTGCTCGCGCAGCGCCGTACCCTTCTCGGCTCCGTGCAGATCACCGACCGGCTCGTCGATGTCGAAGCCGAGGTGCTCCAGGTGCAGCCGGACCGACGGGGTGTACTTCGCGGAGACGACCATGGTCCGCCCGCGCAGCGCCCGGATCGCGGCCAGCGACTCGGCCACGCCCGGCAACGGCAGGCTGCCGGTGATCGCGTGCGACGGGTAGTGCTCGCGGTACCGCGCGACCATCGCGTCGACCTGGTCCTGCGGGAACCAGTTCGCCATCTCCCAGGTCAGCGGCGGCCCGAGCCGGCTGACCACCAGGTCGGTGTCGATCGGCACGCCGGTCTCGGCGGCGAGCAGATCCCAGACGGCCTGGATGCCCGGCCGGGAGTCGATCAGCGTCATGTCCAGGTCGAATCCGACCACGAGCTCCGGCACATCGGCGGCGGTCGGGGCGGGCTGAATCTCGGCGGTTGACACGTCCCCAACCCTACGTGCTCCCACCGGCCGCGGGGTCTCGCATCCCGAAACGGCCGATAAGTCCACTAATTCAGTCGGATTATGGATGATAACCGACCGTGAGGGAGCAATCATGACCACGCAACTCCAGGCACCGGAGATCACCGTCGCCAAGGCCGGCGGAGCGCTCGGCGCGGTGATCGGCAACGTCGAGCTCGGCGGCGACCTCGCGCCGGAGACCGTCGCCGCGATCCGGCAGGCGCTGCTCGACCACAAGGTGATCTTCTTCCGCGAGCAGCACCACCTCGACGACGCCGGCCAACTGGCCTTCGCCCGCTTGCTCGGTACGCCGACGCTCGCGCACCCGACCTCGAAGAGCCTCGACAACGCCGCGAACGTGCTGCCGATCGACTCCGACTACAGCAAGGCGAACAGCTGGCACACCGACGTCACGTTCGTCGACCGGATCCCCGCGATCAGCCTGCTCCGGGCCGTCACCCTGCCCGCGTACGGCGGCGCGACGACCTGGGCCAACACCGTTGCGGCGTACGCGAAACTGCCCGCCGCACTGGAGGCGCTCGTCGACCGGCTGTGGGCGGTGCACAGCAACGTGTACGACTACGCCGGCCATGCGGACGAGGGCCGGATCGGCGGGGTCGACGTGAAGTTCGAGGAGCACCACAAGCAGTTCGAGTCCAAGCGCTTCGAGACCGAGCATCCGGTGGTGCGGGTCCACCCGGAGACCGGCGAGCGGTCGCTCGTGCTCGGTCATTTCGTCCGGCGCTTCGTCGGGCTGACCAGCGCGGAGACGACCGCGTTGTTCCAGCTCCTGCAGAACCGGGTCACGAACCTCGACAACACCGTCCGCTGGCAGTGGCAGCCGGGCGACCTGGCGATCTGGGACAACCGCGCGACCCAGCACTTCGGCGTCGCCGACTACGACGACCAGCCGCGCCGGCTGCACCGGATCACGCTGGCCGGCGACGTCCCGGTCAGCGTCGACGGCGTCCGCAGTACACCGCGAACGGGTGACGCGTCGCACTACTCCTCACTTGACAACTGAGGACACTTTGTCTGAGTACTTGACACCGGTGGCGCTTTTGTAAACCCTGATCCTCATGAACTCGTTTGCCGATCGGACCAAACGCCGGCTGCGTGACGAGCTGCTCGATGCCGCCCAGGAGGCCGTCGTCACCGGTGGGTACGACGGGCTCCGGATGGCCGAGGTAGCTCGTCGGACCGGCGTTTCACGGCAGACCGTCTACAACGAGTTCGGGGACAAATGGGGCCTGCTGGAAGCAGTCGCGGCCCGCGAGACCGAGCGGTTCCTGCTGGATGTGAACACGGCGCTCGCCGAGCAGTCCGATCCGATCGACGGTCTGCGGGCCGCGGTCGAGCGGGCGCTCACACTGGCCGGGGAGAACCCGCTGGTGAAGGCCGCGCTGAGCCAGCCGGGATCCGACCAGGCCAGTCAGCTGCTGACCACACGGGGGCAGCAGGTGCTCGAACTGGCCCACCTCCGGCTGGATGCCCACGTCAGGGAGCACTGGCCGGAGGTCCCCGCGGAGGACGCGACCAGCTGCGTGGACGTCGCCTTGCGCGTCGTCATCAGCCACATCGTCACGCCGGGCCCTCCCCCGGCGGCAGTGGCCGATCAGCTGGCTCGCGTCCTCTCGCCCTTCCTCGCTCAAAAGAGCGGTCTGGCCGAGTCCAGGAGGTTGCACGTATGAACGAGCTGCACCGGAAGGGCTTCACCACCCTGAAGGCCGGTGGCCTGAACTGGGACGCGCTGCCGTTGCGCCTGTTCGACAAGGGCAACCGCAAGTTCTGGAACCCGCGGGACATCGACTTCAGCCAGGACGCGAAGGACTGGCAGGAGCTGAGCGACAACGACAAGGACAACGCGTTGATGCTCTGCTCGCAGTTCATCGCGGGCGAGGAGGCAGTGACCGAGGACCTGCAGCCGTTCCTGCAGGCGATGGCCGCCGAGGGCCGGTTCGGCGACGAGATGTACCTGACCCAGTTCTGCTTCGAGGAGGCCAAGCACACCGCGGTCTTCCGGCTCTGGCTGGACGCGGTCGGTGTCACCGAGGACCTGCACCACTACGTCGAGAACAACCCGGGGTACCGCGCGATCTTCTACGAGGCCCTTCCAGTCGCGCTGAAGTCGCTGGCCGACGACCCGTCACCGGGCAACCAGGTCCGCGCGTCGGTCACCTACAACCACGTGGTGGAAGGGACTTTGGCCCTGACCGGCTACCACGCCTGGAACCTGCTCTGTACGGCACGCGGCGTACTGCCTGGCATGCAGGAGCTGATCCGCCGGATCGGCGACGACGAGCGGCGGCACATGGCGTGGGGCACGTTCACCTGCCGCCGGCACGTCGCCGCGGACGAGGGGAACTGGAAGGTCGTCACCGACACGATGGAGGAGCTCCTCCCGCACGCGCTCACGCAGATCCAATGGGCGATGGACCACACCGCCGAGCTTCCCCCGGAGATCAACCCGACCGCGCTGATGACGTACGCCGGTGACCGCGCCACCCGCCGGCTCGGCGCGATCGAGTCGGCGGTCGGCGCGGACGTGGCCGGGATCGACCTCGACTACTCCCCCGAGAAGCTCGAGGACGACTTCGGCGACGAGGACTCAGCGGCGCTGGCTGCGGTTCGCTAGCAGGACCACGAGTGCCGCGGTCGCGAGGATCGCGGGAAGCCAGGTGACCGTCGTCGTCCCGAGATGGTCGGCGACCTGGCCGCCGGTGAAGGCGCCGAGTGCGATCGATCCGTTGTAGACCCCCACCAGGACCGCGGACGATGATTCGGGGGCACTGGGCGCCGCGGCGTGTCCCCAGGCTTGGGTGCTGACACTCGTTCCGCCGTACGCGAGGCCCCAGATCACCAGCAGGACAAGGGATCCGGCCAGCGTCGTACCGAGGATCGGCATCGCGAGGGTGGCGAGGGCGATGCCGCCCGTGATGACGGCGAGGGCGCGGCTCGGGCGGAGCGCGCCGGTGAGGAAGTTGCCGATGACACCGGCCACGCCGTACGCGAGCAGCAAGGTCCCGATCAGCGCCGGACCGGTGCGCGGCTCGATGAGCGGACGGATGTAGGTGTACGCCGCGAAATGACCGGTCACGATCAACGCGACGAGGACGAGGCCGACGCGGACCTGCTTGATGTGCAGAACCTGGATGACGTCGCTCATCCGCACCGCCTTCTCGGGTGCGAGTGCCGGCAGGTAGCTGATCAGTGTGGCGGCAAGCGCCAACGACAGCAGTCCGACGCCGGCGAACGCCCAACGCCAGCCGAGGAGCTCGCCGACGTACGCGCCGGCCGGAATCCCAAGGACAGAAGCGATTCCGATGCCGCTGAAAATCAGCGAGGTGGCGGGGCCGGCGGCGTGCTCGGGTACGACGCGACGCACGAGGCCGATCGTGAGCAGCCAGACGCCGCCGATCGAGACGGCCATCAGCACCCGGGCGAGCATGAAGATCCAGAAGACCGGTGCGAGGGCGGCGACGAATCCCGCTACGGCGAGGAGCACCATCAGTCCACCCAGGACCGCACGGCGGTCGAGTTTGCCGAGGAGGAGCGGGAGGACGGGGGCGGCTACTGCGGACACGACGCCGGTGACCGTCAGGCTGAGGCCGGCGGTGCCTTCGGTGACGTGCATGCCGGAGGCCATCGGGGTGAGCAGGCCGACCGGGAGCATCTCGGCCGTCACCACGGTGAACACGGTCGCGGCCATCGTGATCGGTGCCGCCCATCCCCGGGTGACTGCCTCGTCGGCGCAGATCGTCGTCATACATCCAGTGAGCCGTCGCGAGGTGCTCCGGAACAACGGCGATCTGGTCATGCTTGTATTAGCTGAGCTAATCGATCAGGGTGGAACCATGGCTGTCGAGATCCGTGAACTGGAGACATTCCTGGTGCTCGCGGACGAGCTGCACTTCGGCCGTACTGCGGAGCGCCTGTACCTCTCGCAGAGCCGGGTCAGCCAGCTGCTGCAGTCACTGGAGCGCCGGATCGGCGGCCCGCTGTTCGAGCGGACCAGCCGAAGGGTCGCGCTGACACCGCTCGGCAAGGAGTTCCTGACCTCGCTGCGACCGGCGTACGCCGCCCTCGAGCGGGTGGTGGAGAACGCTCGCGAATACGCGAACAACGTGAAGGGCAAGCTCCAGATCGGTTTCCAGGGCGCCGCCAACGACACCGTCCTCAAGGCGGTCGCGGAGTTCCAGACCCATCACCCTGACTGTTTGATCGACGTCTGCGAACTGCCGCTCAACGATCCCTTCGGCGCCGTACGCCGGGGTGCGGTCGATGCCGCGGTCGTCATGTTGCCCGTCGCCGAGGACGACCTGGTCCTCGGCCCGGTCTTCTCGCGGCAGCAGCAAACCCTGACGGTCTGCTCGAGTCATCGGCTCGCCACCCGGTCGTCGATCGAGGCCGAGGAGTTGGCCGACGAGACCCTGATCGCGATCGCCGGACCGGCTCCCGGGTACTGGCGTCAGGCCCAGGCGCCCACCCAGACACCGTCCGGCGCGCTGATCCACCGCGGTCCCGAGGTGCACACCTTGCAGGAGGGCCTGTCCCTGATCGCCGCCGGCCGAGGTGGCATGCTCGTATGCCGCTCCACCGCCAACCGCAACGGGCGGTGGGGCGGCATCGTCAACGTCCCCATCACCGGACTCCCCGACTCCGTCCTCGGCCTGGTCTGGCGGCGCGGCGAGGACACTCCCGCGTTGAAGGCGTTCGCCGATCAGTTGAGGCGTGAGTAGAAGTCCAGGTGGGCCTCGGCCGCCGCGGACCAGGTGTAGGTGTCGGCGACCTTGCGCCCAAGGTCCGCGCGGCTGTGGTCCGCTGCGCTGAGGGCGTCGGCCAGGGCGGCCGGACCCGTCGCGTACGTCGCCGCGTCGCCGAAGATCTCGTGGAAGACGGGGAGATCCGAGACCACCAGCGGGACGCCGGCGGCCAGCGCCTCCAACGGGGCGAGGCCGAAACCCTCTTTGGCAGAAGGAAAAGCGAACACCTCGGCAGCCGCGACGAGACTCGGCAACCGCGCGTCGTCGACGGTGCCGAGCACGACCGGTACGACGTCGAACTCCGCCGCACGCTCCTCCCAGGCGGCGCGATAATCGCGGTAGTCGAAGAGCGTCTCACCGCCGGCGATCACGAGCTTCAGCTCCGGCGTACCGAGACGGGCGTACGCCTCGAGCAGGTCGAGTGAACCCTTGCGAGGCTCGATGCCGCCGACTGTGAGGACATAGCGGCCGAGCTGCCGGCGCCACTCGTCCCGCCGGGCGGCGGCGACCGGATCGGCGGATGCGGCGGCCGTGAACCGGGCGGCATCCACGCCGTTCGGGATAACTGTTGCCTTAAGCCCCCAACCGGAGAGCAGCTCGCCGGCGACCGCGGCGGACACGCAGATGTGCGCGGACGGGTCCACGATCGCGCGCTCGTGACAGGCCGCCAGCTCGGGCGTGGTGAAGTGGTCGAGGTGATGCACGGTCCGGATACAGCGGCCGGCGGCGTTCGCGCTGATGCAGTCCTGCGCGTGCACGACGTCGTACTGCGATCCGTCGAAGGCGTCCCGCAGTACGGCGATCGAGCGGAGGATGCGCGGGCCGACGCCCTCACCGGGCCGGTCGGGGAACGGAACCAGCGACAACCGGACGCGCGGATCGACCGGGCGGAAGAAGCCCTCGTCGCCACCCCGCGCGAGCGACCAGACGGTCACGTCGGCGCCGGCCGCCGCCAGCGCCTCGGCCAGGTACAGCGTGTGCACGACGCCGCCGCGCGGTTTGGTCGAGTAGCTGAGCAGCGCGATCCGCATCAGTACACCTCCGGACGGCGTTCGCCGAGGTGGTGCAGCACCCGGCGGGCGGTCTCGATCTCGGCCCGTACGTCGACCTCGGCGATCGCGATGCCGGCCTTCGACCAGGTCCGGGCGACGATGTCGCCGCCCGGTCCGACCACCTTGGACTGGCCGAGGAATCGCAGGCCGCCGATCGAGCCGGTCAGGTTCGACGAGACCAGCACGACCTGGTTCTCGGCCGCCCGGGACCGGTCGTACAGATCGAACAGCCGGGACTGGCGGTCCTCGTTCATCCGGGCCGCCCGGTTGGTGATGCTGGTCGGCCAGGCGCACAGGCAGGCGATCACGTCGGCGCCGTCGACGGCCAGCGCCCGGGCCGCCTCCGGGAACGTCTCGTCGTAGTCGATCATCATGCCGAGCCGGCCGACCGGGGTGTCGAACCCGGCGAACTCGTTGCCCGCGGCATAGATCGTGCGTTCGCCCGGCGGCTGGTGCACCTTGCGATGCCGGCCGAGGACGCCGTCCCCGGTGACGCACAGCGCGGTGTTGTAGCGGTTCGGCCCGTCCGCCTCGCAGAAGCCGAAGCAGACCACCATGTCGCCCGCCATCGCGATCACCTTCGAGATCAGCGGATCGTCGAGCTCCAGCGCGGGCGGAAGGTCGTCGAGCGCCGGATTGCTCAGGTCGTTGAGGTAGCCGCCGAGCAATCCGCCCGATCGGCCACCGCATCAACACATGCGGCGCCCCACCCCGCCGACGCGCCGGCCACTACCCCTTACGTCCGAAGAAGTGCCGAGACGTCTCGCCGCTTCTTCGGACGTAACGGAGCGGGCGGTGACCAGGCGGCTGCCTTGCCACCAGGCGAGGTCGGGAGCGGCGGTTGCGCGGACTGGCGACCCGATCCGCCTCCAGCACAAGGTGATCCACGCCGTGGTGGCTCAATTGCCAACTGGTCGCGAGGCCCGCCTGACCGCCGCCGATCACGACGACGGAATGATGCGCACCGTCGGTGAGTTGCATGCCGGCTCCCGGGGTCTCGGTCCGTCCTGGATGTGTTCCAGTGAAGGACCGCCCAGTTGCCCCGCTGTTGCCTCCGGAACAAACTCACGTTTCCAAACTGCCCCGCCGGGTTTCGCGTGTGTAACCAGGCATTCACCCCAGGCCGAGGTACTCCACGGACTTCTCCCGCATCTCGACCTTGCGGATCTTGCCCGTCACCGTCATCGGGAAGTCGTCCACCAGCACGACGTACTTCGGGATCTTGAAGTGCGCCAGCTTGCCGGTGGCGAACGTCCGGACCGCGTCGGCGTCGAGCGGGTCGGCGCCGGGCTTGAGCTTGATCCAGGCGCAGAGCTCCTCGCCGTACCGTTCGTCGGGGACACCAATGACCTGGACGTCGGCGATCGACGGGTGGGTGTAGAGGAACTCCTCGATCTCCCGCGGATAGACGTTCTCGCCGCCGCGGATGACCATGTCCTTGATCCGGCCGACGATGTTCACGTACCCGTCCTCGCGCATGGTGGCGAGGTCGCCGGTGTGCATCCAGCGGGCCTGGTCGATCGCCTCCGCGGTCTTCTCCGGCTCGTCCCAGTAGCCGAGCATCACGGAGTACCCGCGGGTGCACAGCTCGCCGGGCTCGTTCCGGGGTACGACGAGACCGGTGGCCGGATCGACGAGCTTCACCTCGACGTGGGGCATCACGCGGCCGACCGTCGACGTACGCCGGTCGAGGTCGTCGTCGCGTCTGGTCTGCGTGGACACCGGCGACGTCTCGGTCATCCCGTAGCAGATCGCGACCTCGGCCATGTGCATGTCGGCGACGCAACGCTTCATCACCTCGACCGGGCACGGCGATCCGGCCATCACGCCCGTCCGCAGGCTGGTCAGGTCGTACTCGGCGAAGTCCGGCAGCCCGAGCTCGGCGATGAACATCGTCGGTACGCCGTACAGCCCCGTGCACCGCTCGTCCTGCACGGCCCGCAGGGTCGCGGCCGGATCGAACGCGGGGCCGGGGATCACCATGCAGGCGCCGTGCGTGGTGCAGCCCAGATTGCCCATCACCATGCCGAAGCAGTGGTAGAAGGGCACCGGGATGCACAGCCGGTCGTCGGCGGTGAACGCGATCGTCTCGGTGACGAAGAAGCCGTTGTTGAGGATGTTGTGGTGGCTGAGGGTCGCGCCCTTCGGGAATCCCGTGGTGCCGCTGGTGTACTGGATGTTGATCGGGTCGTCGAAGGACAGCTCCGCCTCACGGGCGTTGAGCTGGTCGACGCTGATCCGGCCGGCGTCGTCGCGGAGCGCGTCCCAGTCGCCGGTGCCGAGGTAGACGGTCTCCTCGAGCGCCGGGCATTTCGGCCGGACCTCCTCGACCATCTCCCGGTAGTTGCTGGTCTTGAACTCGGTCGCCGAGACGAGCAGCCGGACGCCGGACTGGTTCAGCGCGTAGGCCAGCTCGTGGGTGCGGTACGCCGGGTTGATGTTCACCAGGATCGCGCCCATCAACGCGGTCGCGTACTGCGTGATCGTCCACTCGGCCTGGTTCGGAGCCCAGATACCGACCCGGTCGCCCTTCGCGATCCCCCGCGCCAGCAGGCCGCGGGCGACCAGTTCCACCTCGGCGCCGAACTCGTTGTACGTCCAGCGCCTTCCGGTCCGGACCTCCACCAGCGCCTCGCGAACCCCGTACTCGCGGATCGTCCGTCTCAGGTTGGCCCCGATCGTTTCCCCCAGCAACGGAACCTCGGACACCCCGGACGCGTACGACGAAAGGCTCATCTCCTCATCGTCACCTCGGCCAGATACCTCTGCAAGTGCACGTGCGGCAGGAAACAGGGGGTGGACGGCAAGCAATGTCCTCCCCAACTCTGCGTCACAACGGTCGCACAGCGTGGTTGGACCGTTACATTGGTGCCGAGAGGTGTGAGGCGATGGACCGATCGATGGAAGGTCACGCCCGCAGCGATCGTCCGCCGCGACGCTCCGCCGAGGCGGCGCAACGTACCGCTGCGGTACAGGAACGCGTCCAGGTCCTGGGCAACATCCTGGCCGACGCGCTGGCCGTCGATGTCGACGGCACCGATCTGCAGACCCTGAAACGCGCGCCGCGACGGGCTCCGCCGACCGTGTCGCCGGCCGACCTCGACGCGCATCCCGGACCTGTCTGGGATGCGTTCGTGCCCCACCCGCCGGGGACGTTCCGCTGGTGGGGCGCCGAGCGAAGGTTCGCGCGCCGGCTCGCCGACGCGGAGGACCGGTTCGCGGAGGCGATCGAACGGCACCGGGCCGCCGAGGAGACCCGTCGCGAACGGGTCACCAAGGCGCTGCGGGAGCAGGTCGAGCACCAGCGCCGGCTCGACGAGGCGACCGCGGAACAGCACGCGCGGATCGACGCCTACGAACGCGCGGTGGAGAACCGCGGCCGTGAAGCAGTCACGCGGTACTTCACCAAGGCGCTGGACCGGGTGCCGGAGCCGCTGGACTTTCCACGCCGGCACAAGGTCGGGTACGTGCCCGAGTCGACGCTGCTAGCGGTGGAGTGGGATCTGCCCGACGTCAGCGTCGTACCGGCCGAGGCGTCGTACCGCTATGACCGGACCGTCGACGCAGTGCTCGCCGTACCTCGCGATCCGGCGGAGCTGCGGCGGCTGTATCAGCAACTGGTGGCGCAGCTGGCCCTGCGAGCCCTGCACCTCGTCTTCGGCAGTGACCGGTACGGCGTGGTCGACACGGTCGTGTTCAACGGGATGGTGGAGTCGGTGGACCTCACCACCGGGCAGACCGTGCGGCCGTGCCTCATCACGTTGCGGGCAACGCGGGAGCAGTTCCAGGCGCTGGTGCTCGACCAGCTCGACCCGGTGGCCTGCGTACGGCACTACTTCGCTGCGGAGGTGTCACGGCACCCGGAGGAGCTGCAGCCGGTGGAGCCGGTGCTGGAGTTCGACCTGGCCGATCCACGCGCCATCGAGGCAGTGGACGTGATCAGCGAGATCGACGCCCGGCCGAACCTGCTGGACCTGAGCCCGGAGTCGTTCGAGCACCTCGTGCACAACCTGCTCACCCGCATGGGCCTGGAGACCCGCCTGTTCCGCCGCGGCACCGACGGCGGGATCGACTGCGTGGCGTACGACCCGCGCCCGATCACCGGCGGCAAGTTCGTCGTACAGGCGAAGCTCTGGACCCGCACCGTCCCCCCGTCTGCAGTCCGCGACCTCTTCGGCACCGTAGTAGACGCCGGCGCCACCAAAGGCATCCTCATCACCACCTCCGGCTTCGGCCCCACCAGCTACCAGTTCGCCAACGGCAAACCCCTCCAACTGATAGACGGCACAGCCCTCCTCTCCCTCTGCCACCTCCACAACATCCCCGCCCGAATAATCCCCAGAGCTAGCTGAGTGGGGTTTCGTAGATCTGGAGTTCGGTGAGGTCGGGGGTTTGGCTGTCGTCGGGGGCTGTGAGGAGGCGGAGGTGGGTGGGGGTGGTTTCGAGGGCTACTGGGTTGCGGGTGGCGGTTTGGTTGGTGGTGGGGGAGAAGTGCGGGAAGGGGATCTCGTGCAGGATGCGGTTGGTGCGGAGGTCGAGGAGGGCCAGGCCGCCCAGGTCGTACGACGTGTTGTTCGGGCCGGGCAGGGTGGTCACGCCGCCGCACAGCTGCTTGCCGTGGGCGACGTAGCTGCAGTCCTGGTAGTCGAGCAGGTGTGACTCGTTGGCGACCTTGCCGAGCTGCTTGCCGGTGGGAGTCCAGTTGTAGAGCGTGCGGGAGCCCCAGCTGATCCCGTGCACCCGACCGGTCGTCCGGTCGCGCACTACTCCCCCGACGTGGTCCTCCACCCGGAACCGCTCGGTCACCTCGTAGGTCTTCGGGTCGACCGTGTAGACGATCGCCCGCGAGTTCGGCCGGTACTCCGCTGCCGGCACCCACAGGTCCTTCCCGTCGAAGTCCAGTCCGCCCGGGTGGTACGCCGTACCCTCACCGAGCCGGATGTCCCGCTTGAAATTCCCCTGCCGGTCCATGACGAACAGATGCCCGTTTCCCTTCCCCGGAGTCCGGTCGTAACCGTCCACCGGCACCGGGTACTTCACCGGCGCCTCCAGCACCTCGACGCTGCTCATGAAGATCAGGTCCCCTACCAGCGCGAAGCCCTGCGGGTGGTACGCCGGGAACTTCAACGGCAGCCGCTCCACCAGCGACCACGCCGTACTGCGGTCTGTGGCCCGGAAGGCACGTGTCACGTCCGAGTCCCGTGCGGTGGTCAGACCGGTCAGAAGGCGCCTGTACATCAGAGTCTCCTCAGATCGAATGCCAATGCTGCAGTGTGGAATGCCCAGGGTGGCTTGCTGGTGATGCCAGACTGACGGTCATGGACACAGGGGTGAGTGTTGTCGGGTCAGGGCAGGTCAGTGGTACGCCTGATGTGCTGCGGGTGTCGTTGGGAGTTGAGCATGCCGCTCCGGACGTAGCGTCGGCTGTTGCTCGCGTCGGGGAGCGTACGGATGCGGTGATGGCGGCGTTGCGCGGGCTGGGCATCGAGGAGTCGCAGCTGGGGACCAGTGCGGTGAATGTGTACCAGGACTACCGGGAGCCCGACTCGGCCCCGGCGTACCGGGCGTCGCACACCATCTCCATCGAGACCGGCGACCTGACCGGGTTCGGTGAGCTGCTCAACGCGGCGGTCGATGCCGCAGGCAACAGCCTGAGCCTGCACGGGATGCAGTTCGACATCGAGGACAAGACCGATCTGCTGATCCAGGCCCGCGAGCTCGCGTTCCAGCAGGCCAAGGAGAAGGCCGGGCAACTCGCGGCCCTGGCCGGCTTCTCGCTCGGCTCGGTCACCGCCATGGCGGAGACCCAGGGCCACTTCCCGATCCGCGCGGCCGCGAACGCCAGCAAGGGCGCCTACGATTCAGCGCTCAACATCACTCCGGGCGACCACACCGTCAGTGTCTCGCTCGAGGTGCACTTCGCCTGGGCGTAACGCGCGTCTCAAAACCAGAACAGGTGTTGCGTTGTCGGCGCCGTCATGGAGACTGCTCTCATGTACGCACCGGCGCCGCTCCGACGGCAACTGAGCCGGTCCGGGCTCTTACTGCTCGGACCGGCCTTCGTTGCGGCCGTCGCGTACGTCGATCCGGGCAACTTCGCGACCAACATCGCGGCCGGCGCTACGTACGGTTACCTCCTGTGCTGGGTGGTCGTCGGCGCCAACCTGATGGCCGTCCTGGTGCAGTACCTGGCCGCCAAGGCGAGCATCGCGACCGGGCGGACCCTGCCCCAGCTGTGCCGTGACCACTTCCGACGGTCGACGTCGACCGGGCTGTGGGCGCAGGCCGAGGTCGTGGCGATCGCGACCGACCTGGCCGAGGTGGTCGGCGGCGCGATCGCGCTGAACCTGCTGTTCAAGGTTCCACTGCTCCTCGGCGGCGCGATCACCGGCGCCGTCTCGTTCGGACTACTGATCTACCAGTCGAAGCGCGGCCAACGCCCGTTCGAAGCGGCGATCATCGGGCTGCTCGCCGTCGTACTGATCGGCTTCGTGGTGTCGACGGCGAAGTCGGACCCGTCCGCGAGCGGCGTGGTCGGCGGCCTCGTGCCCCGCTTGGACGGCACCCAGTCCCTCGTCCTCGCCGCCGGCATGCTCGGCGCGACCGTGATGCCGCACGCGATCTGGCTGCACGGCGCCCTGGTCACCGACCGGCACTGGAAGAGCATCCGCTCCCAGGAAGGCAAATCCCGGGTACTGCGCGCCACCCGCCTCGACGTGGCGATCGCGATGGCCCTGGCCGGCGCGGTCAACCTGGCCATGGTCGTCCTGGCCGCAGCCGCCCTCAAGGGCACCGGCGCCGACTCGCTCGACGCGGCCCACATCGCCATCGGTGACCGCCTCGGCCACCTCCCCGCCCTGCTGTTCGCGCTCGCCCTGCTGGCCAGCGGATTCGCCTCGTCCTCGGTCGGCACGTACGCCGGATCCGTCATCCTGGACGGCTTCTGGCGACGACACGTCCCGCTCGCGGCCCGGCGCCTGATCACCCTGATCCCGGCCCTGCTGGTGCTCGCGATCGGCATCAACCCCAGCCGCGCCCTGGTCGTCTCCCAGGTCGTCCTGAGCTTCGGCATCCCCTGCGCACTCTGGCCGTTGGTGAGATTGACCGCATCCCGGCGCGTCATGGGTAACCTTGTCAACCGCTGGGCGACTACTCTCGCCGCATGCCTGGTAGCGACCGCCGTCACGGCCCTCAACGTCGTACTGATCGTGCTGACCATTCGGGGATGACGTGACCCGGGTGTTCGCCGTGAGCGACATCCACGGCCACCTGGAGAAACTGACCGCCGCGCTGCACGACGCCGGCCTCACCGATGCCGACGGCAACTGGGCCGGCCAGGACGTCCGGCTGTGGTTCCTCGGCGACTTCTTCGACCGCGGCCCGGACGGCATCGGCGTACTGCGCTATGTCCGCGACCTGATCGAGCAGGCGCCGGACGGCGCGATCGAGATGCTGCTCGGCAACCACGAGATCCTCGCGCTGGGGATGCGCAAGTTCGATGACACGTTCGTCCCGCACGACGGCATCACCCTGCGCAGCTTCGAGCGTTCCTGGGCCCTGAACGGCGGCCAGGACCGCGACCAGGAGCTGCTCACCGACGACGACCAGGCCTGGCTGCTCGACCGGCCGATGATCGCCCTGGACGCCGGCCACCTGCTGATGCACTCCGACACCGCGGAGTACGTCGAGTGGGGCGACTCGCTCGACGCGATCAACGCCGCGGCCGGCGCCGAGCTGCACTCCGACGACATCGAGGTGTGGTGGGAGATCTGGCGCCGGATGACGTCGCGGTACGCGTTCCGCGGCGACAGCGGGCCTGAGATCGCCCGGATCATGCTCGAGCACCTCGGCGGTCACCGGATCGTGCACGGCCACAGCATCGTGGCCGACCAGCTCGGCATCGACCCGCGGTTCCTGACCGGGCCGCACCTGTACGCCGACGGTCTCGTGCTGGGGATCGACGGCGGCGCCTTCGACGGCGGACCGTGCCTAGTCGTCGAGCTGGAAGAGCTCACCGCGGAGTGAGCCGACCACGGCGTCCAGGCAGGACCGGAAGGTCCGCTGCCCACCGCCGTCGATCCATCGGCTGAAGGCGTTCTGGAACACCGCCGACCCGACCTGAGCGACCAGCATCGCCTCTTCGGTCGGTACCCCGCGCTCCACGAGGCCGTCCCGCAGCGCGTCGGTGACTGACGCCAGCTTGGTCCGCTCCCGCTCCTGCAACTCCGGGCTGGCTGCGATGACGGCACGGCGTACGTCGGAGTTCTCCGCGATCTCGGCCAGCTGCGCACCGATCGCCTCGGCCGCTCGGAGCACGGCCGGCCAGGGTGCGACGGCTGGATCGACGGCGCGGATCGCCTCGGTGACGGCCGCGGGCAACCGTTCCGCGCCCGCGAACAGGACCTCGCGCTTGTCCGGGAAGTAGCGGAAGTACGAGCGCCGGGTCAGCCCGGCCTGCTCGGCGATCTGGTTGACGGTCACGGCGTCGTACCCGTGCGCGGCGTACAGCTCGAGGGCGGCCTTGCGCAGCCGCTCCTCCGCACCGGGATCCCATCGCGCCATGCACCCGAGCTTAGCGTGACGTCCCACAGTGTCATCAACCGTGCTACGGTCGCTGACGACACCCTGAGACATCACTGGAGAGCTGATGACCATCTGGATTCTTGGCGCGACCGGCCGGACCGGGCGCGAGATCGCGACCCGCGTCGCCGCCCGCGGCGGTACGCCGGTGCTGGTCGGACGGAACGCGGATCGCCTCCGCAAGACCGCCGCCGACCTGGGGCTCGGCGGCGTGGAGGTGATCGCGACCGACGACCTGCCCGGCGAGATCGGACGGCGCCGGCCGGCGGTCGTGGTCAACACCATCGGCGGGTACGCCGAGACCGCCGTACCGATCGCCCGCGCCTGCCTGCCCGGCGGTGGGCACTACGTTGACCTGGCCAACGATCTGGTCGCGATGCCGCGGCTGCTGGCGTTGCACGACGAGGCAGCCGCGGCGGGCAGCACCTTCGTGACGGGCGCCGGGTTCGGCGTACTGGGAGTCGAGGCGGTGGTCGCTCGCCTGTGCGCGGACCGGGTGACGCCGAGCCGGGTGCGGGTGGACGCACTGCCGTCGGTGACGATCGAGGGTGGGCCACTGGGCGAGGCGCTGGCGCAGTCGATCGTGTCCGGGCTGACCACCGGCGGGCTCCGGTTCGAGAACGGGCGCATGGTCCCGACCCGGCCGGCAGCCGATCCGCGGGAGCATGCCCTGCCTGACGGCGAGAAGGCAAAGTCCGCCGGTGCTCCGACCGGTGAGTTGCTCGCGGCCCAACTGTCGAGCGGTGCGCCGGAGGTCGTCTCGACATCGGGTTTGATGCCTACGGCACCAGTCCTGCGGGCCGTCCTGCCGTTGATCAGATCGCTGTTGAAGATCGGGGCGCTACGACGGTTCGCCGTACGCCGGCTGGGTGCGATCGAGTTGAAGCCGGCGCCGCGGCCGCGGGAACACTCCTGGGGTCATGCGGTCGTGACGTGGGCGGACGGCACCACGCGGGAGGGATGGCTGCGGGCCGGGGACGCCATGGAGTTCACCACGAGCGTCACCGCGGAGACCGCCGTACGCCTGGCTCGAGGCGAGGGCCGGGCCGGTGCGTACACGCCGGCCCGCGCCCTCGGCCCCGAACTCGCGGAAGCAGCCGGTGCGACTATTTGTCAGCTGTGAGGGTGCCGCCGATGGCCCAGCTGTCCGGCGGGGTCTCCTGGATCCAGACCTGGACGCTCTCGGCCGGGACGCCGAGGCTGTCGACGAAGGCGTCGGTGACCTTCTGGACCAGTTCGCGCTTGAGCTCCGGGGTCCGCGGGCCTTGCAGGACGGTGACGATGGGCATCGGATCTTCCTTTCTCCGTTGGGTTGTGAGCCCATTCCAGTCGCGTTGGCGGCTGGGAACGAGACGGAGATCCGATCTGCTCCCATCACTCGAACTGATCGGATGCCTTCCGGCAGGCTTCGAGCAGTACGGCGAGATCGCCGCCGACCGTGGTGCCGGCGGGGACGGCCAGGCTCGTGGTCAGCGCCATCCGCGGGCGCGGCCGGCGGAACACCACTCGTCCTTCGCGGAGCAGGCGCGCGTGCGATTCATAGATGACAGTCCAGCTCGGGGCGCCGGCGCCGATCGCGGCATGCGTGTCCTGCAGGCTGCTGGAGCGCGGGCCGAGCACCGGCTCGAAGCCTGCGGCGGCGCAGGCCGACATGACCAGGTCGACGAGCGGTGGATTGGTGCGGCGCGTGGTGATGCGGAGCGGGAGGTCGCGGAGGTCGCTGAATTCGATCTCGCCGTCGGGCGCCGCGGAGGCGGGTAGTGCGATCAGCAGGTCGTCTTCCCAGACCGGGACGAACTCCAGGCCGGCGACTTCGTCGAGACCTCGGACGAAGGCGGCGTCCAGCTGGCCGCCGCGGACCCGGTCCAGGCGGGCGCGGGTCGACGTACTGACCAGCTCGACGTGAAGACCTCCCGACGAGAGCTCAGCCACCACGGTCTCCAGCCGCGCTCCCAGTCCTGTGCTGGTGCCGAGGCGGAGTGTTCTGCCGGGGCGGTCGGTGGCGGCGGCGCGGGCGGTCTCGACTGACGCGAGCACGGCACGGGCGGCCGGGAGGAAGCGTTGGCCGGCCTCGGTGAGGCGGATCGCGCGGGCCGAGCGGTCGAACAGCAGCACGTCCAGCTCGCGTTCCAGCCGGGCGATCTGCTGGCTGACACCGGGCTGGCCGATGCCGAGCTGCTCGGCGGCCCGGCCGAAGTTCAGTACCTCGGCCACCGTCACGAAGTACTCGATCTGCCGTAACTCCACATCCGACATGATCTACCGGGGAATGACCTCGCGGCGACCGGGGTTGTCAGCAGGTATGGCGGACAAGACTGTGAAGATTCCTGGGCCGGACCACCCGATCACGGTCGGGAAGAACCCGGATCGCGTGGTTGTGAAGGTCGGTGACCAGGTGATCGCGGACACCCGCGACGCGCTGTCGCTGCAGGAGGCCAGCTATCCGGCGGTGCAGTACATCCCGCGGAAGGACGTCGACCTCACGCAGCTCGAGCGGACCGACCACGAGTCGTACTGCCCGTACAAGGGCGACGCGGCGTACTACAGCGTCCTCCCCGCCGGGGCGGGCGGGGTGAACGCGGTCTGGACCTACGAGCAGCCCTACGACGCGGTCGCGGACATCCGCGAGCACGTCGCGTTCTACCCCGACAAGGTGTCGATCGAGATCATCACCGACTGACGAAGTCGGTGACCACCGGCGCGAGCAGCTCCGGCGGTACGACGTGGTGCTGGCCCGCGAGCTCGACGAGTTCGGCCGCGGGCAGGATCGTCACGATGCGATGCGCCGCGTCGACCATGAACGGCGCCGACACGGTACCCGCGAGGACGAGCGTTTCCGGCTTGATCGCGCGCAGCAGCTCGACCGGGGTACCGGTGCCTGCGAGGCCGTGTTCCATCACCGCGAAGTCGTAGGCGAGCGTGGGCGCGCGGTCCGCGACCGTGGGGGCGTACTCGAGCGCATCCTGCTTCGGCAGTCCGGTCATCATCAGGAACAGCTCGACGGCCTCCCGGTTCTGCCCCGCGCGGATCAGCTCCAGGACCTGCTCGCCGTCGTCGGACGGATCCACGTCATCTGGCCCGTACGGCGGCTCGTGCAGCACGACGTGCGTGAACGGCAATCCGGTGCTCGCCGCGACCGCTGCGAGTCCCGCGCCGGACGAGTGCCCGTAGATGGCCGCCGTACCCCCGAGGACCGCGACCAGTGCGGCGATGTCGTCGACCTCGCGCTGGACGGCGTACGACGTACTGTCGCCCGAGTCGCCGCGACCGCGCCGGTCGTACGTCACCACGTCGAACTGGCTCGTCAGCTCGTCGGCCAGCGGCCGGAGCGACTGGCGGTCGCACAACGCTCCCCCGACCAGGATCAACGGGTGCCCGCTGCCCAGTCTGTCGTAGGCGATCGTCGTACCGTCCGCAGACGTCACTGTCTCCATGCTGCCCTCCAGTTTGGCGTTGACGACTGTGACGTCGGAGCAGGTCTGCAGCCTTCGACATATCTATTGGCGGTTGACCGGTCTGAGTGATTCACTGCGTCCCGATGATCACCAGAGTCGATACCTACCTCCATAGCGTCCCGCTGTCCGGTGCAGTCGCAGAGCAGGTGGGTCCGTTCACCTTGTTCCGCAGTACGACGGTCTGGCCGTACTACGCGCGCCCGGTGCCGGGCTCCGGCGCCACGATCAAGCCGGACGACGTCGAACTGGTGCGGGCGCGGTGTGCCGAGCTGGAGATCCCGCTGAGCTTCGAGTGGGTCGTGGACACCTGTCCGTCGCTGGGACCGGCTGCAGCTGCTGCGGGCCTGACTGTGGTCGAGCATCCGTTGCTGGTGCTGGAGCGGGACGACTTCCGCCCGGCCACGGCTGCTGCCCGCTGCGAGATCCTGTCCGCCGACGAGGATGTGGTCCGGCAGGCTCGTGCGGTCGCCAACCTCGCGTTCAGCGATCCGGGTACTGCGGTTGGCGCTGCAGGCTCGGCGGAGCGAGACGCAGCGGCGGTCGAGACGCCGGACAAGACGGTGGCGGCGCTGTGCGACCGGGCGCTCCGGGGCGTCTCAGTCAGTGCCGGCGCGTTCACCGACGAAGGCATGGTCGCCAGCGGAACGCACCAGCCCGTCGACTCCGTTACTGAGATCGTCGGCGTCGGAACGCTCCCGTCGGTGCGCCGCCGCGGCCTGGGTGCCGCCGTGACGTCGGTGCTCGTGGAGCACGCGCTGTCCAACGGTGTTGACCTCGTACTGCTTTCGGCCGAGTCGGACGCTGTTGCAGCCGTCTACGAGCGTGTGGGCTTCCACCGGATCGGGAGCGCTGGAGCAGCGGAGTGACGGGCAGTCCGACCTCGCGCCTCGTCGTACTGCGCGGGAACTCGGGCTCCGGCAAGACCACCACAGCGCGGGTCCTGCGCGAACGCCTCGGCCGCGGCACGGCCTGGGTCGAGCAGGACCACCTCCGCCGCATCCTGCTCCGCGAGCACGACCTACCGGGCGGCGCGAACATCGGACTGATCGACCTCAACGTCCGCTACGCGCTCGACCACGGGTACGACGTGGTGCTCGAGGGCATCATGAACGCCGGCCGCTACGGCGACATGCTCCGTCGGCTGACCGATGACCACCGCGGGCTGACCCTGCACTACTACTTCGACATCCCGTTCGAGGAGACCGCCGTACGGCATGCCACCCGGGAACTGGCCGACGAGTTCAGTGTCGAGGCGATGCGGGAGTGGTACAGGGAGCGCGATCTGCTGGACGGTCTGGACCAAGTGGTGATCGGTCCGGCCAGCACGCTCGACAAAACCGTGGGCCAGATCCTGACCGACCTTGGGCTGAAGACCAGCGGGGCCGTACCGTTGTAGGGATGAGCACTACCGAGCCGACCCGCCCCCGTACCCTCGCTGAGGCGTTGCGGACGTGGGATGACGCCGGGCTCGGTGAGCTGCTGCGGCGGCGGCCTGACCTGGCGCTGCCGATTCCTGCGGACACCGGGCAGCTGGCGGCGCGGGCGACGAGCAACGCGTCGGCTGCGCGGGCAGTCAACCGCCTGGACGAGTTCGGTGTGGACCTGCTGGAGTCACTGTCCGCGCTGCCCGAGCCGGTGGACCTGGAGGCGCTGGCGCGGGGCGTCGATCAGCCGGTGGAGGTGGTCCGGCCGCGGGTGACCGAGCTGCTGGACCTCGCCCTGGTGTGGGGCACCGAGGACGACCTGCGGCCGATCCGCGCAGTACACGAACTACTCGGACCGACACCGGCAGGGCTCGGTCCGGTCACCACACGGCATTTCGGCGACCTGGACAAGCTGATCGACGAGGCCGGCCCGGATGCGCGGGCGGTGCTCGACAAGCTGACCTGGGGTCCGCCGACCGGGACGGTGGAGAAGGCTGAGCGTCCGGTGACGATCGCATCGGCGCGGACCCCGGTGGAGCGGTTGCTGGCGCGCGGTCTCGTCGTACCCAAAGACCCCAACACCGTCGTACTGCCGCGGCAGATCGGGCTGCACCTGCGCGGCGGACGAGTGCTGGCGTCGACCAGGCCGGCGCCGCCGCCGCTGGACGGGAAGAAGGTGTCGGCCACCATCGCCGACCGGGCTGCGGCGGGTGCTGCGCTCGACCTGGTGCGGCTGGTTGACCGGGCACTGGAGCAGCTGGGGACCGAGCCGCCGCCCGTACTGCGTACTGGTGGCATTGGCGTCCGTGAGCTGCGCAACGTGGCCGGGAAGATCGGTGCGGAGGAGCACAACGCTGCAGCGGTGCTGGAGATGGCGTATGCCGCTGGACTCGTTGCTGCGGTTGAGGTCGGGACCAGTGAGCTGTGGCTGCCTACCAGTGCTTACGACGACTGGCTGGAGCTGGACCTGGCGCATCGGTGGGCCCAGCTCGTTATGGCCTGGTTCTCCGGGCTCAGGGCGATCGGACTGATCGGACGGCGGGACAGCGGCGCAGGTACGGCGGCTGCACGGGAGCGGCTGATCAACGCGCTGGCGCCGGACCTCGAGCGGTTGCTCGCGCCAGAGATCCGCGTACTCGCGTTGGAGGCATTGGCCCAGGCTGGTGCGGGTAATGCGCCGGCCCCGGAGACAGTGGTGACGTGGGTCGCGTGGCATCGGCCTCGGCGTGGTGGGCAGTTCCGGGACGACCTGGTCGAGTGGAGCGTGTCTGAGGCGGCCCTGCTGGGACTGACCGGGCTGGGCTCGTTGGCGAGCCACGCGCAGCCGTTGCTGGCTCCTGAGCCGACTGCAGACGAGTTGGCGGAGGCGATCAGCCCGCTGATGCCGGAGCCGGTGTCCGAGGTGCTGCTGCAGGCTGACCTGACTGCGGTGGCTCCTGGTCCGCTGGTACGGGTTGTGCAGGACGAACTGTCCGCGATGGCGGACGTCGAGTCGGATGGCGGCGCTGGGGTCTACCGGTTCAGTGAGAACTCGGTGCGGCGCGCGTTCGATCTGGGCAGGACCGCGGAGCAGCTGCATGCATGGTTGGCCGAGCATTCGCGTACTCCGGTCCCGCAGCCGCTCGCGTACCTCATCGACGACGTCGCACGGCGGCACGGCGTACTGCGGCTCGGGACGGCGTCGACGTACCTGCGGTGTGACGACGAGAACGTGCTGACCCAGCTGCTCAACTCGAACCTGCCCGGTGTCCGGTTCCGGCGGTTGGCGCCGACTGTGGTGGTGTCGCCGTCACCACCGGACATGGTGCTGAGCCGACTGCGCGACGCCGGGCTGGCGCCGCTGGCGGAGACGTTCGACGGGGCCCTGCATGTGACCGGTACGCCGCGACGTGGTGAGGCGGCACGTCGCCGTACCAGCCGGGACTTCAACGAGAGCGCGTTCGACCTGACCGACGACCAGGTGAAGGCAGTCATCGAGAAGGTCCGCGCCGGCGACCGCATCGCCGCCGAACGCCCCGACGACCAGGGCCTGGTCGAACCAGCGGCCCCCGCGGAGACCATCGCCGTACTCACCAACGCCGCCGAGTCCCACACCCGCACCTGGATCGCGTACGTCGACCACAACGGCACCTCATCCGAACGCATCGTCGAACCGGTCCGAGTAGCCGACGGCTGGCTGACCGCGTACGACGACACCACCGAGAACCCCCGCACCTACGCCCTCCACCGCATCTCCGCCGCCCGAGCCGTCGAATGACCCGAATGCTGCTGGTCCTGACCGGACTGCCGTACTGCGGCAAGACGACGTTGGCCCGTGCGCTCGAGCAGGAGGGCGTGACTGTGGTCGAGCTGGACCACATCAACCGGGAGCGTGGGTTCCGGATCGAGGACGGCGTTCCGATGGCGGAGTGGCCGGAGACCATCCGGCAGGCGGAGGTGCGGATCGAGGAGAGTGACGCGGAGGTTGTCGTTCTCAGCTGGGTCAATCCGACTGAGCGTGATCGCCAACACTGGCGGGACTTCGCGTCAGCGCGCGGGATGCGTCACCAGGTTGTCTACCTCGCCGCCGATCAGTCGCTGCTCGACACCAGGCGCAGTGCTGCTGTTGCCACGCCGGACCGCCACGTTCTGTCCGACGAGGTGCTGCAGCGCGTGCAGCGGCGATTCCAGCCGCCTGGGGAGGGCGGTGCGCTGATGGTTGAGGCCGGTTGGAGCACTCAGAAGCAGGTGGAGGTCGTGACCGCAGCTCTGTGAATTGACCGCTCAGGCACAATGGAAGGTCGGGGCTAGACAGAGGAGCTGCGGGTGACGGACGGTCCACTGATTGTGCAGTCGGACAAGACTCTCTTGTTGGAGACTGCACATGCGGATGCCACTGAGTGTCGGAAGGCCATTGCGCCGTTCGCTGAGCTGGAGCGCGCGCCGGAGCATGTGCACACCTATCGGCTGACGCCGCTGGGGTTGTGGAACGCTCGGGCCGCAGGGCACGACGCGGAGCAGGTGATCGACGTACTGCTGCGCTACAGCCGCTACCCGGTCCCCCACTCGCTGCTCGTCGACATCGCCGAGACGCTGGACAGGTACGGGCGACTGCGGCTGGAGAAGCACCCGCAGCACGGACTGGTGCTGGTGACGACCGACCGGCCGGTGCTGGAGGAGGTGATGCGCAGCAACAAGGTGAAGCCGATGCTGGGCGAGCGCCTCGACGACGACACCGTCCTGGTACACCCGTCGGAGCGCGGCCACCTCAAGCAGACGCTGCTGAAGCTCGGCTGGCCGGCCGAGGACCTGGCCGGGTACGTCGACGGTGAGGCCCACAAGATCGAGCTGGTACGTGACGGCTGGGAGCTACGCCCGTACCAGGAGCAGGCGACCGACTCGTTCTGGCACGGCGGCTCCGGTGTCGTCGTACTCCCCTGTGGCGCCGGCAAGACAATCGTCGGCGCGGCCGCGATGGCACAAGCGTCCGCGACCACGCTGATCCTCGTCACGAACACGGTGTCCGCGCGGCAGTGGAAGGACGAGCTGCTCAAGCGCACCAGCCTCACCGAAGAGGAGATCGGCGAGTACTCCGGTGCACGCAAGGAGATCCGGCCGGTCACGATCGCGACGTACCAGGTGATGACGACGCGCCGGAAGGGCGTCTACTCGCACCTGGAGCTGTTCGACGCCCGCGACTGGGGCCTGATCGTGTACGACGAGGTGCATCTGCTGCCCGCGCCGATCTTCCGGATGACCGCCGACCTGCAGACCCGGCGCCGGCTCGGTCTGACCGCGACGCTGGTCCGCGAGGACGGCCGCGAGGGCGACGTGTTCTCGCTGATCGGCCCGAAGCGGTACGACGCCCCGTGGAAGGACATCGAGGCGCAGGGCTGGATCGCGCCGGCCGACTGCATCGAGGTGCGGGTCGACCTCGAGCAGACCGAGCGGTTCGTGTACGCGACCGCCGAGCCCGAGGACCGCTACCGCCTGGCCGCGTCCACCCCGGCGAAGTCACGCCTGGTCCGCCGGATCGCCGATCATCACGCCGGCGAGCCGCTGCTGGTGATCGGTCAGTACATCGATCAGCTGGACGAGCTCGGCGAGCGGTTGGAGTGCCCGGTGATCAAGGGCGAGACGACCGTGAAGGAGCGGCAGCGGCTGTTCCAGGCCTTCCGGACCGGTGAGATCAACCGGCTGGTGGTCTCCAAGGTCGCCAACTTCTCCATCGACCTCCCCGAGGCATCCGTCGCCATCCAGGTCTCCGGCACCTTCGGCTCCCGCCAGGAGGAGGCCCAACGCCTCGGCCGGGTCCTCCGCCCCAAGGGCGACGGCCGCACTGCCCGCTTCTACTCGATCGTCGCCAGAGACACCATCGACGCCGAATTCGCCGCCCACCGCCAACGCTTCCTGGCCGAACAGGGCTACGCGTACACGATCGTGGACGCGGAGAACCTATTCGCCTAGGCGGGTGTGGATGCCGTTGAAGTGGCTTTTCATGGAGTGGGCGTAGGTGTCCGGGTTGGCGGATTCCAGGGCGTTGAGGAGGTCTCGGTGCCAGGCGGCGGCGTCTGCGGGGGTGTAGCGGGCGCCGGGGAGGCGGGCGTCCACCTGGGCGAACGTGCGCCAGAAGACGGAGAGTAGGTCGATGACGAGGGCGTTGCCGAGGGGCTCGTAGAGGGCCTGGTGGAAGGCCCAGTCCTCGTCGGGGAAGTACTCGCCGTCGGCGGCCTTGGCTTCCATCCGTTCGACGATGGGCTCGAGAGTCTCGTACCCGTGCTGCTTGAAGTGGTCGACGACGTCGTCGGCCAGACCGACCTCGATGGCCTGGCGGACCTCCAGGACGTTCTGTACGTCGCGGAGGTCGCCGGCCATCGACTGGGACATCCGGAACGCGAGCCCGTCCTCGAGCGACTGCAGGTTCACCTCGCCGACGTACGTCCCGTACCCGTGCCGGATCTCGATGATCCCGACCGCCTGCAACGCCTTCATCGCCTCACGCAAGGGATGCCGGCCGACGCCGAGCTGCGCCATCAGGTCCTGCTCGTTGGGCAGCGGATCGCCTGCCTTCAGCCCACGCTCCAGGATGTACGACTTCATCGCATCCCGGATGAAGGACTGATTCCCCGCCGCACCACGTGCCCGGCTGAGCCCACCCGTTGTCACTGCCGGCCTCCCTTGGTCAGGAATCGCTCAGTGTAATCCGGCGCGGTCCAGTAACGGCCGGACAGCCGCGATCTCCGTGTCGTTCAAAGGAATGCAGGGGTACGCCGTCACCGGGCAGTCGATCACGCCGAGCAGATGCAGCCCGGCCTTGAACGCACCCAGTGCAGCCGAGCTCGCACCCATCCGCGACCGGTCCGCGACGTTGATGATGTCGAAGAGCCGGAACAGGCGGTCCTGCTCTGCTCTCGCCGTCGCCGCATCACCCGCGACGGCCGCCTTGAAGAGACGCACATAACCGGCCGGATCCACGTTGCCCAGCCCGGGTACGACGCCGTCGACGCCGAAGGCCAGTGCCGAGTCGACCGTCACCTCGGAGCCGGTCATGATCGCGAAGTTCTCCAACTGCTTCTCGCGACGGGAGAGGACCAGTTCGCGCAACGACGTCTCTTGGCCTGAGGAATCCTTCACTCCAGCGATCACGCCCTGCTCGCCCAGCGATGTCACGAGGGAGGCGGGGAGCTTGGTGCCCACCCGGGACGGGATGTCGTAGGCGTACAGCGGGGTGTCGCCAGCCAGCGAGGCCAGCTTAACGAAGTGGCGTTCGATCTCGGCGCGGTGCGTGGCGGCGTAGAACGGGGCTGTGGCTACCAGTGCGTCGACACCCGCCTTCAAGGCAGCAGAGACATGTGAGGTGACCCGGTTGGTCGACGTGTCGATCACACCGGCCAGCACCGGCACCTGTCCCGCCACCTCCGCCACAGTCGTCTCCAGCACGACCTGCCGCTGCTCGTCGGTCAGGAACGTGCCCTCACCGGAGGTGCCGAGCACGAACACCCCGTCCACACCTCCGGTCAGCTGGTACTGGATCAGCCGCGCCAGCGATGCGGTGTCGACGTCGTACGACGGGGTGAGCGGAGTGACGAGCGGCGGTACGACGCCAGTCAAACGGGCGGATGCGATCAAGGGGTCTCCCAACCTCAAAGGGCGAATGTGGCAAAGCGCAGCGTCGCGAACGAGGACGTCTCACCGGCCTCGTAGAAGATGCCGACCGCGCCATCGGGCATCAGGACGAGATCGGAGTAGCCGGCCATGCCCTCGTGCACGACCAGAGCCGGCTGCCACGAGACACCGGAGTCCTCGGACACGAAGACGGTGAGCTCGCGGCGGCTGGTCGGGTTCACCGGGGTGGACAGCAGCAACCGTCCGTCCGGCAGACAGAGCACGCTGCCCTGGATACCCGGTGCGGTGATCTCGGGAATCCCGGCGTACGGCGCATCGAGGGTCTGGCCGCCGTCGGACGACCAGGCGTGCACACGGGCCGGTCCGGTGCCCTTGTGGTTGCGGGCGTTGAAGTACAGCCGGCCGTCGGGCAGCTCGGTGACGGTGGTCTCGTTGGCGTTGATCTCCGCGCCGTCGTTGCGGTCGACGAACCCGACCGACCAGGTGACGCCACCGTCGTCGCTGTAGATGCAGTGCCCACCGTTCAGCCGGATCAGGTCGTCCACCGGCTCTGACGGCACAAAAGAATGATTCGCAGGTACGACGAGACGCCCCGCGCGCAGTGTGATCCCGTGGCACGGCCCGGTCGCGTACCAGCCCCAGTCCGCCGGCTTGACCTGACCGGTGATCTCGACCGTGGACGACCAGGTCGCACCCTCGTCGGACGACCGCTGCACGAACACGCGCCGCCCAGTCTCCGGATCGGTGCCGCGGGCCAGTGACATCTCGACCGCGTCCGCGCCGTTCTCCACCGTCACCAACACGAAGTCGCCGGACACGGGGTCGAACAGGGGCACCGGGTTCCCACAGGTCCTGCCCGGGACGGCTGACACCACCTGCACCGGCAGCCAGGTCCGCCCGGCGTCCAGCGAACGCCGCAGGACGATCTCGATCTCGCCCGCGTCGCCGGACCCGTGCAGACGCCCCTCACAGAACGCCAGCACCAGCTCCCCACGCGCCAGGACGGACGGGATCCGGAAGGTGTGACAGCCGCTCCCCGCAGGGTCGAAGACGATTTCCGCCGCGCCGACTCTTGAAGACATAGGACGTACTATGTCATGGTGTGGCCCTCCGATGGAAGTGAGGCCTCATGCCAGTCAGCAGAAGAACTTTCCTCGGCGGTGGCCTGGCCGCCGCCGCTGTCGCGGTCACGGGTACGCCGCTGCTGGCGGGGTGCGCGTCGGACAAGAAGAACACCGCGGCCGCCAACTCGGCGGTCAAGCTGCCCACCTACACGAAGTACGGCGAGATCAAGCCGGACCTGCCCGGCACCGACGTGGTGCTGGACGGATTCCTGAAGTACCCGGCGAGCCCGGTGAAGGCGATTGCCGAGGCACCTGGTGACGGCAAGCCGATCACGTTCATGACGAACATCCCGGGCGCGATCCCGCCGAGCGTCGACAAGAACCAGTTCTGGCAGGAACTGAACAAGCGGCTCGGCTCCGAGCTGCAGATCAGCATGGCGTCGAACGACGAATACAACGACAAGTTCGCCACCCGGATCGCGGGCGGCGATCTGCCGGACATCCTGAACGTCCCGCCGGGCACCCCGCAGATCCCGGGGCTGCTCAAGGCCAAGGCGATGGACCTGACCGAGCACCTGTCGGGCGACGCGGTGAACAAGTACCCGTTCCTGGCGAACATCCCGACCGAGTTCTGGAAGGGCTGCGTCTTCAACGGCGCGATCTACGGCGTCCCGGTGCCGCGCGGCATGTCCCGGACGTCGCTGCCGCTGTACCGCACCGACCTGCTCGCCGCGAAGGGCATCAAGGACCCGGAGCCGAAGAACTTCGAGGAGTTCTTCGACATCTGCAAGGAGATGACGGCGGCGAAGGAGAACCGCTGGTCGTGGACCCGCGTGCCGACGTCGTACATCCGGATGATGCTTGGTCTGCCCAACAACTGGAAGCAGGAGGGCGGCAAGTTCACCTCGGTGTACGAGGTGGACGGTAACGAAGACGCGCTCGAGGCAGGCCGCAAGATGGTGGCCGCCGGCGTGATCAACCCGGACACGTTCAGCGCCAAGGCTGCGGCCCGCAAGCAGTGGTTCAACGGTGGCACCGCGGCGTTCGACTACGACAGCTTCGTGGCCTGGAACCAGTACTACTCCGACAACACCGCGGGCGACGCGTTCGGCGTGAACATGCTCGACGTACCGGGCTTCACCAGTGGTGACGGCAAGGTGTGGATGGGTGCGGCACTGAACAACGTCACGGCGTTCAACAAGTCCAGCAAGCACTCCGCGGAGACACTGCTGAAGGTGGCGAACTGGATGGCCGCACCGTTCGGCACGGAGGAGTACCTGTTCCGCAAGTACGGCGTAGCGGGCCGGCACTACACCATGCAGGGCACCGACCCGGTGCCGACCAAGACCGGTGTCGTGGAGACCGGTATCGGCCTGCAGTACATCTCCGACTCGACGCTGGCGCTCTACTGGGCCGGCAAGCCCGACGTACCGCAGAACCAGCACAAGATCCAGGAGAAGGTCGCGGACCGGCTGGTGTACGACGCGTCGTACGGGCTGTACTCCGAGACGCTGTCGAAGCAGTGGGGGCAGCTGACCGGCGTACTGACCGATCTGGAGAACCAGATCGTCCAGGGCAAGAAGCAGGTGTCCGAGTGGGCGCCGGCGGTCAAGACGTTCCTGTCCTCAGGCGGTGAGAAGATCCGCGGTGAGCTGCAGGACGCTTTCGCCACGACAGGCGGGAAGTAATGCTGCAACGTTCGTCGAAGGGTCCGCAGCAGCGGCTGAGCCTTGGGCGGCGGCTGCTGCGGGACCGCGTGCTGCTGCTGTTCGCGCTGCCCGGGGTCACGCTGATCATCGTCTTCCACTACGTGCCGTTGCTGGGGAACGTGATCGCGTTCAAGGACTACCAGCCGTTCCTCGGGATCGGGGGCAGCGACTGGTCGGGCTGGGAGAACTTCAGCGTCATCTTCAGCGGCGATCCGGCGTTCCTGCGGGCGCTGAAGAACACGCTGATCCTCACCAGCCTGCAGTCGGTCTTCGTGTTCCCCGCGCCGATCCTGCTCGCCCTGCTGCTGAACTCGCTGTTCTCCGAGCGGATCAAGCGGATCGCGCAGAGCATCCTCTACCTGCCGCACTTCATGTCGTGGGTGATCGTGGTCGCGCTGTTCCAGCAGATGCTCGGCGGCAGCGGGCTGCTGAACAACTACCTGCGCTCCCATGACCTGTCCACGATCAACATCATCGGGAACTCCGAGCTGTTCCACGTGCTGCTGACGTCGCAGATCATCTGGAAGGACACCGGCTGGGCGACCATCCTGTTCCTGGCCGCGCTGTCCCAGATCGACTCGCAGCTGTACGAGGCGGCGAGTGTGGACGGCGCGAGCCGGATGAAACAGCTGTGGCACGTCACGCTGCCCGGACTGCGCGGGATCATCATCCTGCTGTTCATCCTGCGGCTCGGTGACTCGCTGACCGTCGGGTTCGAGCAGATCATCCTGCAGCAACAAGCGGTCGGCCGGGACGTCAGTGAAGTACTGGACACGTACGTCTACAACAACGGCGTACTCGGCGGGGCGTGGGGTGTGGCGGCCGCGGTCGGACTGGTGAAGGGCGTCGTCGGCGTGATCCTCGTGCTCACCGCGAACAAGGTCGCCCACATCTTCGGCGAGCAAGGGGTGTACCAGCGATGAGTACGAGAATCGTCCAGGGCGTCCCGATGCCCGGCTGGCCGATGCGGATCTTCAAGGGCCTGGTGCTGCTGATCTTCTGCGCGGTCGTGATCATCCCGTTCGTCGGGGTGATCTCGACCAGCGTGGCGCCGAACAAGCAGATCAACGAGTCCGGCGGCCTGGTGCTGTTCCCGAAGTCGGTGAACTTCGCGGCGTACGAGTCGCTGTTCGCCGGCGGCGTGGTGACGCAGGCACTGTTCGTCAGCATCTTCGTCACCATCATCGGCACGCTGCTCAGCCTGACCGTGTCGTGCCTGCTGGCGTACGCGCTGGCGCGGCCCGGGTTCACCGCCGGGCGGCCGATCCTGCTGGTCGTGCTGTTCAGCATGCTGTTCTCGCCCGGCATCATCCCGACGTACCTGACCGTGAAGGGCGTCGGCCTGCTGGACAGCATCTGGGCCCTGATCGTGCCGACGATGATCAGCGCGTTCAACGTCGTCGTACTGCGGGCGTTCTTCATGAACCTGCCGAACGAGATCACCGAGAGCGCCCGGATCGACGGCGCGGGTGAGCTCAAGACGTTCTCGTACATCGTGCTGCCGCTGTCGAAGGCCGTGCTGTCGGTGATCGGGCTGTTCTACGCGGTGGCGTACTGGAACGCGTTCTTCTCCGCGCTGCTCTACCTCAACGACTCCAAGCTCTGGCCGTTGCAGCTGGTACTGCGCACGTACGTCATCAACGACACCCAACTGGGCAGCGCCGAACTCGGCACCGAGCTGCTCCCACCGCAGGCCTCGATCCAGATGGCGATCCTGGTCGTGTCGATCGTTCCGATCCTGATCATCTACCCGTTCCTGCAGCGGCACTTCGCCAAGGGTGTGCTTACCGGAGCCGTCAAGGGCTGATCACAGCCCCGTCTCAAAGGGCGCATCCGGGGTTGCCCAGGGCAACGCCAGGGTTGCGCCTGGGCAAACCCTGTGGGGACGACGGGTACCGTCGAAAAGTATGGGGATCGAAGCGCTGGAGCGGGTGGGGCAGGGTGGGGAAGAGCAGCAGCGAAAGACTCAGGTCTTCTGGAGGGTGGTACGGGAAGCAGTCCTGTTGGCCACCCTCTTCCTCGTCTACAGTGCGGGCCGGCAGATCGCGGCCCGGCATACCGGCTCCGCGTTCGACCACGCACACGAAGTGCTGTCGTTCCAGAACTGGCTGCACCTGCCGAACGAGGCCGCAGTCCAGCACTGGGTGCTGCAGTTCCCGCATCTGATCCAGAGCGCCAACCTGTACTACGCGAGCGTGCACGCTCCGCTGACTGCCGCCGTACTGCTCTGGCTGAGCATCTGGCGGCCGAAGGCGTACGCGCATGTCCGGTGGACGATGGTGTCGCTGACCGGACTGGCACTGGCCGGTCACATCGCGTTCCCGTTGGCGCCGCCGCGGATGATGCCTGGATTCGTCGACACCGGGCTGCGGTTCGGTCAGTCCGTGTACGGTCCGGATCACTCCGGCGGTCCGGTGAACCAGTTCGCCGCGATGCCGAGCCTGCACGTCGGCTGGGCGGCGCTGATCGCACTGTCGATGATCCTGATCACCCGGTCGCGCTGGCGCTGGCTGTGGCTGCTGCACCCGATCATCACGTTCACCGTGGTCGTGGTGACGGGCAATCACTACTGGCTGGACGGCCTCGTCGCGCTGCTCCTGCTCTCGGCCAGCCTGCCGTTCCTGCTCCGCCCCGGCCTGCACGCCGACAGGCCGCGGACGCGTAATTCAGTTCCGCCGAGGAAGGTGCTCAAGTAACGTGGCTGGGCTCCCCCACTGCTCGCCGGAGGTTTCCGCATGCCCCCCGATACGTCTGACGTCCTCCAGGCCGAGAAGGACTACCTGAAGAGCTCCCGGGCCGCGCTGGCGGTGATGCGGGAGAAGACCGGCGCACTGGAGGTCCACAGTGCGGACCGGGTCAACCAGGAGTACCTGCTGGCCGCGATCTTCCGGCGGATGAAGGAGCTGGAGGACGACCCGGACGTCCCGCTGTTCTTCGGGCGGCTGGACTACATCGAGCCGACCGACGAGACGTTCCACATCGGCCGCCGGCACGTCAACGACGCGCTGGGCGAGCCGCTGGTGGTGGACTGGCGAGCGGACATCTCGGTGCCGTTCTACCGGGCCAGCAAGACCGAGCCGATGGGCGTGGGGGTACGCCGGCGGTTCGGCTTCACGCACGGCGAGATGACCGCCTTCGAGGACGAGGACCTCACCGCCAGCGGTCAGACCGACCAGCACAGCGACATCCTGGACGCCGAGATCGAGCGGCCGCGTTCGGGCCCGATGCGCGACATCGTGGCGACCATCCAGCCGGAGCAGGACGTGATCGTCCGGGCCGGCGTCGACGACACGATCTGCGTGCAGGGTGCGCCCGGCACCGGTAAGACGGCAGTCGGGCTGCACAGGGCGGCGTACCTGCTCTATGCGTACCGGGACCAGCTCAGCCGCGCCGGTGTGCTCGTGGTCGGGCCGAACGCGAGCTTCCTGCGCTACATCGGCGACGTCCTCCCCGCACTGGGTGAGATCGAGGCGAAGCAGACCACGGTCGAGGAGCTGGTCGCCCGGGTGAACATCGCCGGGCCGGGTCCTGCGCTGGTCGACGTACTCAAGGGCGATGCACGGATGGCCGAGGTCCTGCACCGCGCCGTCTGGTCGCACGTCAGCCTGCCGAAGGAGTCGCTGGTCGTGCCGCGCGGAGCGCACCGCTGGCGCGTCGCCGGCTACCAGGCCGAGGAGCTGATCACCGAGCTACGCAACCGAGGCATCCGGTACGGCGCCGGCCGGGCCATGTTGCCGCAACGACTGGCCCACGCCGTGCTCCTGCGCATGGAGGCGGCGGGCGACTCTCCCGACGACCGGGTGCAGGACTCGGTCGCGCGGAGCCGACCGGTCAAGCAGTACGCCGACGCCCTCTGGCCGGCTCTGGACCCGGCGAAGCTGCTCTTCCGGCTCTTCACCGACCCGGAGCTGCTGGCCGAGCATGCCGACGGCATCCTCACTGCGGACGAGCAGGCGATGCTGATCTGGGACAAGGTGCCGCGGTCGGCCGGTGCGGCCAGGTGGTCCGTCGCCGACGCCACTCTGATCGACGAGATCGCCGATCTGGTCGACCGGACGCCGTCACTCGGCCACGTCGTCCTGGACGAGGCGCAGGACCTGTCCGCCATGCAGCTGCGCGCCGTCGGCCGACGCTGCTCCACCGGCTCGATGACTGTGCTCGGTGACATCGCACAGGGCACCACGCCGTGGGCGACGCCGTCCTGGGACGAGGCCTTGAAGCACCTGGGCAAGACCGGCGCCCACACCGAGGAGCTGACCGCGGGCTTCCGCGTCCCCGGCCAGGTGATCGAGTACGCCGCCCGCCTGCTCCCGACGATCGCACCGCACCTCAAGCCGCCGACAGCGGTACGACGGGCGCGCGGTGAGCTCACCATCTCCCGCGTGCCGGACAGCCTCGCCGCCGCGGTGACCGCAGTCCACGAGGTGTCCGAGCGCCCCGGCTCGATCGGCCTGATCGTGCCCGACGCACTGGTGACAGCGACCCGGAAGGCCTTGCAGAGCCAGGGAATCGCCTTCTCCGTGCTCGGTGACGAGGACGACGTGGACGCGCACCTGGACGTCGTACCGGCGTCCCTTGCCAAGGGTCTCGAGTTCGACCATGTCGTGCTGGTGGAGCCGGCCGCCATCGTGGCGGGCGAGGCCGACGAGCGGACCGGCCTCCGGCGCCTCTACGTCTGCCTGACCCGTGCCGTCACCTCACTGGTCGTTGTCCACAATGAAGACCTCCCTGAGGTACTAGAAGCCGCGTGAGCCGCCGGACCGGCGCGACGAGCGCCGGGACGAGCCGCCACCGCTGGAGCGCGTCCGGGACGACCACGAGCTGCGCCGGCTCGACCCGCTGTACCAGCTGCTCCCACCGTCGTCGTCCGAGCTGCTGCTCGACGAAGCGGCCCAGTCACCCACAGAGCTGCCGACGTCCGAGCTGAACCGGCCGAAGCGCGCCCCCGGCCGACGGGACCGCCAGCGCGACCGCATCTCCTCGCCGCGGCGGCGGAAGTCAGAGTCCGGGAACCACCACACGCGGCCGTCGCCCTGCGACCAGTAGCCGTCGACGTACGCGGCCAGGTCCTCTGCGTGCTCCCAGTACGGCGTCGAGATCTGCCACCCCTTCACCATCCGGATCTGGGGCTGCTCGCCGGCCTCGTCCCGCTGCTTGCAGGCCGCACAGACCTCGACCGCGCGGGCGGATCCGTCCTCGGGCTTCCACTCGATCTGGTCCGTGCTCGGTCCGTGCCGCGGATCGAAGAAACAGGGAGCCGTCGGCTCCGGGATCGGTTTGCCGGCCCGGACCGCATCCAGGCAGACCAGCCCGTACCGGGCCGATCCGAGCAGTGTGGTGACCGCCTCGATGTCCTTGTCGCCCTTGGCCTCGTCCAGCCGGTGCCGCGCCTTCTCGACCGTGTCGAGCACGTCCTTCGACAGCTTGGACTGTTGCGGGTCCGACACCGTCGGCAGCGCGGAGACCTGCTGCGAGAGCGCGATGATCTCCTCGTTGAGCAACGGCTGGGTGACCTTGAGGTGGGCCTTCTCGTCGTGCCGGCGTGCCCGCCGAGCTCCCAGTGCGGTGACACTGCACCAGAGCGCGATCACACCGGCCAGGCCACCGGCGTACGGCGCGGCGTCGACGTAGAACGGCTTGTTCACCACCTGCGCTCGCTGGATGAACCGCTCCAGCATCGGCTCGTAATCCGGTGCGCAGCAGTCGACCGCCTGGTCCACGGCGTCGCCCACGAAGTACGTCGGTCCGTGGTCGGCTCGCTGTACGGCATGGAATCCACGTCCGTCGGACTCCGAGTTCGCGTCGACCAGTACGCCGTACACGCCCTCCACGCCGACGCGGTCGTACAGCTGGTCCGCGATCTCCTCACCCTCCCAGGCGAGGTTCACGTAGTACCCGCTGTCCGACGTGTTGATCTTGGACGCGGGGATGACGGCGATCCGGATCGGAGCCGCCGCGCTCTTGGCCGCGGCGTCGAGCTGCGCGACCTCGGCAGCCGTCAGCTCCTTCACGTCCGGGTCGACCCAGACACCGGTGTCGCCCAGGTGACTGGCCACGGTGTTCATGTACGCCTCTGGATCCGTGGCGGCGTGCGCCGGCGACACGGGCAGCGCCCACAGAGTGATGAGGGCGAGCGCTCCGAGCAGACGTTTCATCGTGATCCTCCCGAGAGGCGGTCGCGGCAGGCACCACAGACCGGGACTTCCCGGGGCCTGCCACCGGGTGGCGTGTACATCCAGTCGGTCACTGAGGTGCCGTGGCTGGGGTCGAAGAAGCACACCGCTCGGCGGGGCGGTGCGGGCGTTCCGGCGACCTTCGCCTGCGCACAGGCCAGCCGCCAGCGCCCGTACTCCACCGTGGCGCGCACTTCACGCAGCTTGTCGTCGTCCGGCTGACCGTCGACCACGCGGCCGGCGTCGGCGTACGCATCCATCGCCGCCTGCACGTCGCCCGCTGTGTCCACGCCATCCAGACGCACGTCCGCCGAATCCAGTTCCTCACCGAACCGCGTGACATCCTCGCGGGCGGTCGCTCGCCGCTCGTCCAGCGTGTCCACCTCGTCCGGCAGCACCTCGTACGACGGCCGGTACAGCGCGGGTCCTTCGTCCTTGCGCGCACGGGACTTCCACCAGCGCAGCGCCAGGCCGCCGACGATCAGCACCACGATCAGGATCAACAGCGGCCACAGCCAACCGGGCGGACCACTGGATGCCTTCGGTACGTCGAGTTGGTCGAGCACTCCGTTCAGCGTGCCGACCGGATCGGAGCGGCTGTGCTTGTTCAGCTCGTCGGTGAGGATGTCCGCGACCGGGGTGTCGACGCCGACCGCACTCCCCCAGGTGATCGCACCGCCGAACACCACCAGGTAGATGCCGTCCGCCTGCTGACGATCCACCAGTTGGTCAACGTACGTATGGGCCGCCGCGCTCTGGTCACCGGCGCTGAGTACGGCGGCGGGCACGACCGCGATGCGAATCGCCGGGTCGTGCCCGTTCACCCGTTCAGCCAGCTCGGCGGCGTCCTTGTCCGGTACCAGTGACCGCTGCGCCGGGTCGACGTACACCGGTGAGGTCTTCCAGCCGTCCACCACTGCCGCGGGATCGCTGGAGCCCGTCAGGGTGGAGGCAAGCAGCAGCACACCGGCAAGCAGACGCATGGGCAGAAGCCTGCCCTACCGCAGGTCCTCCTCAGTCAGCAGCGGCTGTGATGAAGACGTCCTCCTCGCGCTCGAGCTCCTCGACCCGCTGGAGTGCGGAGTCGCGCCAGAGGGCGTAGACCAGTCCCACCACGATCAGCGACAGTGCGCTGGCCAGCACCGGCAGATAGCCGACGCCGAAGGACTGGATGACCAGTCCGCCGACCACGGCCGACAGTCCGGCGCCGAGGTAGATCGCGGAGGCGTTGAGCGAGATCAGCAGACCACCACCGAGCTCGAGCAACAGGTTCTGGATCGGAGGGTTGAAGGACCAGGTCAGCAGGCCCCACACCAGCAGGGCGGCACCGGCTCCCACCTCGGTCGTCAGGGTGACGTCGAGGGTGGCGAGGACGGCGGTGATGCCGACCATCAGAACGGCCAGGGTGCGGAGGCTGCCGAAGCGGTCGGTGAACCGTCCGCCGAGGAAGTTGCCGACTACCGCGCCCACGCCGTACAGCAGGAGCAGGAGGCTGGTGACATTGCCGGTCAGACCGGCGGTGTGCTTCAGCAGCGGAACGATGTAGATGTACACGCTGAAGGCGGCGAGCACGGCGAGCACTGTGATCGCGAGGACGAGCTGCACGCGACGGTCGGCCAGTCCGGCGAAGCGCTCGCGCAGACTGACCACCGGAGGCGCGTCGACCGTGGGCAGCGCGACCCGCTCGGCGATCGTGACCAGCACCGCCACGGCGGTGATCAGGGCGAAGACACCCTTGTAGCCAAGCGTCGGACCGAGCAGGGTGCCCGCCGGCACACCGAGCACCAGCGCGAAGGTCAGGCCGCCGAACACGATGGCGACGGCTCTGCCGCGTTCCTCCGGGCGCAACAGGCTGGTGGCGAACAGCGTGGCGGCCGGCGTGTACATGGCGGCGCCGAACGCAGCCACGACCCGGCCGACGATCAGGATCGGGTAGTTGACGGCCAGCGCGGCGATCAGGTTGCCGAGCGCGGCCAGGACCAGTGCGGCGATCAGGAGGGTACGGCGCTCCCACCGGCCGGTCAGGGTCGCCAGGATCGGCGCACCGATCGCGTACGACAGGGAGAACGCGGTGGCGAGCTGGCCTGCGGCGGTCAGCGAGACGTGCAGCTCGGAGCTGACGTCGGGGAGCACACCGGACACGACGTACGCGCTGGTGCCGACCGCGAACGCACCGGCGCCGAGCAGGTAGATCCGTGCGGACATCGAAGGCCTTCCGGGAAGAGGTTCAGTAGTTCGACCGTCATCGTACTACGATCTTCATCGAACTTCGACCGGCGTCGTACTATGGACATATGGCCACAAAGGTTCTCCCGCAGCCGGAGCGGGACGCGATCCGCGTCGAGGCGGTTCTGCAGGCGCTGGGCGAGCCTGTCCGGCTCACCATCGTCCGCGCGCTGGCCGACAACCCGGCAGGTGTCTGCTGCGGCGAGATCGAGCTGCCGGTGACCGCGTCCACGCGGGCACACCACCTCAAGACCCTGCGCGAAGCCGGGGTCCTCTCCACGCACACCGACGGCACCCGCCGGATCAGCATCCTCCGCCGCGAAGACCTCGAGGCGCTCTACCCGGGCCTGCTCACGGGCATCCTGTCGGCCAAGCAGTAAGAAGCAGTAACCAGTCGAGCACGCCTGGTGAACCCGCACCCCAACCGCAAGGTGGCGGTGGGGTGATCGAGGGCTGGTTGTAGAGGTCCGGCTGGCAGACTGAAGCGGTGGTGGAGCTTCGGGCGCAGTGGGCTGACCTGGTGCCCGGGTCTGTCCCGCTGGCGGACGAGCTGGTCGCGCGGTACGTCGAACGCAACCGCCGCGTGTACCGGGACCACTACCTCGGCATCGTCCTGACCGCGCTGGACTCCCTCATCCAGCTCTCCACCGACCCGACCAGCGTCCGGCTCGCGGCCTGGTTCCATCGCGCGGTCCACGAGCCCGGCGGCACACCGTCCGAGGACGCCGAGGCGTCGGCCCGGTTGGCCGAGCAGCTCCTCCCGCAGTACGGCGTACCGCCGATCCGCATCGCCGAGGTGGCCCGGCTGATCCGCCTGACCGGTGACCTCGCCGCACCACCACCGGATGCGTACGCCCCACCCCGCCGCGACGCGAACGGCGACGTACTGCTCGACGCGGTCAACGCGATCCTCGCCTCCGACCCCAGCCGGTACGCCGTGCACACCGCCGAGGTACGGCGCGACGCCGGCGACCGCAAGGCCGCACTCGAGCACCGGTACGACGAAGTACGCGAGCTGCTCGACGGACACCTGTACCGCACCCAACTGGCCCGTCAACGGCTCGGTCCGGTCGCCCGCGTCAACCTCGAATCAGAGCTGGCCTGTCTGGACAGTGAGCTCCCAGCGCCGTGGCGTGGTTGGCAACAAGCCGCACTGACCGCCTCCGCCACCTTCACGGCGATTGCTGCCGCTGTAGTCGCCATAGCCGCGTCTGGTGCGTCCTGGCAAACCCCCGCAGCCGAAAACGAAGCAGGCTGGCCGCCTGTCGCGATGGCTGTCCTTTCCTTCTTCAGCGCGCCGATCCTGTTCCGCTGCGCCCGCAGCGCCAGCCAGCGCGCTCGCCTCATCGCCGGCGCGGTACCGGCGATCGCCGTGACCGGACTGCTCATCGCCTGGGCCCGAGCGCCCAGAACGAACGTTGCCGTCGGCGTCGGTCTCCGCGTCCCGTTGATGATCTCCGCACTGCTCCTGCTGCTGATCGCCGGCGCTGCAGCTCTCGTCGCCTCGCTGCTCCGCACCAGGACCGCCCGGTTCCTCCCCGCCCGCAACCTCGGCCAGCAACTCGCCTGGCTGGCCGCACCGGCCGCGGTTGCCCTCATCCTGTTGCTGATCATCCAGCCGCTGTCGCGTGGCTATGTGCTCGGCTCCAACGAGCGTGTCGAGGGAACACCACGCGAGGCCGGCAAGGCGATCCCGTCCCTGCTCGACGGCAGCGTCGCCTGGGTCAGCGAGTCGATCGTCGGTACAGGCGCAGAAGAAGCGATCGGCACCCGCTACGGCATCGCGATCCCTCGCCCGAGCGGTGTGGTGGAGATGCTCGACGCAGCCTCCGGCAAACTGCGCTGGCGGTACAGCCGCTCCGACTCCGACGAGAAGCCAGTCATCGCAGCGACCGGCAACGGCGACTATGTGCTCGCGCAGTTCGCCGATGTCGGCTACCTCTTGCTGGACGCGAACACCGGGCAGCGCAAGGCGGCCTGGCCAGGCCGTACCCGGGACCGCTACATCCAGCAGTCCCAACCGCTGCTGACTGGCGAACGCTCCGGCAAGCTGCACGGCGTGGATCCGAGTGGCCACGAGCGCTGGACATACGACTCCGGTGACTGCACCGACCTGGGCGCCATCGCCACGGCCGAGACCGTGGTCACCTTCGTCAGTCATACCTGTGCCGAACGGCCGGACGAGATGGCTGCACTGGACGTCCAGTCCGGCAAGAAGCTGTGGACCAAGACCTCGGACACGTACCGCCGACCGGTTGTTGTCGGTGGCCTGGTGGTCGTGGCCGAGCCCGGCGGGGACTCCGACGTACCTGCCGCGTTGACAGCGATCGAGCCACGCACCGGCGACATCCGCTGGCGCTGGGAAGTGCCGAAGACCTGGGCCTGCCGCACTCTCCTGAACGCAGCTGGGAAGTACCTGATCGTCGTCGACTGCCCGGGCCCGAGCAGCCTGGAGAACCGGAAGACAGTCGTCACCGCGATCGACGCCAACACCGGTCTGACCGCCTGGCAGACCCAGGCACCGGTCAGCCCACGCATAAAGGTCACCGTGACCGCGGACGGCCGCGTCATCTCACTGAGCCGCGGCCAGACCAGTTGCATGGCGAACGTGATCAGCCAGACCGGCTTCCGTCAGGTCCGTCTGCCCACCGGCATCTCCTGCAACCGCGACCCCCGCGCCGTCGGCAACCTCGTCCTCACCTCCGGCACGGACACCGTCATCGCGCTGCACTGACTCAGAACTTGTAGTGCAGTACGACGTTGCCGCGCCGGGACAGCGACTCGCTGTGCGCGGACAGCTTGTTGGCCCACCGCAGCCCGGCCGGGAACTGCTCGACCTCGGGCTCGCGGGTCATCAGGATCTCGCGCACCAGCTGGAGTTTCGGGTTCCACTGCTCCGGCGTCCGCGGGTCGTCGAAGCCTTCGGACCGCATGATCGCCCGGACGGCCTTCCCCACCGGGAAGATCTTCGCGGCCTTCACCGCGAACGTCGAGTATCCGTTGAACGCGATCTCGCCGCTCGGGAAGTGGTCGATGATCCGGTTCAGGATCGCGCTCCACTCGGCCAGCGGGAAGAACGCGAGCAGCCCGTCCGCGACCACGACCGCCGGCCGGTCCGACGGGATCGCGTCGAGCCAGCCCGGGTCGGCGAGGTCCGCGGCCACGTCATGCGCGCGTGGATGCGCCGGGATCAGCTGTCCGCGCGCGGCGACGACATCCGGGAAGTCGACGTCGTACCAGTCTGCCGTCGCCGGCAGGTCGATCCGGTGCGCGCGTGAGTCCAGCCCGGCGCCGAGGTCCAGCCCGATCGCGTCCGGGTGGCGGGAGACGAAGTCCTGCGCGAGCTGGTCGAGCTTCAAGGCCCGGTGCGCGATGTAGATCGCACTGCTCGGGCTGACCTTCAGCGCGCGGTAGTCGTAGTCGAGCGTCCGGACGATCTGGTCCGCGCGCTCGTCCCCCAGCAGCGGGTGGTCCCGCCGGTTGTCGAGCGCCCGGCCGCACAACGTCAGCCACAGGCTGTTCTCGAGTTGGTCGAACTCCGGGAGCGTGATCGTCACGGCTCGCTCATCTCCTCGTCCGCCGCGGTCGCAGCCCGCAGCGCAGTGTCGTCGGTGTAGAGGCCATAGGTGTAGAGCTCCAGCGTCGGTACGGCGAGCCGGCGCAGTACTGCGGGACCGAACTCGTCCTGACCGAGCGCCCGCGCCAGCGCCGGCGGCATCGTCAACGTGGCGAGGCTGACGAGGACGTTCAGCACGGCCAGCGCCCGCGGGTCGGAGGACTCGCGCATGGCGCCGGCGGCCACTCCGGCCTGGTGCACTGCCTCCGCCTCGCCGACGATGCGCTCCACGAAGGACTGCGCGGCCGGCGAGTCCTCCGCCAGTGCCCGGTTCATGTACTGGAGCTGGGACCGGTACCCGTCCGGGTCTGCGAGGTACTCACCGAGCAGATCGGACGTCCCCGCGGCCCGGGCCCTGCTCGTCAGCACCTCCAGCACGTACTCGTCGCAGACCGCCCGCAGCCCGTCCTTGCTGCCGAAATGATGGATGACCAGCGCGGGACTGACCCCGGCGGCGGCCGCGATCGCACGGACGTTCGTCTTCTGGAATCCGTCCCGGGCGAACAGCTCGATCGCCGCGTTCCGGATCCGGGCCGTCGCCGTGAGATCCGCTGTACGCATGTTCAATAGACTAAACACTTGTTCAGCGATGGGCAAGCCGAAAGAGCCCAGGGACCATTCAGGACAGCTGCTGCTGGGCGGAGGCCAGGAGCTCGACGATGCGGGTGCCGTAGGCGACATCAGTCGGGTGGGACTCGCCTGACTCCGCTGCTACGACCAGCTCCTCCGCGGCGAGCCGGAGCGAGTCAGCGGCCGGTGTGGTGCGCTGCGGCAACAGCGCCGTACCGGACTCGCCCCAGACTCCGGTCTCGAAGGTCTGCCCAGCCGGAGGGGCAGACAGGGTGATGCTGACCGTGCTGGTCGCACCGGACTCGTGGGTGAGGACCATGTGGATCAGACCGTCGTCGCCACCGACAGCGCGCAGCTCACCGATCGGACCGACCATCGACGTCAGGTTGGACAACGCGTGCGGGCCGACGTCCCACAGCGCACCCCACTGCTCACGCCGCCAGACGGAGTTCACGTAGGGGTTGCCCGGCGCGTCCAGTGACGCCAGCATCCGGCTCCAGCCGCCCTTCCAGCCGCCGGTGGCCGCCAGCCCCGCGAAGAACTCCCGCATCGGCGGATCGAACCGCTGGGTGAGCATCACGACCGACGCGATGCCTTCGTCCGCGACCTCGTCGGCCAGTGCCCGGGCGTCGTCCAGCGAGTCTGCGACCGGCTTGTCGAGCAGGAGATGCTTCCCCACCGCGGCCGCCTCGAGCGCCATCGCCGCCTGCACCCTGGGCGGTACGGCGAACGCCACCGCATCCACCGACTCGAGTAACTCCGCGTAGTCGTCGTACCCCGGTACGCCGAGCTGACCTGCGAGGACGGCGGTTTTCTCCGGGTGCCGGCCCCAGACACCGGTCAACTCGACCCCGTCCGCCGCCGTGAGCCCGGGACCGTGCGTCCGCGTCGCCCACGGGCCCGTCCCCACCAGACCGAACCGCATCGCGCCCTCCCAAGGCCGAAAGTGTGATCTGCACCGCAATTCCACCGGTGGAATTCGATGCCGGACGCACCTGTCGAACCGGTCAGGTGACGAGCCGATATCGCTTTGGCCACGACCCTATCCGGGAACCCCGGATCGGTCGGTACAGGCTCCCGAGGGGTGCCAGACTCCTTAGCCATGGACCTGCGCGACCAGTGGAATCGCCTGCTGCCGCACGCGCAGCCGTTGGGCGAGGATCTGCTGGCTCGTTACGCAGAGCAACAGCGCCACTATCACGACCAGCGCCACCTGACCGAGGTCCTGGAAACCATCGACCAGCTCGCCGACTACGCCGACGACGCGGACACGGTGCGGCTGGCGGCCTGGTTCCACGACGCGATCTACGACCCGCAGGCCGACCCCGGCGAGAACGAGGAGGTCTCGGCCCAGCTGGCCGAGCTCGAGCTGGCGGCGTACGGCGTCGAGGCCGCGCAGGTCGAGGAGATCGGCCGCCTGGTCCGGCTGACCGCGAAGCACGACTGCGCGGCGGACGACCGCAACGGCGCCGTACTGTGCGACGCCGACCTGCGGATCCTGAGCCTGCCGCCGCAGCGGTACGACGAATACGCCGCCGGGATCCGGCAGGAGTACGCGCACATCGCGGAGCGGGATTTCGCCCGCGGCCGGATGACGTTCCTGCAGGGCCTGAGCGAGACGCGCCTGTACGCGACGCCGAGAGGCCATGAAGAATGGGAGCGACCTGCCCGCGAGAACCTGACCCGGGAGGTCGGGGCGCTGGGCCCTAGGGCGGCCCGACCGATCGGCGGGCTGATTCCGGTCATCTACTTCGGTGCTGGGCTCGGTGCGGTCGTCGCGTCCTCGGTCCTGCTCGGCCGTGGCCTCGGTGCGGCCGCCAAGTGGCCGGCCGATCCGTCCGAGGTCGCCGGCTTCCCGGTGTGGGCGCCGATCGCCGGTACGGCGGTGTCGGCGGCGCTGACCTGTGGATGGTTCCGACGTTCTCGGCAGCGACTGGTGACCATTCCGGCGGTCGTGTTCGCTGTCGTCGGTGTGGTCGCGATCGGCGTGTGCTGGTGGCGCTGGCCGGCCGCACAACCCGGCGCAGCCATGTCGGAGCGTTGGCCGTACCTGATGCTCGCTTCCGTGGCACTAGTACTCGCCGGTGCGCTGCTGGCACTGGCGCGACGGTTGCGGCTCGCACCGCCGTACGCGCAGGCTCCTCCGGGCTGGCTGGGTGTCGGTGCGACCGCCGTGTGTGGTGCGCTGCTGGCGTGGGTCGTGGTGTCGGCCGGTGAGCCGTTCGTACAGGCCCGGCTCGAGACCGCCAACACGGTCAGCACAACCACCACGATCGAGCCGACCCAGCTGCCGGTCCAGCTCGACGGAACGCTGGCATGGAGCCGTGAGGTCCCAGCGACCGGTGCGATCACCGGTACGGCGGGTGGAGTCGCCGAACTGCGCTCGGACGGCGTGGTGATGTCGGACGCGGCCACTGGCCAGATCCGGTGGCGCTACAGCCGCGCCGACGTACAGGATGCTGCGTCCAGTGGCGCGAAGGGCCTGCTGGTGTCAGCGGATACCCGGACGATCGCAGCGCATCTCCCGCAGTCCGACTACCGCGAACCTGCGGGCATCGACCTGCCTACGTACGCAGTACTGGATGCGCTGAGCGGCAAGGTGCTGACCGAGGTCCACACCGACGGGACGGCACTGGCAGTCGACGAGAACCAGCTGCTCGTGGCTGAAGGCAAGTACGTCGTCGCGCACGGCGTGAGCAACCCGACGCACTGGCGGGCGCAGGTGCGCTGCAACGTGACCCAGGGAACGCTCATCGGCGACCTGGCGGTTGTGGTGGACGCGTGTGCCGGAAACAGCGCCGTCGTACGCGGTCTGGATCTCACGACCGGGGCCCAGCGCTGGGAGGTCGATCTGGGCGCACGGATCGACCTGAGTGCGGAGCTGGACCCGTCTACCTGGGTCGGGGACCTGGTCGGCGTACCGGACACCCGTGAAGTGTCGGGGCTGATCTGGACCGGGGCCGCCGGCGGGACGCTGTACCAGTGGAGCGTCGATGTCAGCGAGGGCCACATCATCTGGACCACGCCGGTGCCGGGCACACCGCGGCCGCGACTCGGGTCGTCGTCGTGCGACGCGCAGTTGGCGGCAACTCACGCGTCACTAGTACTGGTGACGTGCCGCACCGGCAACGATCCTGGACAGCCACAGACGTACGACGTGTCGTCGTCCAGTCCTGCTGACGGGACACCGCAGTGGCATCACCTCCTGCAGGTGCCGCCGACGCTGCAGCAACCGGAGTACCCGCGCAACGGGTTCGGACTGTTGCCGGACGGGCGCGTGGTCACGCTGATGCCGCAGCCGAACGGCAGCTGCTCCCCCGTCATGATCGGCACCACCGGTGTCCAGCCGCGACCGATCCTGCCCAGCGTCAACGCCCAGCCGGTGGCCAAGTCCGAAGAGGTCACCTGCAACAAGCCGGCTGTCACAGTGGCCGCCGCCCGCCCCGTCTTCTCCGACGGCACCCGGCTGTTCGCGCTCAACTAGGGAATTACTTTGCCGTCGGCACGGTTGATGTCTACCGTGATCCGCATGTCCCGCGTGGTTTTCTTCGAGCACGACCTGTCAGGCACCGGCCTGACAGGTGCTCCCACGTGGGCGACGTCAGTCGATTCAGCAACCTTCACCGGCACTCGAAGCTGACCCTCCTCCTGCTGAGCAGGACCCGCGGAGGAGGGTGGCTCTCACCGGCCCCCTCCGTGTGGTGACAGCACGGGAGGGCTTGCCGGAGGGTCCTGGCTCTTTCGAATCCTCTGACCTGTAAGGACTTTTCATGGCCAAGAGCCAGTTCGTGCGGACGAAGCCGCACCTCAACATCGGCACGATGGGTCACGTCGACCACGGCAAGACCACCCTCACCGCCGCGATCACCAAGGTGCTCGCGGAGCGCGACCCGAGTGTCAACCGCTTCATCGCCTTCGACGGCATCGACCGTGCGCCGGAGGAGATCCAGCGCGGGATCACGATCAACATCTCGCACGTCGAGTACGAGACCGCGACCCGTCACTACGCGCACGTCGACATGCCCGGGCACGCCGACTACGTGAAGAACATGATCACCGGCGCCGCGCAGGTGGACGCCGCGATCCTGGTCGTCTCCGCACAGGACGGCGCCATGCCGCAGACGCGCGAGCACGTGCTGCTCGCCCGCCGGGTGGGCGTGCCGTACCTGGTGGTCGCACTGAACAAGGCGGACACCGTCGACGACCCCGAGCTGCTCGACCTGGTCGAGCTGGAGGTCCGTGAACTCCTGTCGGAGTACGGCTTCCCGGGTGACGACGTACCGGTGGTGCGCGTGTCCGGTCTGAAGGCGCTGGAAGGCGACCCGAAGTGGACCGCCACGATCGGTGAGCTGCTGGACGCGGTGGACGCGTACGTGCCGGTGCCGGACCGTGAGCTCGGCGAGCCGTTCCTGATGCCGATCGAGAACGTGCTCACCATCAGCGGCCGCGGCACAGTGGTCACCGGTGCGGTCGAGCGCGGTTCGCTGAAGCTCGGCGACGCGGTCGAGGTCGTCGGGCTCGGTCCGACGGTCACCAGCACGGCGATCGGCATGGAGACGTTCGGCAAGTCGCTGGAGTCCGCGGACGCGGGCGACAACGCGGCGGTACTGCTGCGTGGCGTGAAGCGCGACGAGGTACGTCGCGGCCAGGTGGTGGCGTTGCCGGGCAGTGTGCAGCCGCACCGGAAGTTCCGGGCGACCCTGCACGCGCTGTCCACGGCCGAGGGTGGCCGGCACACCCCGTTCGCCGCGGACTACCGCCCACAGTTCTACTTCCGTACGACGGACGTGTCGGGCGGCATCGACCTCGGTGAGATCACCCTGGTGATGCCCGGCGACACGATCGACCTCGGCGTGGAGCTGGAGAAGCCGATCGCGATGAACGTCGGCCTCGGCTTCGCCGTCCGCGAGGGCGGCCACACCGTAGCCGCCGGCACCGTGACCGAACTGCTCGACTGAACAACGGCCCCCGATCTACTCGGTCGGGGGCCGTTTTCTGTGCCGCAGGCCCGCAGCGGTGATGCGGCTGACCAGTTCGCGGCTGGAGACCGGTACGGCGCCGGCGGCGACCAAGTCGTCGTAGCGGTCGCTGGGTACGTCGTAGTGGTCGCGGTCGAAGCCGCGGGACGGGATGCCGGCGGCCTTCGCGAACGCGTGCAGTTCCTCGTAGGACTCGTCGCTGACCAGGTGGGACCAGACCCGGTTCCAGGCCGGCCAGGCCGGTGGGTCGATGAGGATCATTCGCGGGCATCCTGCGCGTCGAGCAGGTTGCGCCAGGAGCGGACGAACCGGGAGTTCACGTACGCCTTGGTCCACGAGCCGTCCTGGCGGACCGACGTACCGACGTGGAAACGGCGTACGCCGCTCTGGAACAGCCAGGGCACGTACTCCGGCTGCAGCCCGCCGCCGGCCATCATGACGCCGGCAACAGCAGGGTCCTCTTTGGCCAGCTTGCACAGGTCGTCCAGGCCGTGGCTGACACCGATCGACGAGCCGGCCGTCAGCACGCAGTCCAGGCCGGGCAGGGTGCGCAGTGCACGCCAGGCCTGCTGCTGCTCGAGCACTGCGTCGATAGCGCGGTGGAACGTCCACGGCGTACCGGCGAACGTACTGGTCAGCGCGGACACCGACTCGACGTCCACCTGGTTGTCGGGCGTCAGGAAGCCCAGCACGAACCCGTCCGCGCCGGCAGCCAAGTAGGACTGCGCCATCGCGGTCAGCCGGTTCAGCTCGGCGCCATTGGTGGTGAACGAGTTCTCCAGCCGCAGCATCACCCGCAACGGCAGATCGGTGACCCGCCTGATCGCGCTGACGGTCGACACCGACGGGCACAACCCGTCCGCCTCCATCGAGGCGCACAGCTCCAGCCGGTCCGCCCCACCCTCCTGCGCCGCCTCCGCGTCCGCCGGATGCAGCGCGATGATCTCCAGCAACGAACCCATACCGGCATCATCCCGCACCTGGCACCCGCACGGCCGCCGCGACCCGTACCGACGGACGGGTAGTGGTCGCCGCCAGGGCCTCCAACCCCGCCCGGCCCCCGCCTGGGCCGGTCGGCAGACCCCACCACTACCCGTTCTTCGGTACGCCCTCGAATTGGTGTTGCACTCTCCGGAGGTCTTCTGTATCGTTTTTCTAGATCGATTTAGAAGAACGATACAGAAGAGGTGACCGGAGATGGCAGGAGTGACGCTGAAGACCGTGGCCAAGGCCGTCGGCGTATCGCCGTCGACCGTCTCCAACGCCTACAACAAGCCCGACCAGCTCTCCTCCGCGCTCCGCGAGCGGATCCTGGCCACCGCGCAGGAGCTCGGGTACTCCGGGCCGGACGCGTCGGCCCGGGCGTTGCGGAGCGGGAAGGCCGGCGCGGTCGGCGTGCTCTTCACCGACAAGCTGGCCTACGCCTTCTCGGACCCGTACGCGGTCGGCTTCCTGGCCGGGCTCGCGGAGGTCGCCGAGGAGTTCGCCACCAGCCTGCTGCTGATGCCGCTCAGCTCGACCGACATCGCCGGCGGGAGCAACGCCGTACAGCAGGCTGCCATCGACGCGGCGGCGATCTTCTGCGTGCCGGGCGGACATCCGGCGCTCGAGATCCTGGCCAACCGGGGCATCCCCGCGGTCTCCACCGATCGGGGCGATCACCCGGACCTGTCCTGGGTCGCGATCGACGAGGTGGAGGCGGCCGCGCAGCTGGGCGAGCACCTGGCCCGGCTCGGTCACCGCGACGTCGTCGTACTGGTCGACAACGCCCAGGCCGCCGGCGGCCGTCCGGTCGAACTGACGCCCGACGAGGTCGGGTACACCGACTGCGAGCTGCGGATCCGCGGCCTGCAGAAGACGATGCCGGACGCGCGGCTGCGGATCGTCTCCGGCGGCCACAACGCGTTCGCGTCCGGGCTGCGAGGCGCGGAGTACGTGCTCGACTCGCAGGACCGGCCGACCGCGATCGTCGGACTGAGCGACGTCCAGGCGATCGGCGCGATGGAAGCGATGAAGGTCCGGGGCCTGACCCCGGGTCGCGATCTGACCGTGGCGGGATTCGACGACATCCCGGCCGCGGAGACTGCCGGGCTGACCACGGTCCGCCAGCCGATCAAGGACAAAGGACGCACGGTCGGACGGATCCTCCTCGACCCGTCGAGCACCGAGCGCCAGGTACTGATGCCGACGCAGCTGATCGTCCGCTCCAGCAGCGGACCGGCTCCGAAGCGCTGACAACTCCACACACCCACCTGGAACCGTCCGGTTCCCAGGTTGATCAACCACGCTCTCAGGAGGGAGCAGAATCATGACGTACTTCATCCCCGGCAACACCGCGGTCGAGAACGCCCGCAACCTCTCCCAGTCGGCCCTCCCCAACGCTCCCCAGGTCCACGAGGAGCCGGCCCCGCGTCGCACCGCCCCGGTCCGCACCCGCCTCAGCGCCGCACTGCGCGCTGCCGCGGAACGCGAACTGCGCCTCGCCAACCGCATCGACCCGACCTGCACCACGGTCGCCGGCTGAGCAGCTGAATCGCCGAGCCCCACGTCCTCCTTCGGACGTGGGGTTCGGCTATGCGGCGGTCAATTACGTCAGGCGGCCCAGTGGGGCGACTGTGATGCCGGCTCGCTCGCAGACCCAGTGCGGGTCGGGGCCGAGCTCCGGCTCGATCCGGAGCTCGTGGTCGTGCAGATCGTCGCAGGCGGTGCAGCGTGGCCAGCGCACTCCGGAGTCGACCAGGCGGTCCTGGACGTCCTGGGCGACCAGCCCGGCGATGTGCTCGGCGCCGTCGGGCCACTGATCCAGCCACCACTGGCGGCCGGCCACGGCATCCTCCAGCAGGGACACCATCACCGCGTCGTCAAAACCCCGCGCCGCCAGGTCATGCAGGACCATGGCTCGCGCACTCAACAACACCCCTGGCTCACTCATCGCCCTTCAGAGTGCCAGACGACACCGACAAAACCCCACCGAAGAGCTTCGAAGCACCGAAACCCGCGGCGAGGGCGAGTCCGCGGCTTGCCGGTGGAGCTGGCGCGTTCACCTTTCCCGTTGTGCGAAAAGACATTTTATGGCTTCTGAGGCGGGCCGTTAGCGTCAGAATCATGGATCAGAGTCTTCAGTCGGCCGAAGAGATCGCGGCCGCATTGCGTGCAGGTGAAGTGACCTCCGTGGAGCTGACCGACGAGGCGATCGCTCGGATCGAGCGGGACGACAAAGTGATCAACGCGATCTGCGTGCCGGACTTCGACCGTGCGCGGGCCGCCGCGCACCGTGCCGACCAGGCGCGCGCCCGCGGCGAGGACCGGCCGCTGCTCGGTATTCCGGTGACGGTCAAGGAGTCCTACAACGTTGCCGGGCTGACCACGACCTGGGGCATGCCGCAGTACCGGGATTATCTGCCGGCCGAGGACGCGGTACAGGTGTCGCGGCTCAAGGCTGCCGGGGCGGTGGTGCTCGGTAAGACCAACGTGCCGTTGGGGCTGCAAGACATCCAGAGCTTCAACGAGCTCTACGGCACCACCAACAACCCGTGGGACCACGATCGCACCGCGGGCGGGTCCTCCGGTGGGTCGGCGGCGGCCCTGGCGTGCGGGTTCGGAGCGCTGTCCATCGGTTCCGACATCGCCGGCTCGCTGCGCACCCCCGCGCACTTCTGCGGAATCTACGCACACAAGCCGACACTCGGGCTGGCGGCCAACCGCGGCATGGTCCCACCGGCCACGCCGGCGTTGCCGTCCGACTTCGACCTCGCCGTCGTCGGTCCGATGGCACGTACCGCCCGCGACCTCACGCTCCTGCTCGACGTCATGGCCGGGCCGGACCCGCTGACGCTCGGCCTCGCGTACGACGTGACCCTGCCTCCCGCGCGCCACGAGCGGCTGTCCGACTTCCGGGTCCTGGTTCTCGACGAGCATCCGCTCATTCCGACCGGGTCCGCCGTACGGGCGGGCGTGGAGAGGGTGGCCGCTGCGCTTGTCGACGGCGGCGCCCGGGTCGAACGGCATACTCCGTTGCTGCCCGACCTGACCGAGGCCGCGACCCTCTACACGCAGTTGCTGATCTCGAGCTCCACCGCGCGCTTTCCCATCGAATCGCTCGAGCAGCTGCGGACCCGCGTCGCCGGACTGCGCGCGGACGACCAGAGCCTGGATGCTGCGCGGCTGCGCGCCATCCTGTTCAGCCACAGCGAATGGATGGAGGCGAACAACCGCCGCGAACTCCACCGCCACGGCTGGCGACAACTGTTCGCCGAGTTCGACGCCGTGGTCTGCCCGATCACGCCGACGCCCGCGTTCCCGCACGACCACACACCCAACCTGCTGGAACGACGCATCGACATCGACGGCGTGGAGTACCCGTACATGGACCAACTCGTCTGGGCCGGGCTGGCCACGATGCCCGGCCTACCCGCCACCGCCATACCCACAGGTCCGTCCCCCGAGGGCCTGCCGGTAGGAGCACAACTCATCGGCCCAATGTTCGAGGACCGCACCCCATTACGCCTCGCCGAACTACTCGAGCAGCAGCTCGGCGGCTTCCAGGCACCGAGCTAGGCGTACGACGGGGTCCTGGCGAGGCCGAGGTGCGGGTGGGTCTGCGGGAACCAGCTCCCCCGATCCCCGACTCAGGGTGATATCTGGTTGATCTACATGTAGACAGCCTACTATTGTCTGTCTACATGAGGTCCTTGGTCGCCCTTCGTGTGATCGCCGGCGTACATGCCGTGGCGATCTGCCTGCAGCCGGTGTTCGCGGGCGTTTACCTGGACGGGTCCCCGGGCGGGATGCGGATGCATGAGCCGACCGGGCTGGCCTTGGTCTTCCTCGGGCTCGCACAGTTGCTGACGGCAATGATCTGGTGGCGCGCCGGCGGGCGTTGGGTGGTGCCGGTGGTGAGCCTGTTGATCCTGGCCGGCGAGGTCGTCCAGGTCTCGATGGGTTACAGCCGCCAGTTGGCGATCCACATCCCGCTCGGCATCGCGCTGGTGGCCGGCGCGGTCGCGTTCGCCTTCTGGGTCAACCGTCAGCGGGTGGCAGCATGACGGCCGCGCTCGAGCAGCCGACGGTCAAGGTACGCCGTCCGCGCCTCAGCCTGCTGCTGCTTCGTATCACCCTGGTCGTGCACGCCGCGCTGGTGATCGCCCAGCCGATCGCGGCCGGGTACTTCCTCGCGGGCAACGTCGATGCGATGACCGACATCCACGCCACCATCGGCGGATCTATCTGGATGGTCGCGTTCATCCAGACCGTCGTCGCCGCGTGCTACACGCTGGCGGGCCGCGGCCGGATCTGGCCGGCCGTCGTGTCCGCAGCACTCGTCGTCGCGGAGTTCGTCCAACTCACCTTCGGCTACCTGCAGAACTTCGCCGTACACGTGCCGCTCGGCACCGCCATCGTGACCGCCGTTGTCTGGATGACGGTCTGGTCGTTCCGTTCCACCGCACGCCTGAGTCGCCGGGAGGCGAAGCGATGAAGTTGTCCCGCCGCGGATTCCTGGCCGCAAGCGCCGCCTTGACCTTGACCGGCTGCGGCCAGGAGGCCAAGCCCGCACAAGCCGGCGAACTCCTGCGCAGCAAGGCGAAACTCCCCGCACCGTTCCAGGTCCCGCTGCCGATCCCACCGGTCAAGAAGCCGACCCGCTCGGACGCGAAGGCCGACTACTACCGCGTCGTCCAGCGCAAGGCGAGCCTCGAGATCCTCCCCGGCCTCAAAACCGAAGTGATGGGGTACGACGGCCTGTTCCCCGGACCGACCTTCGACGTACGCAGCGGTCGGACAACTGTCGTCGAGCAGGTCAACGAGCTCGACGTGTCGACCGTGGTCCACCTGCACGGCGGCCACACGCCGGCGCCGAGCGACGGCTGGCCCCTCGACCTCATCATGCCCGCGAACGGCGACGACATGGACCACCACATGGCCGGCGGCGACATGGCGATGGGCAGTCGCACCTACACGTACCCGAACACCCAGCGCGCGGCGACCCTCTGGTACCACGACCACACCATGGACTACACCGGCCCGCAGGTCTATCGAGGACTGTTCGGACTGCACCTCATCCGCGACGACGAGGAAGACAATCTCCCGCTCCCGAAGGGCGATCGGGAGATCCCGCTCGTCATCGCGGACCGTGCGTTCACCGCGGACGGCTCGTTCCTGTACCCGGCCGCGAAGGACGGTCCCGGCGTCGAACCGGCGTACATGGAAGGTGTGATCGCCGACGTCACGCTGGTGAACGGCGCGCCATGGCCGGTGCACGAGGTGGACGCGGTCCGCTACCGCTTCCGGATCCTGAACGCCAGCAACGCCCGCCGGTACGAGCTTGCCTTCGACAACGGTCCGGCGACCTTCGTGCAGATCGGCAGCGACGGTGGACTGCTCGACAAACCCGTCGAACACAAGACCGTCGTGATCGCGCCGGCCGAACGGTTCGACGTGATCGTGGACTTCTCGCAGTACCAGCCCGGCGACGAGGTCACGGTCGTCAACAAGCTGGACAACAACGCAAGCGTCATGCGCTTCAAGGTCGCCCGGAAGGCCGTTGACGAGAGCCACATCCCGGCCAAGCTCTCGTCGTACGCCGTGACGCCTCGCCCGAACGGCGTCGTACGGCGGGAGTGGCGATTCCGGCGAGGTGGTGGCCACTCGGGGTGGACGATCAACGGGAAGGCGTTCGATCCCGCCGTGATGCAGGCGCAGGTGAAGCTGGATCAGTACGAGATCTGGACCTTCGTCACCGACGTGCACCACCCGGTGCATGTCCACCTCGCGCCGTTCCAAGTGCTCAGCCGCGGCGGGAAGACGAAGGTCGCGGAGTACGACCACGGCTGGAAGGACACGGTCGACATCCGGCCCGCCGAAGTGGTCGAGGTGCTGGTGAAGTTCACCGCCCACAAAGGCAAGTACCTGATCCACTGCCACAACCTCGAACACGAGGACATGGCCATGATGGCCGCCTTCGAAACGATCTAGGTACGCCGCAACCGCAGCGCCGGAGGTGGTGCAGTCGGACGTCGCCGGCGTACCGAGTGGAAAGCCGCTCACCGGGTCGGTTGTGAACGCACCCGCGCCGAGCAGCCCGACTCCCCGAGCTCACCGGGATGCCGGAGTACGTCGTACCCCGAGCCTTTGAACGCACCCTCGAGCAGGAAGACGACCACGAAGAGCGGGCCCGCAACCAGTCCGCACGCCAGCAACCGATCGGTCAGGGTGCGCGGTCGACGGCTGTTGGCGTAGACATCAGCGGGTGCCGGCGGCTAGGGCTTCGGCAGCTCTGGTGCGTAGGGCTGCGCGGTCGACGCCGGCGGCTTGGAGGGCTCGGGCGACGCGGCCGCGATCGGTGGCGAGGAGGCCTACCAGGACGCGCATCGGGCCGATGCGGCCGCCGCCCAGCTTCGGTGCGGCGTCCATCGCGCGGTGCAGCAGGAGCTTGGTGGACTCGCCGATGTGCGGGTCGCGACCCCGGTCAGGTGTTGCTTCCGGCAACAACCCCATCCGGACCGCGATCCCGGCGACGGCCAGGCTCTGCTCCCACTCGCGGTTCAGCGCGGTCCGGATCGCCTCCTCGGTCAACCCCTCGTCGGCCAGCAACTGCGCGGCCGCCGACTCCTGCATCCCGGCCAGCGCGAGCAGCACATGCTCGGCCTCGATCGTCCGGGAGCCGTCGCGGCGGGCCTCGTCGCGGGCCGACCGCACCAGGATCTGGCGAATATCCGTCGACATCAGCGCCTCCTCAGGGCAACACCGGCGGCGAGCAGCCGCCGGGCATGTTTCTTGTGCACCGCCTGCCGGGTGACCCCCAGCACCTCGGCCACCTCGGACCAGCTCCAGCCGGACCGCATCGCGCGCTCCACCTGGCTGTCCTCCAGCCGGTCCGCCAGCCGGCGCAACGCCACCACCGCGGCCAACCCGGCTGCGGGGTCCTCGGGATCCACCAACTCGGTCATGTAAGCAACCTAAGTTGACAACCTCGGTCTGTCAACCCAGGTTGCTAACCGCAGGTGGGTTCACCTATCGCGTGGTGGGTTCGCCGCCGGTACTCCGGGGCGCGAACCCACCACGCGATGGGTTGACCCACCCGGGGTTGACGGCGGGGGCGGGGTCTGGATATGGTCAACGTGTTGGTTGATCAAGGGAATGGTTGATAAACATGGTAGTTGATGATGATCAGCTCGACCGGTCGTTCGCTGCACTGGCCGACCCGGTCCGGCGGGCGATGATCGCGCGACTGTCGCGCGGACCGGCCACCGTCAACGAGCTGGCCGAACCGTTCCCGATCACCAAGCAAGCGGTGTCGCGGCACATCCAGGTGCTCGAGGCCGCCGGGCTGATCACCCGGACCCGGGACGGCCAGCGGCGCCCGTGCCACCTGGTGCCGGCCGCCCTCGAGGCACTGACGGGCTGGATCGACAACTACCGGCTCGAGACCGAACGCCGCTTCCGCCGGATGGAAGCACTACTGAAGGAGAACCAATGACCGGCACCGTCATCAACACCCCGACCGGCACCCCGTTCGTCGAGGTCACCCGGGAGTTCGCCGCCACGCCGGCACAACTGTTCAGGATCATCTCCGACCGAGACCTGGTCGCCGACTGGCTCGGCCCGCGCGACCTGGACGCCACCGTCGAGGAGTACGACGCCCGCACCGGCGGCGCCTACCGCTACATCCACCGCGACGAGGCCGGTGAGTACGCGTTCCGCGGCGTCTTCCACACCGTGGAGCAGGACAAGATGATCATCCAGACCTTCGAGTGGGAAGGCGCGCCGGGTCAGGTGTGCATCGAGAAGCTGACGCTCGAGCCGACCGGGACCGGCGTCCGTTTCCACCAGCAGTCGGTCTTCCCGTCGGTCGAGTCGCGCGACCAGTTCATCGAGCACGGCATGGAGCACGGCATCAACGACTCGATGGATCGTCTCGCCGAGCTGCTCGCGAAGGAGAGCTGACCGATGAGCCAGGTCGTGGTGGAGATCTCGGTGTCACTGGACGGATACGTCACCGGCCCCAACGTCGGTATCGACAACGGGCTCGGCGACGGCGGCATGGCCCTGCACGACTGGGTGTTCCACGGCAACGACGCGGATCGCGCCGTACTGGACGCCGCCTTCGAGGCGACGGGCGCAGTCGTCCAGGGGCGGAACCTGTTCGACATCATCGACGCTCCGAACGGATGGAGCGACGAGATGGGGTACGGCGCGAAGCCGACCGGCGAGGTGAACCCGCCGATCTTCGTCGTCACCCACGCGGCGCCCGGGAAGACCCGGCTGGGCGATCGCTTCCACTTCGTCACCGACGGGGTGGAGAGCGCGGTCCGGCGCGCCGTTGAAGTTGCCGACGGCAAGGACGTGAACGTGATGGGCGGTGGCCAGGTCTGTCACGAGGTGCTCGCTGCCGGGCTGGCCGACGTACTGCGGTTGCACCTGGCGCCCGTCGTACTCGGTGCCGGGACCCGGCTGTTCCCCGCCGAGGCCGCGCCGCCCGTCGGGCTGGAGCTGGTCGAGTGCATCTCCACGCCGACCGCTCAGCACCTCACCTATCGAGTTGTGAAGGAGAAGTAGCCATGGGCAACGTCATCGTCTCCGCAGTGGTCTCGCTGGACGGGTTCGTCGCGGACACCGAGGACGGGGTCGGCCCGCTGTTCGACTGGTACAACAACGGCTCGGTCGAGGTGTACGGGACGGACCCGGGCAGGCCGTTCCAGGTCAGTCCGGCGAGCGCGGAGTACCTGAAGTCGACCTGGCCGAAGGTGCGCTCCTGTGTGATCGGACGCCGCCTGTTCGACATCACGAACGGCTGGCACGGCGTACCGGCGGTCGGCGACCACGTGTTCGTCGTCACCCACGAGCCGCCGACCGACTGGCCGTTCGCGGACGCGCCGTTCACGTTCGTCAACGGCATCGAGGCCGCGGTCGCCCAGGCCAAGGAGTTTGCCGGCGACGGCGACGTCAGCATCACCGGCGGCAACCTCACCGGGCAGGCACTCGCCGCGGGCCTGGTCGACGAGATCGCCTACAGCCTGGCCCCCGCCCTCCTCGGCAGCGGCCGCCGGTTCTTCGGCGACTACGTCGGGCCCGAGATCCTCCTCGGCAACCCCCGCGTCGTCGAAGGCGACCGAGTCACCCACCTGCACTACCGCGTCATCCGGTAGAAATACCCGATGGGCGCCAAGGACTGGATGATCATGTACGCCGACACGGACGTCGCCGGCGTACTCCGTCGGCATCCGCCGATCGATCGCGCGGCCACGCGGGCCCTCGTCGCACGACTCCACCCGGACACCAGCCTGATCCCGATCGCGGACGGCACCCTCGCGGACCAGTCCAACCCCGAGGACGGAACGGTGTACGCCGGGGTCTATCCCGGGCTCACCGTGCTCCTGACCGAGGAGGCCGCCCACGACCGCCCCTCCCGGCTGTCCCAACGGTTCATCGACGAGGCGCGCGGGCGGAAGGTGTACCTGCATGCCATGCACAGCGTCGTGGGGTGGTTCGCGTACGCGGTCTGGGAGAACGGCGCGTTGCAGCGATCGCTGAGCCTCTCACCGGATGACGGGATTCTGGAGCGCATCGGCGACCCACTACCCTTCGAGCAGCCGTACTGGGCCGGCGAGCGCGCCGAGGAAGGCGACGATGCCGCCTGGGCCGAGTTCACCAAGTTCGTTGTCGTCGAGGGGGCGACCAAGGCGGCGCAGCCGTTCGACTTCAACCCGTTGGAGCTCGGCGAGGATGCGCTGAGCGCGCTGTTCGGCTTCGTGTACGAGGGAACGCCTCCGGACGACGCGCCGGACCTGGAGCGGATCGTGCTGGCGGGTTATCGCCTGAGTTGAGGGTGGTCGGCGATCACGGTGCGGGAGCCTGGCGCGATCTCGGTGAAGCCGGCGTCCTGGACCACGGGGAGGCTGGTCGCGAGTAGTTCGGTCCATCGAGTGCGGGTCGCCGTACGGACTGCCAGCCTGAACTCCGTCGCTTCCCACTCCTTGCGGGCCTCGTCCGGCAGGTCCCACCAGGCGAGTTGAGCGGCGTGACCGCATTGCGCCATCGCTTTGCCGCTCGACATCTCCAGCGCCGGATTCACCCACAGGACCGGTACGCCGGGCTCGACCGGCGGGAGCGCCTCGGCGTCGACAAAGTCGGTGCCACTCACCTGCAGGTTGGCGAGCTCGGCCGGTACGGCGTCGACCGCCGTCGGCGGGAAGACCCGAACCTCAGCGGCAGCTGTCTCCGGCTCCTCGGCCCCCACCCCGCTGCCGTGCACCGTGATGCCCGGCAGCGCCTCGGTCCGACGCCACTCGGCTCCGCGAGCACGCTTCACGATCTTCCGGATCCGATCGTCCTGCCAGGTGGTCATCGCCCCGGTCCACTCCCCCTCGCCGTACGAGCGCTCGTCCGCCAGGATCGCCAGCACCGCCCGCGCCGCCGTCTCCAAGGCATCGGTCTGCGCCGGCCGCGCATTCTTCTCGACTCGCACTACGAGAGTCAGCACTTGTTCCACGCCGCGAGTCTGCCAGGGCTGTAGGTTTGCTTCATGCAGCAGTACCTGGATCTTCTTCGGCATGTGTTGGACAACGGGGCGGAGAAGGGCGACCGGACCGGGACGGGCACGTTGAGCGTGTTCGGGTACCAGTCGCGGTACGACCTGCGGGACGGGTTCCCCGCGGTGACGACGAAGAAGCTGCATCTGCGGTCCGTGATCGGGGAGCTGATCTGGTTCCTCAGCGGGTCGACGAACATCAAGTGGCTGCACGAGAACAACATCTCGATCTGGGACGAGTGGGCCGACGCGGACGGCGAGCTCGGGCCGGTGTACGGCTACCAGTGGCGGTCCTGGCCGACGCCGGACGGACGGCACGTCGACCAGATCACCAAGCTGATCGAGTCGATCAAGAACAACCCGGACTCCCGGCGCCACATCGTCAGCGCATGGAACGTCGCCGACGTGGACGACATGGCGTTGCCGCCGTGTCACACCATGTTCCAGTTCTACGTCGCGGACGGCCGGCTCTCCTGCCAGCTGTACCAGCGGTCCGCCGACATCTTCCTGGGCGTTCCGTTCAACATCGCGTCGTACGCGCTGCTCACGCACATGGTCGCGCAGCAGACCGGGCTCGAGGTCGGCGATTTCGTCCACACGCTCGGCGACGCCCACCTGTACCTGAACCACCTCGACCAGGCCCGCCTGCAGCTCACCCGCGAGCCGCGCCCGCTGCCGACGCTGCAGCTGAACCGGCGCGACTCGGTCGACGGCTACGAGATCGCCGACGTCGAACTGGTCGGCTACGACCCGCACCCCGGCATCAAGGCGCCCATCGCGGTATGAGCATCATTTTGATCGCCGCGGTCGGTCGGAACGGTGTGATCGGGCGGGACAACGACCTGCCCTGGCGCATCCGTGAGGACCTTCAACGGTTCAAGCAGCTCACGCTCGGCCACACCCTCGTTATGGGCCGCAAGACCTACGACTCGATCGGCCGCCCGCTGCCGGGCCGCCGTACCGTCGTCGTCACCCGCCGGCCCGACTGGTCCGCCGACGGCGTCGCGGTCGCCCACTCCCTCGACGAAGCCCTCGCGTACGACGGCACGCTGTACGTCGCCGGCGGCGGCGACATCTACCGCCAAGCGCTCCCCCACGCCCACGCCCTCGAACTCACCGAGGTCGATCAATCTCCCGAGGGCGACGTTTCGTTCCCGGAGATCACCCGGGCAGACTGGACAGAAACCACCCGTGACCCCCGCGACGGCTTCGCCTTCGTTAGTTACCGTCGCAGCTAACAACGAGTAGGCAACGAGCGGCCCACGGGAACCCGGAACCGACTAGATTGTGTGCGCGTCACGGAGGTGACAGCGTGCGGGCGGGAGGGGACGCCTGCCACAGGCCACCGGAGGGGAACGACGATGACCGAAGCAGACAACACAGCAGGTGCGGCACAACCGGCCGCCGCGGCGCAGCCGTTGCAGCCGCCTACTGCCACTGCGCCGGGGTTGATACTGACCGCTCCGCCGCCGTCACAGCCTGTCGCGGCCACCGCGGCACCGACGATGGCGCCGGCTGTGGACGCGGCCGCGTTGCCGGGGCTCGACTCAAAGGTCGACACCTTCCTGACCTCCCTGATGGCGGCCGAGCCGCGGTCGCCGGAGTTCGCGGCGAAGGCGGGCGACGTCCGCAGCATGGGCGACGTCGACATCCGCGCAGCCGCGGACAGCTCGAACCGGCTGCTCAAGGCGCCGGTCCGGGCGCTGCAGGAAGGCGGTCTGTCCGAGGGCTCGACCGTCGGCAAGACGCTGCTCGAATTGCGCCGTACCGTCGAGGACCTGGACCCGAAGGAAGCGACCGGGCCCAAGAAGCTGCTCGGGATGATCCCGTTCGGCGACAAGATCGAGGACTACTTCCGCAAGTACCAGAGCGCGCAGAGCCACCTCGAAGGCATCCTGCACAGCCTGCGCAACGGCCAGGACGAGCTCGGCAAGGACAACGCCGCGCTGAACCTGGAGAAGCAGAACCTCTGGGACGCGATGACGCGGCTCAACCAGTACGTGTACGTCGCCGAACGCCTCGACGCGCGGCTGTCCGCGGCGATCGCGGAACTCGAGGCGACCAACCCGGAGAAGGCGAAGGCGTTCCGCGAGGACGTGCTGTTCTACGTCCGGCAGAAGCACCAGGACCTGCTCACCCAGCTGGCCGTGTCGATCCAGAACTACCTGGCCATCGACATCGTGATCAAGAACAACATCGAGCTGATCAAGGGCGTCGACCGCGCATCGACGACCACGGTCTCGGCCCTGCGTACGGCGGTCATCGTCGCGCAGGCCCTGGGCAACCAGAAGCTCGTGCTGGACCAGATCACCGCGCTGAACACGACCACCAGCGGCATGATCGAGCGCACCTCGCAGATGCTGCGGGACAACTCGGTCGCGATCCAGCAGCAGGCCGCGGCGGCGACGATCGGGCTGCCGCAGCTGCAGGCCGCGTTCGCGAACATCTACGCGACCATGGACGCGATCGACACGTTCAAGGTCGAGGCGCTGGACAACATGGCCGCCACCATCGGCACGCTGGAGACCGAGGTGACCAAGTCCCGCAGCTACCTGGACCGGGTCGCCCAGCAGAACCAGCAGGTCGTGCACGGCAGCCTCGATCTCGACCTCGGTCGCTGATCCACACCTCACTGGGGGAACTGCATGGCCATCGGTGACTTCTTCGCGCGGCTGACCGGCCGCAAGGAGGAGCCCGAGCCTGCCCCGGTGGCCGGTCCGCCGACCACGGACGACCTACTGGCGGCGCTGGTCCGCGTCGAGGAGCTGGTCGCGCGCGGCGCCGTACCGGCGGTTGTCGCGTCCCGGGTCGGCCGCGTGGTTCGCGTCGTACGGGAGACGATCCCGCGGCTCGGCAACCTGGGCGGCAGCGCGCAGGCGTACTCCGTGATGGCGACCGCGACCGACTACTTGCCGGAGGCGATCGGCGGGTACCTGCGACTGCCGCGGCAGTGGGCGGACACCCGGCCGGTCGACCGCGGCAAGACGTCGCTGATGATCCTGATCGACCAGTTGGACCTCTTGGCCGCCACGATGGACAAGGTGTTCGACGCGGTGAACCGCGCTGACGCGGCGGCCCTGATCGCCCACGGCAGGTTCCTGCAGGAGAAGTTCGGCACCGGCTCCACCGGCGGAGGATTGGCCCTCGGCCCGACCGGGTCGACCCCGCCACCGGACACCGGCCCGAGTACGGGCGGACCACTGGCACCACCACCCGGACGAGGAGGGTCATGAGCACCGCGGGGGGAACCTCTCTGCAGCAGGCACTCTCCGACCTGCTGGTGGTCGCCGAACGCGCAGGGGTCGCGGAAGACGCCGCGCGCGGCGAGGCGCTCGCCTTGGCTGCCGCGTTGGCCGAATCGGCGCCAGGCGCGCCTGCTGACTGGGCGAAGGCAGTCCCGGGCGGTACGACACAGGACTTCTTCGACGCGGCCGTTCGCGGTCGCCGCTGGCGGGGCGCTCCGACCGCCGTACTCGGTGAGCTGATCGTCGAAGCCTCCGCGGAGAAGACGGCGTACGCCGAGGCGCTCGCCGAAGTGGCATCCGCAGCCTGCACGCTGGGCGAGCCGACGATGCGGGTCATCGGCAACGCGTCGGTCGCGGCCGCAGCGCAGCTGCAGGCGGTAGGTGCGCGGACGCTGCAGGCAGGAGCTGGTCCGGCAGGGCAGGTCACGTCGGCAAAGCCGACGGCCGACGGCGGTGTGCCGGGAACGCCGGTCGAAGGGGCGACCGCGGGAGCGGCCGCGACTCAGGCGGAGGCCGAGGTGGCTGCTGAGCCGGCGAAGACGGTTGAGGAGTTGCTGGCTGAGCTGGATGAGCTGACCGGGTTGGCTCGGGTGAAGCGGGAAGTACATCGGCAGGTCGCCGTACTGCGGGTCGAGAAGCTGCGGACCGAGGCGGGGCTGAAGAGCCCGACGATCACGCGGCACCTGGTGTTCGTGGGGAACCCGGGCACCGGCAAGACGACCGTCGCGCGGTTGGTGAGTGGGATCTACAAGGCACTCGGCCTGCTGTCCAAGGGCCAACTGGTCGAGGTGGACCGGTCGGAGCTGGTGGCCGGGTATCTGGGGCAGACCGCCACGAAGACGGCTGAGGTGGTCGCGTCCGCGGTGGGCGGGGTGTTGTTCATCGACGAGGCGTACAGCCTGACCTCCGGCGACACGGGCGCCGACCAGTACGGTCGGGAAGCCGTCGACACGCTGGTCAAGGAGATGGAGGACCGGCGTGACGACCTGGTCGTGATCGTCGCCGGGTACCCCGAGCCGATGGAGGCGTTCATCGCCGCGAACCCGGGGCTGGCCAGCCGGTTCCGGACCACGATCGAGTTCGAGAACTACACCGACGACGAACTGGCCGACATCCTCACCGGACTCGCCGACGCCTCCGACTACGAGCTGATCCCGGAGTCGCTGGACAAGTTCCGGGAGATCCTGGTCGCGACCCCGCGGGACAGCTCGTTCGGCAACGGCCGGTTCGCCCGCAACGTCCTGGAGGCCGCCATCGGCCGCCACGCCTGGCGCCTGCGCGACGTAACGGCACCGACCACCGACCAACTGCGTCAGATCCTCGCCGAAGACCTCACCGACGACCCCGAACCCGAAGCGACTGCCGAGCTCGAGCTCGAGCCGAGGGTTGAGGCCGAGGCAGCAGACCAGTCCGAGCAAGGAGATCAGGCGTGACCCAGACCCAGAGTGCGCCCCCCGCGACCTGGTCGCCGCCGGGCCCGCCCGCCAGTACGACGCAGCCGGTCACCCGGGCACCAAGCCGCCGCAACGCAGTAGCCCAGTGGTTCCAGGGCACCCCCGGCCGCATGCGCGCCTTCCTCATCCTGGCCGCGGCGATGAGCGTCGTCTTCGGCCTGGCCGCCGCGCAGGGCTTCCGTCAGTCCGACGGTGCGCTCGAGCGCGCCGAGGCCAACGCCGAGCAGCTTGTCCGTATTCAGGCAATCCACACCAACCTGGTCAGCGCGAACGCCGACGCCACCAACGCCTTTCTGGTCGGCGGTCTCGAGCCGGCCGACCAGCGGCAGCACTTCGTCGACTCGATGGCTTCGGCGGCCCGCCTCATCTCGGAGGCCGCGACCGCCCAGCCGGCCGACCAGAAAGTCCTCGGCGAGCTGAACACCACGCTGATCACGTACGACGGCCTGATCGAGCAAGCCCGGGCCAACAACCGCCAGGGACTCCCGATCGGATCGCAGTACCTGCGGGACGCGAACGCCGTACTGCAGAACGACGCACTGCCGCTGGTCAACGCCCTGGTCGATGCCAACGAGAAGCGCGTCGACACGGAGTTCGGCGGCGTCAACGACGGCACGATCTGGGTGGTCGTCAGCGGTCTGCTCACGTTGCTGATCCTGGGGATCACGCTGCGCTGGCTGGCCCGCCGTACGCACCGCTACGTCAACCTGCCGATCGCGGCAGGCGCCGTGGTCGTGCTGCTCACCACCATCGTCGGCGGCGTCGCGCTGTCGTCCGCTTCGGGAAGCGCGAGCAGCACGAGGTCCGATGCCTACTCCAAGACGCTGGCGTTGTCGCGCGCCCGGATCGCGGCGTACGACGCCCGGTCGAACGAGAGCCTCACCTTGATCGCACGCGGGTCGGGCGACGCGTTCGACAAGGCGTACAACACGGCCGCGGCTACGGTGGACGAGGAGCTGAAGAAGTCCTCGGGCACCGTCGACGGCCTGTCCGACCGTTGGGACGCGTACAAGGCGATCCACGTCAAGATCCGGGATGCCGACGCCAACAAGGGCAACTGGGACGGCGCGGTCGCGATGGCTGTCGGCACGGACAAGACGAGCAATGCGGTGGACGCGTTCAAAGCCTTCGACACCAGCTCGGCGGAGCAACTGAAGACGACCAGCGACACGGTCTCGAACGAGCTGTCCGACACCCGCGGCGGCCTCCCGCCGCTCGGCTGGCTCGGTCTGCCACTCGGCATCGTCGCCGCGTTGCTCGTTGCCTGGGGTATGTCGCAGCGTTTGGAGGAGTACCGATGAAGAAGCTCGTCCCGATTGCGGTAGCCACCGCACTCCTCCTCACCGCCTGCGGTTCCGGCAACTACGCGGCTACGGAGATCCCGGCCGAGCCGGCGCCGACGCAGGCCACGACGGCCCCGTCGACCACAGCGCCATGCAGCAAAGAGGGAGAGCTGGCGTCGTACGCGCCGGATCGGGAGACGCCGGCACCCGGTGGTGTGATGCCCGCAGGTAGCTACATGGAGAAGATCAAGGCTCGCGGCCGGCTGATCGCGGGCGTCTCGGCGGACAGCCTGCACCTCGGTTCCCGGAACCCGTTGACCGGGCAGATCGAGGGCTTCGACATCGACATGATCAACATGGTCGCCGACGCGATCTTCGGGCCGCCCGCACCGGGCAAGCCGCACAAGGTCGAGCTACGGGTGATTTCCAGTCCGCAGCGCATCCCGGTGCTGCAGAGCGGTCAGGTCGACATCGTCGCCCGGAACATGACGATCAACTGCGCCCGCTGGCAGCAGATCGCGTTCTCCGCCGAGTACTACCGCTCCGGCCAGAAGACGCTCGTGCAGCGAGATTCAACGGCCAAGAGCACTGCCGACCTGGATGGCCAGACCATCTGCGCTCCGGCCGGGTCGACCTCTCTGGACAACCTCAAGAAGAAGAACCCGGAGGTCAAGCCGATCACCGCCGACACGGACACCGGCTGCCTGGTCCTGTTCCAGCAGGGCAAGGCGCAAGGGATCAGTGGCGATGACACCGTCCTGGCCGGCGATGCCGCGCAGGACCCGTACGCCAAGATCCTGCCGGAGCGATTCAGCGACGAGCCCTACGGCCTCGGCATCAAGAAGGAGAATGTGGACTTCGTCCGGTTCGTCAACGCCGCCCTCGCGCAGATGAAGACCCCTGACGCTTCGGGCCAGAGCGCGTGGATGACGTCGTACAGCAAGTGGCTGGGGACGGACCTGGGCAAACTGGCAGCGCCTCCGACAGCCGTCTATGGCCGGACGCCATGACTGTTCGTACGCCGACGGTCTCGGCTCCTCCGCCGCCGGGGAAGATGGGGAGCAGTGTTCCGGCGACGGAGCTGCTTTCTTTTCTTGGGGCGCTCGGGGAGTGGCGGGATCGGCGGAAGGCCGAGCTGGACGAGCTTGATCAGGCTGCGTTGAGTGCGCCGGACGGGGATGCGTTGAGTGCGGATGTCGTGCTCAGCATGACCGTCTGGAAGGCCGTCTCGGATCGGTACGAGTTGATCCTGGTGACCTGGGACTCGGGCCGGGTCGGGGTGACCGAGACCGAGCGGATCTCGGCGCTGATCTGGGGCGGCCTGGACGCCGGTGGCGCGGGTGGCTCGCTCGCCGTTTCGTTGCCTGAGGCATGCAAGTTGTCGGATGCGCTGGCGTCCAGTCTGCGCGCCAAGCTGGCGCTCGACCCGGGCGATGCCGACCGGGCCGCCCGGCTCCGGGAGTTGCGGGCGCAGGTGGAGCGGATCAGCGACCTGGTGAAGCTCGAGCCCGCGAACGTCCGCGACAAGGCGCTCGCCCAGCACCACGATCTGGACCGCCGGCTGACGGATCTTGCCGACCGCAACAAACGCGGCGCGGACATCGGTGGCCAGATCGGGCCGTTGGAGATCGACGCCGCGAGGGCCGAGCGGGACCTCATCGTCGGCGCCGCCACGCGCAAGGAGCGGGCCGCCGATGTGGCCCGGGCGCGAACGGTGCGCGGCGAGCTCGAGGCGCAGGGTACTGCGGTCCGCGCGCTCGCCGACAAGGCGGTCGCAACGGTCGCCCCGGCCCCGCGCCTCGCCGTACCGGATGTCACTGCACTGGGATCGGTGCCGAACACGCCGGCCGAGCTCGAGAAGTACCTGACCAGGTTGGACGCCGTACGACGGGCGCTCGGTCAGGCACAGGCGGCGTACGGCTCCGCGCTCGGCAAGCGGGACGAACTGACCCAACTGCTGGACGCCTATCAGGTGAAGGCTTCAAGTGTTGCCCCAGGCAATGAAGATCTCGCCGAGCTGTACCGGCGCGGCCGAGCGGTGATCGAGGTGGAGCCGGTGGATCTGGCTCGCCTCGGCGCACTGGTAGCGGCCTACCAGGCCTACCTGGAAGGGACGAAATGACGACCTGCACCCAGCCGGGCTGTACCGGCTCCATCGTCGACGGGTACTGCGACGTCTGCGGCTCCCCCGCGGCCCCGAGCCCAGCGGCCGCCGCCCAGGCAGCCGCCGCTCCGGCAACGGCGACCGGCGCCTGCACGCAGCCCGGCTGCACCGGCACCTACGTCGACGGGTACTGCGACGTGTGCGGCTCGCCCGCCTCGACGAGCGCAGCTCCTGACCACGATCCGATCAGCTCGGTGTCGACGGTCTCCCGCGCGTCCAACCGCCTGGCCTCCACGCCGCTCGGCTCCGCCCGCGCCGCCCAGGCCGGCTCGAAGCTGACCCGCAAGCTCGGTACGTCGTCCACCCGCCTGCGCGGCGCGCGACTCGGCGCCGGCCTGACGCACGTGCCGTCGATCCCCGCGATCGACGCGAGCAAAGCGATCCTGGCCAACCCGATGGTCCCGGAGGATCGCCGGAACTGCCCGAGTTGCGGCAACCCGGTCGGCCGCTCCCGCAGCGGACAGCCCGGCCGCACCGAGGGCTTCTGCCCGAAGTGCCGCAACCGGTTCTCGTTCTCGCCGAAGCTGCAGGCCGGCGACCTGGTCGGCGGCCAGTACAAGGTGGCCGGCTGCCTGGCCCACGGTGGTTTCGGCTGGATCTACCTGGCTCAGGACCAGAACGTGTCCAACCGCTGGGTCGTCCTCAAGGGCCTGCTGAACTCCGAGGACCCGGACGCCGTCGCGGCCGCGATCGCGGAGCAGCAGTTCCTGGCCCGGGTCGAGCACCCGCTGATCGTCGAGATCTACAACTTCGTCACCCACGACGGCGCCGGCTACATCGTGATGGAGTACGTCGGCGGCACCTCGCTGAAGACGCTGCTCAAACAGCGGATGGAAGCCAACAAGGGCCAGTACGACGCGCTTCCGATCGACCAGGCGATCGCGTACCTGCTGGAGATCCTGCCCGCGTTCTCGTACCTGCACGACCTCGGCCTGGTGTACTGCGACTTCAAGCCGGACAACATCATCCAGGTCGGCGACGCGGTCAAGCTGATCGACCTCGGCGGTGTCCGGCGGATCGACGACCTGGATTCCGCGATCTACGGCACGGTCGGCTTCCAGGCGCCAGAGGTGGCCGAGGTCGGCCCGTCGGTTGCCTCCGACATCTTCACGCTGGGCCGGACGCTGTGCGTGCTGGCGATGGAGTTCCGCGGCTACCAGGGCCGGTACGTCGACTCGCTGCCGCCCGTAGGCGAAGTACCGCTCTTCCAGCAGTACGACTCGGTGTACCGGTTGTTGCTCAAGGCATGTGCGAAGGACCCGGCGGACCGTTTCCAGTCCGCCGACGAGTTCCGCGTGCAGCTGCTCGGCGTACTGCGTGAGGTGGTGGCGGACAAGCAGGGCGTCAAGGCGGCCCAGCACTCCGCGTCGTCGCTGCTCTTCGGCACGCCGGGTGACAAGTCGACCGGACTGGGCGACGCGGTCGAGCCATGGCAGCAGCTGCCGTCGCTGGCGCCGGACGAGAGCGACAAGATGGCCGGCTGGCTGAAGACGGTCAGCGTGCCGGATGCGGCCAAGCGGCTCGAGCTGCTGATCGACGCGCCGGAGCAGTCCCCGCAGACGTTGCTGGAGGTCGCGGAGGCCGCACTGGAGGTCGGACCCGAGCGCTACGACATGGTGGACACTGCGGTGTCCGACCTGCTCAACTCCGACCCGTGGGAGTGGCGGGCGGTCTGGATGGCCGGACTGGTCGCTCTGGCCCGCGGTGACTCGGCTGCTGCGCAGTCCGCGTTCAACGCGGTCTACGGCCAGGTGCCGGGCGAGCTGGGGCCGAAACTCGCGCTGGCGATCGCCTGTGAGCACAGCGGCGAGTACGACGTTGCCGAGGGCCTCTACCTGACCTGTGCCCGGACCGACGCGAACTACATCGCACCGTCCGCCTTCGGCCTGGCCACGATCCGTACGCAGCGCAACGACCTCGACGGAGCGCTCGGCGCCCTCGACCTGGTCCCGCGTACCAGCGGCGCGTACGTACGGGCCCGTCGCCAGCGAGCCGGTCTGCTGGCAGGATCAGGGCGTGGCCTTCCCGCGCTCGCCCAGGCGATGGACAGCATCACCGCGCTGACCATCGACCCGGTCGACCGGGCCAACCTGGCTGCGGACGTGTTCCGGACCGCGCTGGCCGAGGTCCAGCAGTCCGGTCCGCAGGAGGCTCTGCGGATCGACGGGCGGGTGGCGACCGAGCCGGCCCTGCGGGAAGGGCTCGAGGCGACCTACCGGTTGCTGGCCGACCAGGCCGAGACCCGGCCGGAACGGATCGCCCTGGTCGACCAGGCCAACGAAGTTCGAGGATGGACGTTGCGATGACGAGTACGACCGAGACGGTCTGCCCCAGCTGTGGCGGGCCGGTGTCCGAGGCCGATCGCTTTTGCGAGGCCTGTGGCGCCGAGCTCAACCCGGCGGCCGCGCCCACCTCGACGGCCCTGGACACCGACACCGAGCCGACGATCGAGATCACCGCGGCCGCCGTCGACGAGGTCGGTCCGTGCAGGTCGTGTGGCGGCACCATCAGCTCGGACGGGTACTGCGAGACGTGCGGCACCAAGGCAGCGAAGCCGCGGGACCACTTCGAGGAGCAGCCGGCGCCGTGGGTGGCCGGGGTGTGCGACCGCGGCATCCGGCACAGCCGGAACGAGGACGCCATGGCTATCGCGGCGGACGCCGCGCCGGGCAGCCGGGCGTTGCTCGTGGTCTGCGACGGCGTGAGCTCGTCGCTGGATTCCGACGTGGCATCGCTTGCCGCGGCCCGGGCAGCCTGCGAGGTGCTCCAGGCCGGCCACGCTCAGGGCCTCGGCACGGACTCCTCCCGGGCTAGTGCGATCGCGGCCCGGCTCAAGGCGGCGGCCGACGCCGCGAGTGACGCCGTACTCGACAACACCAGTCCCGACAGCCCCAACCCGGCGTCCTGCACGTTCGTCGCGGCGGTCCTGGAGGACGGGCTGCTGGTGGCGGGCAACGTCGGAGACAGCCGCGCGTACTGGTTCCCTGACGAGGCTGAGGCGGTCGCGCTGACCGTCGACGACTCCTGGGCGGCCGAGCTGATCGCCACCGGGATCTCGCGCGAGGAGGCCGAGTCCGGCCCGCACGCGCACGCGATCACCCGCTGGCTCGGCAAGGACGCACCGGACCACACACCCCGGACCACGACGCTCCACGTGACCGGGCCGGGCTGGCTGCTGGTCTGCTCGGACGGCCTGTGGAACTACTGCTCGGAGGCGGCACCGCTGGCCGACCTCGTACGTCAGACAGCTGCGGACAACGGTGGCGAGCCGAAAGCCACCGCGTCCGCCCTGGTCGACTGGGCCAACGCCCAGGGTGGCCAGGACAACATCACCGTCGCCTTGGCACGGATCTAGGGAGAGGGACCCCGAGATGGCCGACTTCACCGCCAGCGTCTACCAGAACGAGTTCCTGCCCGACGGCGGGACCGACGTCCACGCCATCGTCACGGTGAACTGCACCGGGGCCGGCGCGGCCGGGCAGTCCGGCAGCGGCGACGCGGGCGAGATCATCATCGTCGACACCTCCGGTTCGATGGGCCGCGAGGGCGTACAGGCTGCGGCGTACGCCGCCCAGACCGCTCTCGACCAGATCCTCGACGGGGTCTGGTTCGCGGTGATCTCCGGCAACGACCGCGCGCAGCTGGCGTTCCCGCCGTCCGCGGAGCCGGTGATGGTCAGGATGGACCCGTACACCCGGCAGGCCGCCAAGGACGCGGTGTCCCGGTTCTACGCCGACGGCGGGACCGCGATGGGCACCTGGCTGCGGCTGGCGTCGCGCGTCTTCGCGACTGTGCCGTCACTGTCCCAGAAGCACGCGATCCTGCTGACCGACGGCGAGAACCAGCACGAGACGCCGGAGGCGCTGACCCAGGCGATCGCGTCGGTGACCGGTCAGTTCCAGTGCGACACCCGCGGCGTCGGCGTGGCCTGGCAGGTCGACGAGGTACGGCGGATCGCGCAGGCGCTGCTCGGCACCGTCGACATCATCCCGGCGCCGGATCAGCTCGCCGCCGAGTTCTCCAAGCTGATCCAGAACGCGATGAGCCGCGGTGTCGCGCAGGCCGACCTGCGCGTGTGGGCGCCACAGGGCGCCGAGGTGCTGTTCGTCCGGCAGGTCGCTCCGACGGTCGAGGACCTGACGTCGCGGCGTACGGCGATCAATCCGCTGACCGGCTCGTACCCGACCGGCTCGTGGGGCGACGAGTCCCGCGACTACCACGTGGCGATCCGGCTGGCCGCGAAGGCCATCGGGCAGGAGCAGCTCGCTGCGCGGGTCCAACTCGTGCTGGGCAACGACGTGGTCGCGCAGGGCCTGGTCAAGGCGCTGTGGTCGGCCGACGAGGCGCTCACCACCCGGATCAGCCCGGAGGTCGCGCACTACACCGGGCAGACCGAGCTGGCGCAGGCGATCCAGGACGGTCTGGCCGCCAAGGCCGTCGGTGACACGGCGACCGCCACCACGAAGCTCGGCCGGGCGGTCCAGCTCGCCGCCGCGACCGGTAACGAGGAAGCGACGACGCGGCTGCGCAAGGTTGTCGACATCGACGACCAGGAAACGGGTACGGTGCGGCTGAAGCGGACCGTGGAGAAGGCCGACGAGATGGCCCTCGACACAGCCTCCACCAAGACCACCCGGGTGAAGAAATGACCGTCAACTGTCCGAGTGGGCACCCGTCCACCTCGACCGACTACTGCGACGTCTGCGGGCTCCCGATCGGCGAGGCCGCCACACCGGCGGCGGCCTCGGTCCCGGCGCCCGCTGTCGCAGCGCCCGGTCCGGCCGCGACACCCGCACCGGCCCCGGTCGGTCAGACCTGCCCCAACTGCCAGGAGCCGGCGTCGGCCGACGCGCTGTTCTGCGAGAGCTGCGGCTACGACTTCACCACCGGCACCATGCCGCGCCCTGCGTCCTCACTGGACATCTCTTCGTCGGGCCCGACACCGCCGGCGCCGCCCACGGCGGTCGCGGAGTGGGTGGCCGAGCGCTGGGTCGACCCCGACTGGTACGCCGTACAGCAGAGTGACGACCCGTGTCCGTCACCCGGCCTGCCGACCGTGATCCCGTTGACGGAGAAGAGCCTGCTGATCGGCCGCCCGTCCCGCAGCCGGAACATCCACCCCGAGATCGACTGCGGCGACGACACCGGCGTCAGCCGCCGCCAGGCCCAACTGACCACCGATGGCCAGCGCTGGTGGGTCGAGGACCTCCAGTCCTCCAACGGCACGTACGTCGCCTCCGCCGCCGGCCCGCTCCCCGAAGACCCGATCATCCCCGGCCAGCGCCAGGAACTGAACCCCGACGACCGCATCTACGTCGGCGCCTGGACCCGCCTGGTGGTCCGCAAGGCCACCCCCGAGGAGCAAGCCGGGCAAGCCTAGGAAGTCGCAGTCTCCCGGGTCCAGCTCGGTGCCGGGTTGAAGCAGAGCCATTCGATCACGGTCGAGCCGATGACGATGGGGATGGCCCAGGCCCAGGGCTGGTGCGGGAGGCTGACGACGGCGATGGCGGTCCAGAGCGCGATCCAGCCTCCGCCGTACCCGCGCAGGACGCCGCGGTACCAGAGGCCGCCGGGGGCCTCGGCGGCGCGCTGGCCGAGGTAGACGAACAGGTACGACGCGATCGTGATCGGCCAGAAGTACCAGAGCCGGCCCCAGTCGTACGGGACCATCACCAGCGCGGTCAGGCAGACCAGCGCGATCGTCCAGTGGTAGACCTCGCCGGCCCAGTTCAGCCCGCGGCGCCGCAACGTCAGCACGATCGCCAGCGGGCCGAACAGGATCGCGAGACCCCCTGCCACGACATGCAGAATCAACGCGATGTCACGCATCGGAGCGACTCCCCCGCTCCCCGCTCCCCCCGGAGCTATCTGACATGTCAGGGAGCATAGGGCGCGGGGTTGTCGCTCGTCTCTACCTCGGCAACTCGGAGTTCAGCTCTCCGGGAACGACAGCACCCGGCGGACTGCGAAGTTCCGATATCCCTGGCGTTCGAAGGACTTCGCCATCGGCACGTTGCCGAAGTCGGTGTCGGCGCGGATGTGTTCGGCGCCGGTCTCGTCGAGCATGTGGGTGATCTCGGCCAGCAGGTCGTCGATCAGCCCGTTCCCACGGCGCTCCGGTACGACGCCGAGGTACCCGACGACCGGCCCACCGGCGTTCGCCGACGGGATCGCGAACCCGATCAGCTCGCCGCCCTCGTCGTACGCCAGCCGCCACCAGCTCCGCTCACCCGGCATCGACGTGTAGATCTCGACCTCCTCGCGGGCCGCGCCCTCGGCCCCGATGCGCGCGATCTCCCGCGCGGTCCCGGCGTCCAGGCTGCCCTTGGCGACCCGCATGAACACGTCGACGAAGGCCTCGTCGTCGGCCGGCTCGAAGCGCAGCCGGGTCGAACGCGGCGGCAGCCCGTACTCCGGCTTCCACTCGTAGCGCAGCCGATCGGTGATCGCGGTCAGACCGGCCGCCGTGGCCGCCTGAGCCCGTGGTTCGACGGCAGCGACAACGTCAGGCTGGTCCTGCCAGTCGCTGGTCAGGAAGAAGTGGTACTCCGGCGGCTCGGCATCGGCCGGCCGTGGTGCGACGGCGTGCTTGATCAGCTCGGTCCAGACCGGGACCGGGTCGCTGTCGCCGACGTAGTACAGGCCGTCGATGCTGAGCGGGTGTTCGGCGTCCGGGAAGCCCCACCAGATGGCGAGAGCCTGGATCGCGCCGTTCTCCTCGACGACCCAGTTCCAGTCGTCCCGGTAGTAGCCGTCGGCAACATACTCGAGATACCGCTCGTGGGTGACGGTGTTGACGGACTTCTGCTCGATCAGAGCAAGGATGGTGTCGAGGTCGGCCTCGACGGTGTTGCGGATGGTCACGAATCCTCCAGCAGGAGGCGCGGATCCGCTCAGTGCGAGGTGAGGGAGCGGATCGGGTGCGCCGGGAAACAAGTCAGTGTGCTCATCGGTCGCTCCTTCCACTCCGGAATCGGTCTCGCCGGGCCAGACTCTAAACGGCCGCCGGGGTCATAGTCCACCTGTTATTCACACCTGGGATGTACGAACGTTTGTTTGCGGGGGAAGCGTGCCAAGCATGAGAACCCTCATCGCCGCCGTGGTCCTGGCGACCACCGCCGCCTTCGGCTCCACGGCCTACGCCGCCCCGACCACCGCCCCCACCTCCAGCACGTACGTCGTCGCGTCCAGCGCGATCCACACAGCCGCGATCGACACGTGTGCGCTCAGCTCGCTGCCGTCACAGGCGGCCGACACCCTCGGCCTGATCCACTCCGGCGGGCCGTTCCCGTACTCGCAGGACGGCACCGTCTTCCAGAACCGGGAAGGCATCCTCCCGGCCGAGTCGAGCAGCTTCTACCACGAGTACACCGTGATCACGCCCGGCTCACCGGATCGTGGCGCCCGCCGGCTGATCGGCGGCGGCGCGAAGACGACCCCGGAGCACGTCTACTACACCGGCGACCACTACGCCTCGTTCTGCGAGGTGGACGAGAACAGCTGAACCTCTGAGAGTAGTCTCATCGGCACGTTGAGTGATCACTCCATCGATGGAAGGACGCTTCACCGATGCCGACTCTGCGCCCGGCGGTGGCTGGGCTCTTACTGTCCGCCGCATTGGTCGTCTTCGGCCGGCCCGAAGCCGGGCTGGCCGAAGCGACCGGCGACCCGCTCAAGCTGACGAACGGGCTGTATGTCGATCCGTCCTCGGCCGTGGCGGCGTACGTACGACGGCATCCCGAGGACACCGAGCTCGCGTCGAAGATCGCCGGGCAGGCGTCGGCGCGGTGGTTCGGAGCCTGGAGCGGGGACGTGAAGGCGGGCGTCACGGCGTACACGACTGCTGCGGACAGGGCCGGCAAGCTGCCGGTCCTGGTCGCGGACAACCTGCCCGGCGGACCGTGCGGCGTCGGCGGTGGCGCGGCTGACGCAGCGGCGTACCGGGCCTGGATCGCGGCCTTGTCGGACGGGATCGGGACCCGGCCCGCGGTCGTGGTGCTCGAGCCGGACGCGCTGGCGCGGCTCGACTGCTTCCCGCCCGCGCAGTGGGACGGGCGGATCGCGATGCTGAAGTACGCCGTCGGGCTGCTCGCCGTGAAGAACCCGAACACCTGGGCGTACCTCGACGCGGGCAACGTGACATCCGGTGACGCGAAGGAGATGGCGCGGCGGCTCCGGCTCGCCGACATCGGCAAGATCCGCGGCTTCGCCATGAACACGGCGAACTACTTCACCACGGCGGAGTCGACCACCCGCGGTACGGCGATCCTCCAGGCCCTCGGCGGCGGCAGCCACTTCGTCATCGACACCGCCCGCAACGGCAACGGCTCCGACGGCAACTCCTGCAACCCACCCGCCCGCAAACTCGGCACCACCCCCGCGGTCGCAACCTCACCCGTCGACCTACACCTCTGGCTCCGAACCCCCGGCGAATCCGACGGCCCCTGCGGCCTGACCCCCACCCTCCCAGTCCGCACCTTCTCCCCCCTCCTGGCCCACCACCTGATAACCGGCACCTAGACGCCACCGCTCCGCCGCGACAGCCTCGTCAGCCCCCTCCAGCGTCGAGTCGTGGGAAACGGCTGGAGCTGATTTCACCGAGTCGTGGGATTCGGCGACGAGATGCGGCCAGAATCCACGACTCGCCGTTCGGGGCACCGGCCAAACGCCACGACTCGGCGAGGCGAGGGCTGGGCCTTGTGGGTGAAGCTGGGACTTGCCGCTCCAACGAGAAGCGGTCCCGGGCATCGCCCGGGACCGCTCTTCACTGCTTTGGTGCTTTGCTGTCGACTTCGGGTCAGAAGTCCATGCCGCCCATGTCGGGCGCGCCACCCGGAGCGGCCGAGGCCTTCTCCGGCTTGTCGGCGATGACGGCCTCGGTGGTGAGGAACAGGGCCGCGATGGACGCTGCGTTCTGCAGCGCCGAGCGCGTCACCTTGGCCGGGTCGATGATGCCGGTCTTGATCAGGTCGACGTACTCGCCGGTTGCGGCGTTGAGGCCCCAGCCCGGCTCGAGGTTGCGGACCTTCTCCACCACGACGCCGCCCTCGAGGCCGGCGTTCACGGCGATCTGCTTCAGCGGCGCCTCGACCGCGGACCGCACGATGGCGGCACCGGTGGCCTCGTCACCTTCGAGGTCCAGCTTCTCGAACGCGATCACCGACGCCTGCAGCAGAGCCACGCCACCACCGGCGACGATGCCCTCCTCGACGGCAGCCTTCGCGTTGCGAACGGCGTCCTCGATGCGGTGCTTGCGCTCCTTCAGCTCGACCTCGGTGGCCGCGCCGACCTTGATCACCGCAACGCCACCGGCCAGCTTGGCCAGCCGCTCCTGCAGCTTCTCGCGGTCGTAGTCGGAGTCCGACTTCTCGATCTCGGCGCGGATCTGGTTGACCCGGCCGCCGATCTGGTCCGCGTCGCCCTCGCCCTCGACGATGGTCGTCTCGTCCTTGGTGACGACGATCTTGCGGGCCTGGCCGAGCAGCTCCAGGTCGACCGAGTCCAGCTTGAGACCGACCTCCTCGGAGATCACCTCGCCACCGGTGAGGACGGCGATGTCGACCAGCATGGCCTTGCGGCGGTCACCGAAGCCCGGTGCCTTGACGGCGACGGCCTTGAAGGTGCCCTTGATCTTGTTGACGACCAGGGTCGCCAGCGCCTCGCCCTCGATGTCCTCGGCGATGATGGCCAGCGACTTGCCGGTCTGCATGACCTTCTCCAGCACCGGGACCAGGTCCTTGATGCTCGAGATCTTGCTGTTGACGATCAGGATGTACGGGTCGTCGAGAACCGCTTCCATCCGGTCGGTGTCGGTCACGAAGTACGGCGAGATGTAGCCCTTGTCGAAGCGCATACCCTCGGTGAGCTCGAGCTCGAGGCCGAAGGTGTTGCTCTCCTCGACGGTGATGACGCCTTCCTTGCCGACCTTGTCCATCGCCTCGGCGATGATCGAGCCGACCTGGGTGTCCGCGGCCGAGATGGACGCGGTCGCCGCGATCTGCTCGCGGGTCTCGACCGGCTTGGCCAGCGCCAGCAACTGCTCGCTGACGGCCTCGGTCGCCTTCTCGATGCCCTTCTTCAGGCCCATCGGGTTGGCGCCGGCCGCGACGTTGCGCAGACCCTCGCGGACGAGAGCCTGAGCCAGCACGGTGGCCGTGGTGGTGCCGTCACCGGCGACATCGTCGGTCTTCTTGGCAACTTCCTTGACGAGCTCGGCCCCGATCTTCTCGTACGGGTCCTCGAGCTCGATCTCCTTGGCGATGGAGACACCGTCGTTGGTGATCGTGGGGGCGCCCCACTTCTTCTCCAGCACGACGTTGCGGCCCTTCGGGCCGAGCGTCACCTTGACGGCATCGGCGAGGGTGTTCATCCCTCGCTCGAGGCCGCGGCGCGCCTCTTCATCGAACGCAATCAGCTTGGGCATTCTCCGCGAGTCCTCCCGCGTCGAGTCTTTGTGGTCCAGCCGGCCCGGATGCCCGCGACGGACGGCACCGACCCGCGACGCTCATGTCCCGCCGCGCTCCGGCACCTCATCGAGGCCGTCTTCTTGCACACTCGTCCGGGCAGGAACGCTTATCACTCTCGCCCTTGGAGTGCTAACCAAGTATTAGCACTCGACCCAAACGAGTGCAAGCCAGGCCACCTGCCGCTCACGCGGTGAGCGGAACCTCCGCCGGACCGAAGACGATGATCCGGACGCCGGTCTCGGTCCGCGGCTGGTGCCGGCTGCCGGCCTGGTAGTACAGGTACGTGCCCGCCGGGTACGACCGGCCGTGGTCGAGCAACTCGCCCGACGCGACGTAGATCAGCTCGTCCCGGTCGTGTACGTCGACCTCCGGCCAGGTGATCCCGGCCTCGAGATCGAAAGCGCGGACCAGCACCTGCCCGCTGGACGGCAGGGCGCGGCGGACGATGCCGGGTGCCACTGGGCTGGTTTCGGCGTCATCGAGTAGGACTGCTTGCGGTTCGTTCGACATGCTCACAATCTGGCAGCACGACGCGCCCGGCAACAGGCTCGTCCCGGTCCCCGACCGGACGGATCCGGACACATCAGGCGCGCGGGCGGTCAGCTGCTCAGCTGGGCGGCCAGGTACTTCGGGGCGGTGAGGCGCCAGGCTTCGGTGATCAGCTCGCCCAGCTCCTCCTCGTCGGCCAGGTCGAGCTGGATCAGAATCCAGGCGAAGCGGCCGCCGGCCCAGGACGGCTCGTAGACCTCTGGGTTCTCGGCGACCAGCGCCTCCTGCTCCTCACGGAGCGCCTTCAGGTGGATGCGGGTCTGATCCTCGGACATGTAGGCGAAGCTCTTGTTCCGCACCTTGAAGACCGGCTGCCCCGCCCAGCCCTCGTGTTCCTCCGCCCCCGGCAACCCCGCCATCACCTTCACCACCGCCTGCGCATCCATACCCCGACGCTAAGCGGGCGCACCGACACTTTTACTTGGCCACAGTCACGGTCACCGTCGCTCCAGGCTTCAGCATCGTCCCCGTGGCCGGCGAAACCCCGAGCACCTGCCCAGCCGGGTAGCTCGGTGACCGGACCGGGCGGATCTGAGGCTTAAAGCCGAGCTCCTTGAGTACGTCGGCGTAGGCCGCTCCCCGACTGAGTCGCGGGTCCGCCTGGTAGCTGGGCACGCCGGTCTGGTCAGTGACGATCGCGATCCGGTCGAGAATGCGCCCGACCTCGTCGGCATTGGTCGACGAGTCTGCGCGGAACCAGACCTTCAGTGACGGGATGAACACTGTGCTCACACAGGTCGTCGTGTTGGACCGGAAGTACTTCGACGTCGAGCAGGTCGTCCGCTGCCGCTGAGCCCGCACTCCGTCGATCTCGAACGTCTCGTCGGCGTGAAACTGTGGCGGAGCGATCCCGTAAACCAGCTGCACGCTCTCGACTCCGCTCGCCCGAAACCGCGCACAGTAGGTGTAAGCGCTCGGGTCGTCGATGAGAACCGTGTCCTTCGTCGGCGTACCGCAGCTGGCCTGGTTCGTCGGCCAGTCCGCCGGTACTGCGATCGCCGCGTGGCCGAAGCCGACCAGGCGGGTCGCGATGGGCGCCGGAGTGGGTGAGGTGGTTGGCGGGTGAGAAGGCAGCAGGTTCGTTCCGGCGATCACGGCCGCTACGGCTGCTGCGGCGAGGGCCGACAGTCCCGCAGTACGGCGGTGGCGTCGGCGGGCGGCGCCTGCGCGGAGCGCGTCCAACGGGGGTGGTCCGACCGGTGTTTGGTCGGCGGAGCGTTCCAGGAGGTCGGTCAGCTTGGTTTCGGTCATCGGGGGTCTCGCAGTTCTGCCAGGTGTGGGTCCTGGGACAGGGCCTTGACTGCCCTGGAGAGGCGGCTCTTGACGGTGCCGGCGGCGACGCCCAGGACGGACGCCATCTGCTGTTCGTTCAGGTGCGCGTAGTACCGCAGTACGACGGCTGCGCGCTGGTCGTCCGGCAGTCGGCCGAGCGCTCGCATCACCGCGTCGGAGTCGTCGATGTGAGCGGTCTGGTCGCCACCGCCGGACTCCGGGATGGCGGCCGAGGGCAACTCGCCGTGCCAGCGGCGCCTGCGGGAGGAGCGGAAGCAGTTCACCAGCACCCGGTGCACGTAGGCGTCACGGTCCTCGGCGGCCCGCACTCGGTTCCACTTGACCAGACAACGCTCCAGCGCGGTCTGGACGAGGTCTTCGGCCTCAGGCGGAGTACAGCCGAGCAGCACCGCCGAGCGGACCAGCGTGGGCCAGCGCGCGGTGACGTACTCGGTGAACTCGTCCATTTCCCCTCCTCACCCTTAGGGACAGGCTGGGGGATGCTGTGGGTTCCACGAAAGTCGTCGGGGTCGGGTCAGGGGTCGGTCGGTACCGATCCTGATGTGCCGGAGGGTGCCCGAACGGGAGAGTGGAGCCATGACGAACTCCAACGCACCGTTCCAGAACCTGTCCGGCAAGGTCCTCCGTCGTTCCTCGAACCAGCGGATGCTCTCCGGGGTCTCCGGCGGCATCGCCGAGTACCTGAACGTCGACGTCACCCTGGTCCGCCTGGGCTGGGTCGGCCTCACCCTGATCACCGGCGGCGCCGCGATGATCGGCTACGCGGTCGCGTGGATCGTGATCCCGGAGTCCGACGGCAAGGCCGTGTGGCAGAACGTCCAGCAGTCGGTCAACGACCGCCAGCAGGACACCGCCGAGAACGACATCGCGTCCCGCATCTACGACGACAGCACCACCAACAACAAGCCCCCGGCGGCGTGACCCCGGCAGCGCCGCCCACCGCCACCTGCCTGGCGAGCACCTAGACGTTCAGCGCAGGTTTGCGGAGGGCGGCGACGGCTTGGTCCGGGTGGTCGGCGAAGACGCCCTGCAGGCCCAGGGCGGCGAAGCGGGTCAGTTCGCCGGTGAAGTCGATGCCGGTCGGCAGGAAGCGGCGCTCGGCGCGGAACGTCCAGACCTGGACGGCCAGACCGACGCGGTGGGCCTGCTCGACCAGTCGGGTCGGCTCCCCCAGATAGCCGTCGCCGGTCCGCGGGATCACCAGGTCCTTGTGCGGTGCCAGCACGTGAGCGTACGTCGACACCTCTCGCAGCCCGGCCGGCGCGATCAGATCGGCGTACGTGCGACCGTCACCGGTCCGTAGGAAATCGTTCGGCGCACTCTCCGAGTCGATCAGCTGCACCAGCGGCACCCGTGTCATCACCGAAAGCCGCCGCAGGCTCGTCGGCTCGAACGACTGCACCATCACCTCGTCCTCGCGCAGCCCGAGCGCCAGGATCCGCTCCGCGAGCAGCTCCTCCAGCGGCAGCCCGAGCCGCCGGAAGTATGCCGGGTGCTTGATCTCAGGGATCACCCCGATCGACCGCCCGAGCCGCGCGGACTCCCGCCGCGCCAGCGCGACCACCTCGTCGAAGGTCGGGATCTCCTCCAGCCCGTCGTACGCCGTGTTGCCGGCCCGCAGCGCAGGCATCCGCTCCCGCGCCCGCAGCGTACGCAGCTCGGCGAAGGTGAAGTCCTCCACGAACCAGCCGGTGACCGCGGTCCCGTCGACGATCTTGGTGATCTTCCGGTCCGCGAAGACCGGGTGCTCGGCGACGTCCGTCGTACTGGAGATCTCGTTCTCGTGCCGGCAGACCAGGACCCCGTCGAGGGTCGCCACCAGATCGGGCTCCAGGTAGTCGGCGCCCTGTAGTGCGGCCAGCCGGTAGGCCGCCGGCGTGTGTTCCGGGCGGTAGCCACTCGCTCCCCGATGCGCGATCACCAACATGGATCCAGGACAGGGGCCGGACATTGCCCATCGGGAACCCGTTGCCCAACGCAAGGTGAAGGTCTACCGACCGTCACCACCGGTCAGCCGGCCCGGGCCCCGTTTCCTGCGAACGACGGTGCTGTTCCAGGGATCCACAGACGCGATTAATTCGCATGCAAACTGTCCGAAGCGGGACCTAGCCTGAGGGGGCCATGAGACAACTTCCGCTCGCCGATCCCGGCGTCCCGCAGCACCGCTCGCCGGCCCGCTACCTGTGGTGGGTCGCCGGCGGTCAGGCCAGCACGCTCGCCGGCGGGATGGCCTTCGGCATCTTGTGGATGGGCGCCCAGGCGTTCATCCCGGCGATCCTCGGCCGGGCGATCGACGAGGGCATCGCGGCGCAGGACGGTGAGCGGTTGCTGCAGTGGACCGCGCTGCTGTTCGTGGTCGGTGTGGTGCAGGCGCTGGCCGGCATCATGCGGCACCGGTTCGCGGTGACCAACTGGCTGATGGCGGCGTACCGGACGGTCCAGGTCGTGACGCGGAAGTCGGCCGACCTCGGAGCGACGTTGCCGAAGCACCTCGCGACCGGCGAGGTCGTCAGCGTCGGCGCGGGCGACCTGTCCTACATCGGAAACCTGATGGAGGTCTCGGCCCGGTTCTCCGGCGCGATCGTCGCGTTCGTCGTGGTCGCGGCGATCCTGCTCTCGTCCTCGACCACGCTCGGCCTGGTCGTGCTCATCGGCGTGCCGATCATGCTCTTCAGCCTCGGTCCGATGCTGCGCCCGCTGCACCGGCGGCAGTCCGCGCAGCGTGAGGCGGTCGGCGAGCTGAACTCGTTGGGTTCGGACATCGTGGCCGGGCTGCGCGTGCTGCGCGGCATCGGCGGTGAGGAGTCGTTCTCCCGGCGATACCGCAGCGAGTCGCAGCAGGTGCGGAAGGCCGGCGTGCGGGTGGCTGGGATCCAGTCCGTGCTGGACGCGGCCCAGGTGCTGCTGCCGGGGATCTTCGTCGTGCTGGTGGTCGGCCTGGGTGCGCACTTCGCGCTGCGCGGTGACCTGAGCGCCGGGTCCCTGGTGGCCTTCTACGGGTATGCGACGTTCCTGGTCCTGCCGCTGCGGACGGCGACCGACTTCGCCAACCAGCTGATGCGCGGACTGGTCGCGGCGGGCCGAGTGATCCGGGTGCTGAAGCTGGAGCCGGACATCACCGACCCCGAAACGCCAGTGCGGCTGCCTGACCACGGCGACCTGGTCGATCCCGTCTCAGGCGTGCGCGCACGCGACGGACTGCTCACTGCGGTCGTTTCCGCCGAGCCGGACAGCTACGCCCAGCTCGCAGACCGCCTGGGGCGGTACGACGACACCAGCGAGGTCAGGTACGGCGGCGTGACGCTGGCCAGCGCGACCCGCGCAGATGTCCGGGAGCGGATCCTGGTGAGCGACACCGGCGCCCAGATGTTCACCGGTGTGCTCCGGACCGAGCTCGACCCGGACGGCCGGCGTACCGATGACGAACTGATGGCTGCGCTGCGGACGGCGTCCGCGGAGGACGTGCTGGTCGCGCTGCCGGACGGGCTCGACTCCGAGGTCGAGGAGAAGGGCCGCTCGTTCTCCGGTGGCCAGCGTCAGCGGCTGGTGCTGGGGCGGGCGCTGCTCGCCGACCCGTCCGTGCTGGTTCTGGTCGAGCCGACCTCGGCCGTGGACGCGCACACCGAGGCGCGGATCGCGGACCGCCTGCGCGACCACAGGTCCGGCCGGAGCACCGTCGTACTGACCGCGAGCCCGCTCCTGCTCGACCGCGTCGACGAGGTGATCTTCGTCGCCGCCGGCCGAGTGGTTGCCATCGGCAAGCACCGTGAGCTGCTCGAGACCGAGCCGCAGTACCGCCGGACCGTCACCCGCGAGACCGAAGAAGAGGAGGCCCTCCGATGAGGCAGATCCTGCCCGTGGCCGGGCCGACCGAGATTCGGCAGCATGCCCGCCGGCTGGCCCGGCGACACCCGCGCAATCTGGTGATCGCGCTGGTGCTGCACGCGTTGGCGGCAGTCTCGGGACTGGCGGCGCCGCGGCTGATCGGTGACCTGGTCGAGGACGTGCAAAACGGCACGACCGCCGCCAAGGTCAACGAGGTGATCATCGTGATCGCCGTCTTCATCGTGGCGCAGTCCCTGCTGACCCGCTGGGCGCGGTACCGGTCGTTCGCGCTCGGCGAGCAGGTGCTGGCCGAGCTGCGTGAAGAGTTCGTCGACAACGCGCTCGCGCTCCCGATCGGCACGGTCGAGCGGGCCGGCACCGGCGACCTGCTGTCCCGGACGTCGCGGGACGTCGACACGTTGTCGCGGACGGTTCGCTTCGCCGTGCCCGAGACCATCATCGCGTTCGTGACCGTGATCTTCACCGTCGTCGCGACGGTGCTGGTCGGGGTCTGGGTGCTGGTGCCTCTGGTCGCGATGGTCCCGCTGCTCTTGCTGAGCACGAAGTGGTACCTGGGTCGCGCCAAGGACGGTTACCTCCGCGAGAACGCGGCGTACGCCCAGATGACCAGCTCGCTCGCGGAGACGGTCGAAGGTGCGCGCACGGTCGAGGCTCTGCGCCGGTACGACGCGCGGGTTCGTCAGGGTGACAAGGACATCCGCGGCTCGTACCTCGCCGAGCGGTACACGCTGTATCTGCGGACCATGTACTTCCCGGCTGCCGAGTTCGGCTATCTCGTGCCGGTGGTGGGCACGCTGCTGTTCGGTGGCTGGCTGCACCTCAACGGTCACGTCTCGCTCGGCGCCGTGACAGCCGCCGTGCTGTACGTGAACCAGCTCATCGACCCGGTCGACCGGCTGCTCTCCTGGCTGGACGAGCTCCAGTCGGGCGGCGCCGCGTTCGCCCGCCTGCTCGGCATCAGCGACGTACCGGACGACCGGACGCCGTCAGGGGAGGCGCCGACCAGTGAGTTGGTCGAGGCGCGCGACGTGCGGTTCTCGTACGTCGAGGGCCGCGACGTGCTGCACGGTGTGGATCTGACCATCCAGCCCGGTGAGCGGATCGCGATGGTCGGGCCGTCCGGTGCCGGCAAGTCGACGCTGGGGCGGTTGGTCGCGGGCATTCACCCGCCGCGCACCGGCTCGGTGACAGTCGGCGGTGTCGGGATGACGGAGCTGCCGTTGGACGAGCTGCGCAAGCAGGTCGCGCTGGTCACGCAGGAGCACCACATCTTCGTCGGCACGCTGCGGGACAACCTGTCGATGGCGCGTCCGTCGGCGTCCGACGTTGAGCTGTTGGAGGCGCTCGCGGCAGTCGACGCGCGCGAGTGGGCGCAGGCGTTGCCGGACGGGCTCGACACTCGAGTCGGATCCGGTCAGTTGGCGCTGACGCCGGCGCAGGCGCAGCAGTTGGCGCTGGCTCGACTGGTCTTGGCCGACCCGCACACGCTGGTGCTCGACGAGGCGACGTCGCTGATCGACCCACGCGCTGCGCGCCACATGGAGCGCTCGCTCGCCGCCGTACTGGAAGGCCGCACGGTGATCGCGATCGCCCACCGCCTCTACACCGCCCATGACGCCGACCGCGTCGCAGTAGTAGAAGACGGCCGCATCTCAGAACTAGGCAGCCACGACGACCTGGTATCCCGCCAAGGCTCCTACGCCGCCCTCTGGAACTCCTGGCACGGCTAAACCCCACCAAGCCAAGGCCCGACCGCATCATGAGCTCCGACTCGGCAGCACCGCGCCGGAGCTCGTGCCTGGGCTCCACCATCTCGGCGGTGCCTCGTCCCCTCCCCCGCCCCCGCGCGGAGCGAGGGGGCGGGGGTTCTTCTAGCGTTTGCGTAGTAGGAGTACTGCTGAGTCGACATGGGGTGGTGGGGTGAAAGCCTTGCGGGGAAGGCGGAGCCCGATCGACGGGTCGTAGTACCGGAACCACCGGTTGGCACCAGGCGCCTCACCGCGAACCCACCGATTCGCCACCTGCCGCTGCAGCACCAGATCAGCCGACACCAGGCGCGAACCCGGAGCCAGCAAACGCTTCAGCAACACCGTGGAGACGTTGTACGGCGGACTCGACACCACCCGGAACGGCCGCGACGGCAACCGGAGATCACCGGCATCGGCACGAACCACCGTCACCGGCGCGTCCGCGAACCGCTGCCGCAACCGATCGGCACGACCTGGATGGAGTTCGACGGCGATCACCCGGGCACCGGCCCGGACCAGCGGCGCGGTCAGCGCACCCAGTCCGGCCCCGACGTCGAGGACGAGCTCACCGGGTTTGATCCCGGCCGCGTCCACGACCCGTTGGGCCCAACGACTATCGAGCGGATGCCATCCCCAGGCACCCCTCGCCTGCCCGGAGCCGGGCACGACGGACCATCACGAAGTACGTAATCATGCGACCGACCCTAGACCGCCGAACTGCCATGGCTCAAAGCATTTTCGGCGTCGCACCGAGCGACAGGACCGTATCCGTCGTACGCCGCTGCGCCAGCTCGAGCCGGCTCTTCTTCGCCACCGACGTGCCCTTCGCGAGCTCACGCCGTACGTCGAGAACCCGCACCGGCAGCACGTCCGTCATCAGCAACGGCGCGAACTCGGCCTGCTCGGTCGACCAGCGATCGCCGTCGCGCTTGAACGTGAAGCGCACAAGGAGGCCCTCAGCCTTGGTGGTTTCGGGTTCGCGATGCGCGGCGACCAGATTGCCGAGGCCGTACGCGACCCACTTGCCGTCGATCTGCTCCATCGGCTGCACGACATGCGCATGGTGACCGATCACCAGGTCGATGTTGCTGTCGGCAAGCAGTTGCGGCGCGACCTCGCGTTGCTGCTCGTTCAGCCTGCTCGAGTACTCCGTACCCCAGTGGCAGCTCACCAGCACCAGATCGGCGCCACGGTCCTTCGCCTCCTGCGCCTTGCGTGTAATCGTCTTCGCGTCGATCTTGCCGGCCCGCCAGGTCTGGCCGTTCGGGTACGGCAATCCGTTGAACCCGAAGGTGAAGCTGAGCGAAGCGATCTTCACACCGCCGACATCGATGATCGTCGTTTGTTCGGCCTCCGCCCGCGACCGCGCGGTCCCGGCGTGCTTCAAACCCACCTTCTCCAAGGCGTTCAGGGTTCGGTCGACACCAGCCGCTCCGCCGTCGAAGCTGTGGTTGCTGGCGGTCGTGCAAAGGTCGTACCCGGTCTGCTTGAGCGCGGTCGCGATCTGCGGCGGGCCCTGGAAGAGCGGGTAGCCGTGATACGGACCGCCGAGTGGCGCGAGCGGGGTCTCCAGGTGCGCGATCGCGAGATCCGCCTTCTGTACAAGGGGTTTCACGCTGCTCATCAGCGGCGCGAAGTCCCAGTCGCCATCTTTGCCGTCGCGCTTGGCGGTTGTCCACAGGCGTTCGTGCAGCAGTACGTCGCCGGTCGCGACGACCGTGATCCGATCCGGCTGGTCGCGCCGATTCGGCTCGGCGCTCTTCGTTGCCTGAGCGCCGCTTCCCGTGTCCGCATAGGTGTCCGCGATACATCCGGTCGTCGCCAGCGCCGCGGCTCCGGCCAGCATGCCCCCGAGCACTGCGCGTCGTCGTACTGCCATCCCCACCCCCTTGTTGCCGATGGAGACGCGGCACGGGGGCTCTTGGTTGGGACAGAGATCTGATCGTGTCCTAGGCGATCAGGTTGGAACTGCCTGCTGCACTGCCGTCCGGCCGACTGTCCTGACAGGCGTCGACCAGATCGTCGAGGGAGATCTCGAGGGTGGCGGCGACGGCGGCCACCGTGAACAGCGCCGGCGTCGGGATCCGGCCGGTCTCGATCTTGCGCAGCGTGTCGACCGAGACACCGCATGCCGCAGCCACCTCGACCATGCTGCGCTCGCCGCGCGCCTCACGGAGCAGACGGCCGAGCTGGCGGCCGCGTTCGCGGTCCCAGCTGGACAAGGGTGGTCGGACCATGAGTGTGATAATAGTACCGGTATAGTTATCCGCGAAATCGAGCCGTGAACGAGGAAGCTGAACGATGGTCGAGTTGAAGACGGCGGCAGAGATCGAGCAGATGCGGGCGGCCGGCCGGGTCGTCGGCAATGCGCTGGCCGCGGTGAAGAAAGAGGCCGCTGCCGGGGTCTCTCTGCGCGAGCTCGACGAGGTCGCCCGGGACGTACTGCGTTCCGCCGGGGCGGTGTCGTTGTTCGAGGGATACCAGCCCGGCTTCGCGACGTCGCCGTTCAGCGGGGTGATCTGCACGTCGGTGAACGACGCCGTACTGCACGGGTTGCCGAGCGACCTGCGACTGGAGGACGGCGACCTGCTCAACGTCGACTGCGGCGCATCGGTCGACGGATGGTGCGCCGACGCGGCGACCAGCTTCTGCGTGGGTACGCCGCGGGCCGAGGACCTGGAACTGATCGCGACCACCGAGGAAGCACTCGCCGCGGGCATCGCGGCCGCCGTCGAAGGCAACCGCATCGGCGACATCAGCGCCGCGATCGGCCGGATCGGCAAGCGCGACGGCGTCGGCACCAACCTCGACTTCGGCGGCCACGGCGTCGGTCGCCGGATGCACGAAGATCCGCACATCGCCAACGGCGGCCGCCCCGGCCGAGGCCTCAAACTCCGCGCCGGCCACGTCTTCGCCATCGAGCCCTGGTTCTGGTCCGGCCCCGGCAGCACCTACGTCATCGACGAAGACGGCTGGACCCTCCGCTCCGCCGACCAAACCCGAGGCGCCCACGCCGAACACACCGTCGCCATCACCCCCGAAGGCCCCCAAATCCTCACCCTCCCGTAACAGCCCGAGCCACACCCACACTCCGCCAGCTCAGCCAACCCAGCAGGCGGATCTGGCGCACAAGGTGCCGCGTCGACTGAGGGCGAGAAGGCTGCAGACTCGCTCTTCGTGGAGAGATTTGCTCGTGGAGAGCAGTAAGAACCTCCTAGGAGGGCCCTGTTCCACAGCACGCGACGGCCGCGCGGGTTCTCCGCGTGGAACCGGCGTACCTACAACCATCCAGCCCCGCCTCTCCCTGACAGCGCGTCATGGAAGCTGATAGCGGGCAGGTCAAAAGAGGGGTGGCTGAATAGGGGGCGAAGGCTCAGGTTGAGGGAGCTTGAGGCGTGGTCGGCGGAACAGGGCGGCGGATGGGTCGGGATCACCCCAGCCGGACTCAGCGCCGTCGACAACACCGCGCGGCTGCATGCCGTTGATGGGTTTGGCGCGGTGGGAGGAGCCGCGGCCGAAGCCGTGCTTGTCGAGGAGGGGGCGGGCTTTTTGTTCGAAGGCTTTGCGGTAGCTGGGGCTGGCGTAGGAGCCGTGGGCGTAGAGGGACTCGTAGCGGCTGACGAGGTTGGGGTGGTCGTGGGCCAGCCAGCTCATGAACCAGTCTTTGACGCCGGGGCGTAGGTGGAGGATCAGGGTGGTCACGCCAGTGGCGCCGGCTTCGGCTAGTTGGGCGAAGAGGTGGTCCAGCTGGTCGGCGGAGTCGGTCAGCCAAGGGAGGACGGGCGCGACCATCACGCCGCACGGCAGGCCTGCCTCGCGGATGGCGCGGATGAGGTCCAGTCGGCCGCGGACGGACGGGACGCCGGGCTCCAGGCGCCGGCGGAGCTCCTCGTCGCCCAGAGCAAGTGAGATGCCGATACCGACCCGCACCTCGGCGGCAGCCGCAGACAGTAAGCCCAGATCCCTGCGGAGCAAGGTGCCCTTGGTCAGGACCGACAGAGGTGTGCCGGACGCGGCGAGGGCCTCGATGATGCCGGGCATCAGGCGGTAGCGACCCTCGGCGCGCTGGTAAGGGTCGGTATTGGTGCCTAGAGCAACTTGTTCGTGGCTCCAGGACGGGCGGGCAAGCTCGCGGCGGAGCACGTCGGCGACGTTGGTCTTCACCACGATCTGCCGGTCGAAGTCCTGGCCGGTGTCGAGCTCCAGGTACTTGTGGGTCGGTCGAGCGAAGCAGTACCGGCAGGCGTGGGTGCAGCCGCGGTACGGATTCACCGTCCAGTTGAACGGCAGCGCCGTACCGGGCACTGAGTTCAGCGCTGACCGCGCGAGCACCTCGTGGAACGTGATCCCCTGGAACTCGGGCGTCGTCACCGAGCGGACCAGGCCCGCGATCGACCCGAGCCCCGGCAATGCGCCCGGGGTCTCGACGTCGAGCTGCTGCCCTGCCCATCTCATGCCCAACAGTCGAACACATGTTCCCATGGATGTCCAATACGTTGTCCACAGCCGGTTGTCGGATCCGGCCCGCGGCGTTCGTTGCAGGGGGTGAGAGGGCGGGTGGCCACCCGGACAAGGAGTGCTGAGCTATGAGCCTGTACCTGATCTCGTTCGAGAAGGGTGCGATGGACCACATCCCCGCGGAGGACTTTCCCGAGGTCGGCAAGGCTGCGCACGCGGTGATTCGGGAGGCCAAGGACGCTGGCGCATACGTCTTCGGCGGCGGGCTGAGCTACGAGGACGGCGACGTGGAGTGGGGCGTCGTGGCGACTGACGGCGGCGTCACCGACGGCCCGTCTGCGGAGAGCAAGGAGCTCATCGGCGGCCTCACCATCGTCGACGTACCCACCCGCGATGTCGCCCTGGAGTGGGCCGCGAAGATCGCGGTCGCCTGCCGCTGCGCGCAGGATGTTCGCAAGTTCGGAGACGACCCGGAGCGCTGACCACAGCGATCACCCGGGCCCGGCCAGCCCGGGTGATCGCACGTCAGCGGAACGCGTCCGCGTTGGCCGCTGCCCACTCGCGGTAGGTCACCGCGGGCCGGCCGGTGAGCTCGGGCACCGCCGGCTCCGGCTTCATCGGCCACTCCGCCATCATCCGGAAGCCGTCCAGCAACCACTGCGCCGTCTCCAACCCGATCGCCGGCGCGAGCTCATCGAGGTACTCCTGCGGTGTCTGCTCGACGAACCTGACCTCGCGCCCGATCGCCTCGGCGATCCGCTCGACCTCCTCCGGCGGCGTGAGCGCCTCCGGCCCGCTCATCATGATCTTCTGACCGTTGAAGCGTTCGGACAGCAGCACCACCCGCGCCACCGCGGCGATGTCGCCGAGGTCGATCGGCGTCTGCACGGCCCCGGCGTACGGCGCCCGTACGACGCTCTCGGCCTTGATCGACGGCGCCCAGCCAAGTGTGTTGTTCATGAACTGCCCCGGCCGCAGGAACGTCCAGTCGAAGCCGCCGGCCTCGATCGCCCGCTCGATCCGGTAGTAGTGCCACGCCGCCGGATCCCCCTGCGCCTCGTACTCGGCCGGCTCCCCCGACAGTACGACGACCCGCCGTACGCCGGCCTCCGTCGCGCAGCGGACGAAGTCGTCGACGGACGCCGGAAGCGGCGCCAGGTAGACCGTGTCGATGCCGGCCAACGCAGCCGGCAACGTCGACGGCTTGCCCAGATACCCGCGCGCGACCTCCGCCTCAGATGGCAGCGCGGCGCGGGCCGGATTGGTGGTCAGCGCCCGGACCGCCGCACCCGCCGACACCAACTCGTCCACCAGCAGCCGCCCCACACTGCCGGTCGCCCCGGTCACCAGGATCGTCATGCCTCTCCCCTCTCGTCGACAATTCTCGTAGGGTATACGAGAATTCAAATCACCACCTATCGTTGGGTCGTGAGCGAGCGGCGAAGCGGTGCGGGGCAGCCAGACAAGACGCTGGCGTTGCTGTGGCGCAACCACCGACGCCCCGAATCAGAGCCGGCAGCAAACGAGCCGGCCAGGAATCGCGGCGCAGGCCGCCGACCGTCGCTCAACGTCGACGATGTCGTGCAGGCCGGCATCCGGCTCGCGGACGAGCAAGGACTCGCGGCCGCGTCGATGGGTGGACTCGCGAAGGAGTTGGGCGTCGGCACGATGACGCTCTACACCTACGTGCCGTCGAAGGACGAGTTGCTCGACCTGATGGTCGACCAGGTGCTCGTCGAGCGTGAGCTCCCCGGCTCAGCTGCGCCACGCCCCGAGGACTGGCGCGAGCAGGTGGAGATCTACTCGCAGCAGACCCGCGCGATGTTCCAGCAACACCTGTGGCTGTCGCAGGTCTCGACGATCCGCCCACCGGTCGGGCCCGGCATGCTGGCCGGCCGGGAGTACCTGCTCTCCGCAGTCCTCTGTCTCGGCCTCAGCCCGACCGAGACCAACACGGCAGCGCTCGCCATCACGACGTACGTCGACTCAGCCGCCCAGCTCGAAGCGGAGAGCCGCCTGGTCGAGCGCACCACGGGTCAGACCAACGACGCCTGGTGGTACGAGCGGAACGACCTGTGGGAGACGTACTTCGACGTCGACAGACACCCCGCGATGACCACGATCTGGCATGCGAAGGGCTACGAGTCCAGTGCAGCCGACTCGTACCGCTACGGTCTCGACCGCCTGCTCGACGGAATCCAGGCGATGAAACCCCTGTAGATCAAGGGATTCCAGGTCAGGTCCGGCTGCCCGACAAGACGTCCGCGCCGACCGGATTGAGGGTATGGCGGACCGAGCTTCCGATGCGGTGGGTGGTGACGAGACCGGTGTCGTGGAGAACCCTGGCGTGTTCGCTGGCCGACGCCGGCGAGATGCCGACGCGGGCCGCCAACTCACTGGTCGAGCAGGCGCCGACCGAGATGCCCTTCAGGACCAGCGCCCTGGTCTTCCCGAGCAGGTCGGCGACCGCGCGGTCACGGTCCGGGCGGCGTACGACGACCGCGGGCTGCCCGGGGTCGTGCCGCACCGGGTACACCAGCACCGGTGGCAGCGACGGATCGAGCAGCATCATCGGGTACTTCCAGCAGAAGAACGACGGCACCAGCCGAAGGCCCCGGCCATTCAGGTACAGGTCGCGGTCGATGTGCGGCGTGTCCACCGAGAGCACCGGCGCCGCCCAGCGCAGCGACTGATGCAGCTCCGGGATCAGCGACTCGAAGCCGTTGCTGGCCACGGTGTCGTTGTGCCGCGCGACGGCCGGCTCGATCGTGGTCGCGATCATCGGCATCTGCGGCGCGATCTTGGTCCGGTGGAACGAACGCAGCCCGTGGACGAGCCGCGTCATCACCTTCGTGTCGCCGGTCGCCAGCCGCCGGGTCCAGGCCGGCAGCCGGACACTGTCCGACAGTCGCCGCAGCTCCGACATCAACTGACCTGACGGCGTCGCCCCGACAGCGGTCAACCCCGCCTCGAGTCCCATCCTGGCCGCGCGCGGCGTGAGGAAATCCGGCGAGTACCCCACCGGCGGCGTCAACGCGAGCAGTTCCTGCTCGAGGGCACTCAAGCGAGACCGAGCCCGCTCCCGCCAGGGCCCGTAGACCTCCGGCTCCTCGTCCCCCTGCAGAACATGAAGGCCCAGCAGGACCTCCCACAACGGATCCGGACTTTGCGCGATCGTCGTTCTGGCCAGATCCGTACATTCGAAGTGAATGCGGAACACCACGAACCCCTCCCCCGAGGAAGTCACCCATCGTGGTCAACAAGCGACCCTCCGACGGTAACAGCCGGCGGGTTCACCCCCAGTGACGAACTACTCCCACTCGATGGTGCCCGGCGGCTTGCTGGTGACGTCGAGGGTCACCCGGTTGATCTCGTCGACCTCGTTGGTGATGCGCGTCGAGATGCGCTCGATCACGTCGTACGGGAGGCGGGCCCAGTCCGCGGTCATCGCGTCCTCGCTGGTGACGGGACGCAGTACGACGGGATGCCCGTACGTCCGTCCGTCGCCCTGGACGCCGACCGACCGGACGTCGGCCAGCAGCACGACCGGGAACTGCCAGATGTCGCGGTCGAGACCGGCCGCGGTCAGCTCGGTGCGGGCGATCAGGTCGGCGGCGCGGAGGATGTCCAGCCGCTCGCGGGTGACCTCGCCGATGATCCGGATGCTCAGGCCGGGGCCCGGGAACGGGTGCCGGTAGACCATCGTCTCCGGCAGGCCGAGCGCCAGGCCGAGCTCGCGGACCTCGTCCTTGAACAGCGTCCGCAGCGGCTCGATCAGGCTGAACTGCAGGTCGTCGGGCAGGCCGCCGACGTTGTGGTGCGACTTGATGTTCGCCGCGCCGGTGCCGCCGCCGGACTCGACGACGTCCGGGTACAGCGTGCCCTGGACCAGGAACTCGATGTGCCGCTCGGCGTCCACCTTGCGCGCGGTCGCCTCGAAGGTCCGGATGAACTCCCGGCCGACGATCTTCCGCTTCTGCTCCGGGTCGGTCACCCCGGCCAGCGCGGACAGGAACTGCTCCTCGGCGTCGATCGCCTCGAGCCGGATCCCGATCGCGGCGACGAAGTCCTTCTCGATCTGCTCCGACTCACCGGCCCGCTGCAGACCGTGGTCGACGTACACACAGGTCAGTTGGTCACCAATTGCCTTGTGGACAAGGGCCGCCGCGACCGCGGAGTCGACGCCGCCCGACAACGCGCACAGCACCTGCTTGTCGCCGACCTGCTGCCGGATCAGCTCGACCTGCTCGTCGACTACGTTGGTGGTCGTCCAGTCGCCCTTGCAGCCGGCGATCTGGTAGAGGAAGTGCTCCAGCACAGCCTGTCCGGCCTGCGAGTGCAGGACCTCCGGATGCCACTGCACACCGGCCAGCCGCCGGTCCAGGTCCTCGAACGCCGCCACCGGCGCACCCTCGGACGCGGCCAGCACGGCGAAACCCGCCGGCGGTGCGTGCACTGCGTCGCCGTGCGACATCCACACGTTCAGCTCTTCGGGGATGTCGGCGAGCAGGGTCCCCGGCTCGCTGACGGTGACCGGCGTCCGGCCGAACTCGCGCAGCCCGGTCCGCCGGACGTCGCCGCCGAGCGTCTGCGCCATCGCCTGGAAGCCGTAGCAGATCCCGAACGCCGGTACGCCGGCCTCGAACAGCCCGGTCTCGACCCGCGGCGCGCCCTCGGCGTACACCGACTGGGGGCCGCCGGACAGGATGATCGCCTTCGGCTGCCGCGCCAGCATCTCCTCGACCGGCATCGAGTGCGGCACGATCTCGGAGTACACCTTCGCCTCGCGCACGCGGCGCGCGATCAACTGCGCGTACTGCGCCCCGAAGTCGACGACCAGAACCAACTCATGCTGCGGGATTTCTTGGGCCACGCGCAAAGCCTATCGGTGCAGGTCAGCAGGGCTGTAATCCGCGGGCCGGGCGGTCACCGGCAACGGGTCGCTGGTGATCTCCAGCCCCGGGAACCGGCGGCGCATCGCGGCCTCGTAGCGCGCCGCGCCGGCCTGCTCGCCGATGTAGTCGGAGATCTGGTGCGGACCGAACCACAGGCGCACTCGGCACCGGGAGGTTGAACTCACGAGCGCGACGCTAGCGGCGTCAGTTGTCCCTGGTGTTACCGTCCGTTACAACCAGGAGACGCTTCGGGGCGCGGAACGAGAGCAAGTCGATCATCGGCGGCGTCTCGACCAGCCGGACAGCGGCCAGCAACTCGCGAGCACAGTCCAGCGCCACGCGGGCCTCCAGGCGGGCCAGGCCGGCGCCGAGGCAGCGGTGGATGCCGATCCCGAACGCGAGGTCGGCCGGGCCGCCGTGACCGCTCAACCCGAGCAGCACCGGTGCCCGCGCGGGCACGTCCACATCACCGATGGTCGTCGGGCGAGCGGTAACCCGCCGCCAGGTCGGCACGGAAGAAGCCTCCCGCAGCACGTCCTCGACAACCCGCGCCGGGCCGACCATCTGCCCGAGCGACCGATGGAAGGCGGTGGAGATCAGCTGGGTGGTGGTCTCTTGGCCGGCGATCAGTAAGAAGTAGCCGACAGCGCAGATCTCCTCGTCGGTCAGCCCGAGGCCGACCAGCACGCCGAACAGGTCGTCGGTGGGCGTCTCCCGGGCAGCTGTCGTCCGCGCGCGCAGCCACGCATAGAACTCGGCCGCGCTGTGCGCCAGCTCCAACTGCCGATCCTCGTCCGGCCGGCCCCAGAACAGCTCGAGCGAGTCGAGGCTCCAGGCCTTCAACGCAGGTACGTCGACCTCGCGCAGACCGAGGAGATGCAGTACGACGAGCGCCGGCGGCTCCGCGGCGATCGCCTGAACCAGATCCACCTGCTCGCCGACCGCGAGCCGCGCCGAGGCAGCAGCAACTCGAAGCGAGGTCAACTCACGCGCGAGCGGCTCGACCGCGGCGACCCGGGCCGGGCTGAAGAACCGCGCAACAGCGGCCCGGATCGGCCGATGGGACTCACCGGCGTTGTTGGCCAGCGTCGGCGGCAGCGCGAACCCGACCCCTGACAGCACCCGCAACGCCTTCACCGACAACGGCGTATGCGCCAGTACTGCGTTGTCCGGCCGGAACGTCTCCGGATCCAGCAAGACCTCCCGAGCCAGCGCCGGATCGTCGACGACCCAGTACCCGAGCTCGTCGTCGTACCGGGCCGGACAACCGGTCACTCGAACCAGCTCGGGGCCGCGGCCTTGAAAGCTTCCTGGTCGAGGGACCCCGCACCGGCCGGAATCCGGCCGATCACCGGCACCCCGGTCACCGCCGGCAGATCCTCCAGGTTGCACTCCTCGGCGAGATCCGGCTGCGCCGGCGAGGAGCCGATCACCAGTCCCTCGATCGGCAGTCCCCGCGACCGCAACGCCTCGACGGTCAGTCCGGCGTGGTTCAGCGTGCCCAGACCGGCCCGCGCCACGACCACGAAACCGAACGGTGTCGTCAGGTGCCCGGCGAGGTCCGCAAGGTTGTTGCCCTCAGCATCCAGTCCGACCAGGATCCCGCCCGCGCCCTCCACCAGCACGGTGTCGTTCGTGCGGGCGAGCTCGTCGATCGCCTTGGCGTGCGCGGCCACCGGGGGCAACGTCACGCCCTCCCGCCGCGCGGCCGTGGTCGGCGCCAACGGATCGCGCAGGCGGACGCCCTCGTGCAGTTTGGTCAGCCCACTCAGCCGGTGCACGTCGTCGAGATCCCCCGGCTCGTCCGGACCGACCCCGGTCTGCGCCGGCTTGACGACGGCGACCGAACCGGTCGCACGGACCGCCAGGGCCGCCGTGGTGATGGTCTTGCCGACTTCGGTGTCGGTGCCGGTGATGAGAAGGATCATGAGACCTGACCGATCGCGTCGACGATCACCGCACACGCGCGATCGAGATCCATGGTCGACAACCCGGCGTTCGCGGTGAGCCGCAACCGCGAGATGCCGTCCGGCACGGACGGCGGCCGGAAGCTCCCGACCCGTACGCCGTTCTCCAGGCACAGCTCGGCCGCCCGGACGGTCTCGCGCGGACCGGGCATCGGCACCGAGACCACGGCACCTGACGACAGCGGTACGTCGCACGCCGCCGCTAGCCGGGCCGCCGCCGCGTGGACGGCGGCGGGGCGATCCGGTTCAGCCTGGAGTACGCCGAGGGCGGCCAAGGCGGCTGCGCACGCGGCCGGATTGAGGCCGGTGTCGTAGATGAAGGGCCGTGCGCGGTTGACGAGGTGCTCACGCAACAACCTCGGCCCGAGGACGACACCACCCTGCGAAGCCATCGACTTGGACAGCGTCATCGTGACCACGACATGGTCGAGACCGGCGAGCCCGGCGGCGTGGACCGAGCCCCGGCCGCCGCCGGTCACACCGAGGCCGTGCGCCTCGTCGACCAGCAGCACAGCCTGATGGGCCGCGGCCATGGCGGCCAGCTCGGTCAGCGGCGCTTCGTCGCTCAGCACGCTGAACACGGACTCGGTCATCACCACCGCGTGCCGTTCGTTGCGCTCGGCAAGCACTTTCTCGACCGCTTCCAGGTCATTGTGCGGGACGACCTCGACGCGGGACCGGGACAGCCGGCAGGCGTCCACCAGCGAGGCATGGATGTGCTCGTCGGACACGAGCAGGGTCCCGGGGCCGCCCAGCGCGGTGACCACCCCGAGGTTGGCGAGGTAGCCGGACGAGAACACGAGCGCGGACTCCTGCCCCACATAGGCAGCCAGAGTGGATTCGAGCTCCTCGTGCAACGCCGTCGTACCGGTCACCAGACGAGAGGCGGTTGCGCCTGTGCCCCACGTGTGGAGAGCGTCCGCGGCGGCAGCGATGATCCGGGAATCGTTGGACAGACCAAGGTAGTCGTTGCCCGCGAGGTCGATCAGGTCGTCGTCCGCGGCCCGCGCGCGCAGCCGCCGGGTGAGACCCCGTGCTTCCAGCGCGGCCGCTTTCGGAGCCAGCCAGTCCTCGAGCATCAGCCGGCCTCCTCGACCGCACCCGTGATCGCCGCCGCGATGGTGGCGATCTCCTCGTCGGTGCACACGTACGGCGGCATCGTGTAGACGAGGTCGCGGAACGGACGCACCCACACCCCACGCCGCAGCGCCGCCTCGGTCATCCGCGGCAGATCCACCGGCCCACCGAGCTGTACGACGCCGACCGCGCCGAGGACCCGCACGTCCTTGACCGCGGGCAACTCAGCCGCAGCAGCCAAGCCCGACGAGAGTCCCGCCGAGATCGCAGCCACTCGACCAGCCCAGTCCTGGGACAACAACAGGTCGATCGACGCAAGCGCGACCGAGCAGGCGAGGGGGTTCGCCATGAAGGTGGGGCCGTGCATGAGAGCACCACCCGGTCCGGCGGAGACGGTCCGCGCGACCTCCGTCGTACACAGCATCGCGGCCAGCGTCAGGTAGCCGCCGGTCAAAGCCTTGCCGACGCACAGGATGTCGGGCTCGACGCCGGCGTGTTCGGAGGCGAAGAGCGTGCCGGTGCGGCCGAAGCCGGTGGCGATCTCGTCGAGGATCAGGAGGAAACCGTGGCGGTCCGCGAGCTCTCGCAGTACCCGCAGGCAGGTGGGACTGTACGGATACATGCCACCGGCGCCTTGCAGGACCGGCTCGACGATGATGCCCGCAATCTCGCCCGCATGCCGTTCGGCGAGGTCCGCGACCGCGGTGGCCCAGGCCTGCAACTCGGGGTCGTCGGCGGGGCGGTCGAAGCCGGCCGGCGGCTGCGGGCCGAAGACCTGCTCCTTGAGCGCGCCGGTGAACAGCGAGTGCATCCCGTTGACGGGGTCGCACACGCTCATCGGCGCGAAGGTGTCGCCGTGGTACCCGCCCCGCACGGTCAGCATCCGCGTCCGGCCGTTGTTGCCGCGCGCAACCTGGTACTGCAGCGCGAGCTTGATCGCGACCTCGACCGAGACCGATCCCGAGTCACAGAAGAACACGTGCCGCAACGGATCCGGCGTGATCTCGACCAGCCGCTCCGCCAGCCGGATCGCCGGCTCGTGCGTCAGCCCGCCGAACATCACGTGGCTGAAGTCGTCGGCCTGACTCTTCAGCGCCGCGTCCAGCACCGGGTTCCGGTAGCCGTGGATCATGCACCACCAGGACGACATCGCGTCGATCGCCTCGACGGTCCCGCCGGCGCCGTCGTCGAGCCGCAGCCGTACGCCGGACGCGCCCCGGACCAGCCGCACCGGCGACGGTTCGGTCAGCGAGGAGTACGGGTGCCAAAGCAGCTCCGCGTCCCGCTGTCGCCACGCATTGACCGACTGTGACACCATCCACCTCCGTCCTGAGGATTCACCACGGTAATCGCTCCGTACGCCGACGCACGTAGCGATGTGATCAGTACCTCGAGAAGGAGGTCCCGGCCTTCGCGATGTGCAACGTGACGGCTACCGGATCGAGACGAGGCTTGGCCAGCGCCATCAGGGCCTTCGCGCCGTCGACCCCCTCGTCCCGGATCCACTGCACCGGCGCGGACAGCCCGAACCGCTCGACAGCGCTGGTCGCGTCGAGGAAGTCACGCGACTCGGGCACCGTCCAGGTCCGCTCCCGCTCCCAGGTGATCGCATCCGCGGTCCGGGCCGGCTGCTGCCAGGCGCCGGCGCGCTCGTTGCCGTAGATCAGCTGACCGTCCGGCCGCAGTACGCCGACGCGGTCGGCCCAGTCGCCTGCGTCGATCAGCTCGGCGGCCCGCAGCACACCGGCGTACCCGGCGTCGTGGCGGCTCTGCGTGACCAGCCGGCCGAAGCCGAATGCTTCCAGGGCACGGAGGTGACGCTGCAGTACGCCGAGCCGGCTGTGGGCCTCGTGTACTGCGAGGATCGCCACCTCGACGTGGTAACCGGCTGCCTTGAACGCAGCCGCCGACGCCGCGAACGCCTCCGGGTCGGCGACCTCGGTCTCGACGACCACGTCGCATCGCTGCTGGATCACGTGGTCCTCGGCGCGGGCGAGCCACCGGAGGCCATCAGCCTCGACATAGCGGTCAGCGGTGGTGCGATCGTCGGTGATGGGTTCGTGCAGCCGTGGGTGGTAGGCCTCGAGGATGGTTGCGCTGAGGACGACGGGACGGCCGCGTTCGGCCAGGGTGGCCTGCACCAGTCCGGTGACGCCGGCCTTGCCGTCGCCAGGCTGACCAGCGACGAAGACGGCTGCCGGGTGATCCTGCTGGGTACCGGTGAGCTGGTCGGGAACGATCCGCTCGCGGAAGATCCGCTCACTGTCCGCGTCGCTCAGCAGGAACCGATCCTGCTCAGTCACCTCGACCATCCTGCTCATCCAGCTCGCCCTCCGCGGCCGGCGCTTCCTCGGTGTCCTCTTCTCCATCGACGCTGAGCAGCGCATCGACGGCGTCACGGATCCGCTTGACCGCCCGGGCGTTCAGCGGGTCGAGGTCGTGGCCGCGCTGCGCCCAGGTCGCCTGATCCGCACGCAGCGCAGCGGCAGCTTCGAGATTGCCGGCAGCTTCCGCTCGGGCGATCTGCTGGGCGTAGAACCCGACCGATTGCCGGATTCCTTCCAGAGCGATCTCGTACCCGAAGAGCTGCGCGGGCGTCCATCTCGCTTTACCGAGCTCAGGGAGCACGATCGGCACGGCGAGGTTAGCCACACAAGGACGATATCCGACACGCTGGGTCAGCCCAACGGCGGCGTCCGCGACTCAATCGGAGCTGAGTTCGCCGTGGACCGAGCAGCGGGCCGACCAGCCCATCGGATGGACCTGGACGATCATCCGGCGGCGGCACTCGGCGCAGTACCTCGGCGGCTCCAACGCGAGCGCCCGGTGGCAGTCGTCGTGTCCGCCGTCGGCGACCTCGCGGCCACACCGGCCGCAGTAGAGCTCGGTCACAGCGTCTTCTGCAGCTCTTTCACCGGCATCTTCAGCTCGGCCAGCAGGTCGAGGTCGGCGGTCGCCGGGCGGCCGAGCGTGGTCAGGTAGTTGCCGACGATCACGGCGTTGATCCCGCCGAGCAGTCCGTCCCGGGTCCCCAGGTCGCCGAGGGTCAGCTCGCGGCCACCGGCGTACCGCAGGACGGTGCGCGGCATCGCCAGCCGGAACGCGGCGATGGTCCGCAGCGCGTCCTTGCCGTCCATGACGTCGAGGTTGCCGAACGGCGTACCCGGTCGCGGGTTGAGGAAGTTCAGCGGAACCTCGTGCGGCTCGAGCTCGGCCAGCTGCGCGGCGAGCTCGGCGCGCTGCTCGAGCGTCTCGCCCATCCCGACCAGGCCGCCGCAGCACAGCTCCATGCCGGACTCCTTGACCATCAGGCAGGTGTCCCAGCGCTCCTCGAACGAGTGCGTGGTGACGACGTCGCCGAAGTACGACCGGGCCGACTCGAGGTTGTGGTTGTACCGGTGCACGCCCCACGACTTCAGCTCGTCGACCTGCTCCTGGGTGAGCATGCCGAGCGAGCAGGCGATGTTGATCTCGACCTCGGCGTTGATCGCCTCGATGCCGGCCTTCACCTGGCTCATCAGCCGCTGGTCCGGTCCACGGACCGCGGCGACGATGCAGAACTCGGTCGCACCGGTCTTCGCGGTCTCCTTGGCGGCCTCGACCAGCTCGGGGATGTTCAGCCAGACCGACCGCACCGGCGAGGTGAACTGACCGGACTGCGAGCAGAAGTGACAGTCCTCGGGGCAGCCGCCGGTCTTGAGCGAGATGATCCCCTCGACCTCGACCTCCTCGCCGCACCACTTCACCCGGACGTCGTGCGCGAGCGCGAGCAATTCGGGCAGCCGGTCGTCCGGAGTCCGGAGCACCTCGGCCAATTGCTCCTGGCTCAGCCCGGTGCCCTGCTCCAGAACCTGCTCACGTGCCACGTCCAGGATGTCACTCATACCTGCGCCTCGCTTCGCTCAGCTCCGGCCTGAGCGACAAGGTCGGCTCTGCTCTTTGTTCCCTCGCTACGCTCGCTCACGGCTTCTCCTGCCTCATCAGAACGGTCGGCTCACAGTAGGACAGATGGGTACGGCGGGGCTGCGGCGGGCGTCACGTGGAACACCTCCGGCCGAAGTGCCTCACGACCACTCTCCGCACTCTCCGGGAAAAGTTTCTGGACTTTTCTGGAGAACCTCGTAACCCCCCGTAGATGGGCTCGTTGATGTGTACGAAGGCGGTTACCGCAAGGAAGACCGCCACCTGATTACCAGGAGCTACAAATGCTGATCATTACGATCAGCACGCAGAGTGGTCACAAGGACACTCAGCCCCGGAAATCGGATGTAAGGTAGTAACCAAGAGCTCGGGTCGCCAGCTATGGCTGGTGACCCGATCCCAAGCGCCGGGCGCCTCACCCCGGCTTGAGTGGGTCCCTCGGGAAACGATTTGGGCGGAAACGTTCCCGAGGGACCTGCTCCCTTTCTCAGCACATTTCATCAGCCTCAGCAAACCTACTGCTGAGGCTTTTTCATTTGTCGCGCAATTGCTCCCGCCAATTGGCGAGGGTCTGCCCAACTCGTCGGGGCGTTGCACAAGGTATTACCTGTCCAACGGCTCCACAGGGTGTTCACGGCCCCGGGTCCGGGGCTGTCAGGGATAGCGACGGTTGCGCTTCTGTTACGACTCCGTCACAGACTGTTTCGGGAAGATCGGCAGCCGAAGAGCACCCGGCGCATCGGCGGGTACGACGGGATGCGCGGGCTTCACCGGCTGCACCCGCTGGTACGCCGAACCGACCGCGGGCCGCGGGTCGTCAGCGCCCTTGTTCGGCCAGAACGAGAGGGCGCGCTCGGCCTGGGCGGTGATCGTCAGCGACGGGTTGACGCCGAGGTTCGCGGAGATCGTCGAACCGTCGACGATGTGCAGGCCGTCGTACCCGTAGACCCGGTGGTACGGGTCGACGACGCCGGTCCCGGCCGAGTCCCCGATCGCGCAGCCGCCGATGAAGTGCGCGGTCATCGGCACGTTGAACGGCTCCCCGATCGTCCCGCCCGGGGTGCCGTTCATCAGCTTCGCCATCCGCCGGACCACCTGGTTCGCGACCGGGATCCAGGACGGGTTCGGGGCGCCGTGGCCCTGCTTGGACGTCAGCCGCCAGCGGCCGAGCCGGTCCCGCTTGCCGAACGTGGTGATCGAGTTGTCCGCGGTCTGCATCACCAGCGCGATCACGGTCCGCTCGGACCAGTGCTTCAGGTCGTACAGCCGGCGGATGTTCTTCCGCTGCACGCCGAGCTCCCGCAGCCAGGTCCGCCAGCGCGGCTTGTCGCCGTCGCCGTCGGTCAGCACGGTCTGCAGCAGCGACATCACGTTGCTGCCCTTGCCGTACCGGACCGGTTCGATGTGGGTGATGTCGTCCGGGTGGAACGACGATGTGATCGCGACCCCGCGGCTGTAGTCGACGTCGCGGTCCTTCGCGATCGCACCGAGCAGGGACTCCGAGTTGGTCCGGGTCAGCACACCGAGCCGGTCGGACAGCCCGGGCAGCTTCCCCTCGTCGCGGAGCCGGTGCAGGAGTTTCGCCGTACCGAGTGCGGAAGCCGCGAAGACCACCTGCTGCGCGGTGAACCGCCGGGTGAGCTTCCGGTTCGAGGTACGGCGGGTGTCCACGGCGTACCCGCCGTCCGGCAGCGGCTCGACCGAGGTCACGGTGGTCAGCGAGTACACCTCCGCGCCGGACTTCTCGGCCAGGTAGAGGTAGTTCTTCGTCAGCGTGTTCTTCGCGTTGTGCCGGCAGCCGGTCATGCACTCGCCGCAGTCGATGCAGCCGGTACGACGCGGTCCGGCGCCACCGAAGTACGGGTCCTCGACCTCGACGCCGGCCTCACCGAAGAACACTCCGACCGGCGTCGGGTGGAACGTGTCGCCCACGCCCAGGTCGTCGGCGACCTGCTTCATCACCTTGTCGGCCGGCGTGAACCCCGGGTACGTCGCGACGCCGAGCATCCGCTTCGCCTGGTCGTAGTACGGCGCCAGCTCGGACTTCCAGTCGGTGATGTGCGCCCACTGACGATCGGTGTAGAACGCGGGCAGCGGTTCGTACAGCGTGTTCGCGTAGACGAGGCTGCCGCCGCCGACCCCGGCGCCGGACAGGATGATCACGTCGCGCAGCGCGCTGATCCGCTGGATGCCGTACATCCCCAGCTTCGGCGCGAACAGAAACCGCTTGGTGTCCCACGAGTTCTTCGCGAACGCACTGTCCTCGAACCGCGCACCGGCCTCGAGCACGGCGACCCGGTAGCCCTTCTCGGTCAGCCGCAACGCACTGACGGACCCGCCGAACCCGGACCCGATGACCAGTACGTCGTAGTCGAAGCTCACGGCCGGCCGATCTTCTTCAGCACCCGCAGTGCGCCGGTCATCAGCTCGGCGAACTTCTCGTCGGACAGCCCGTGCGAGGCCGCGATCGGGATCACCCTCTGGGTGGCGATCGCCTGCGGTTCGACGTACCGGCGGATGCCCTCGACGCCCTGGCGGCGGCCGAGGCCGGACGATCGCATCCCACCCATCGGGGTGTCGATCGACCCGAACGTCGCGCCGTACCCCTCGTTGACGTTGACCGTGCCGGCCATCAGCTGCGCCGCGACCGCGCGACCACGCCGGCCGTCGCGGGTCCAGACGCTCGCGTTCAGGCCGTACTCGCCCTCGTTGGCGCGCTGGATCGCCTCGGACTCGTCGGAGAACCGGTAGATCGAGACGACCGGCCCGAAGGTCTCGTTGTCGAAGCACTCCATCGCGGGGGTGACGCCGGACAGCACCGTCGGCTCGTAGAAGAGCGGCCCGATGTCCGGGCGTGGCTTGCCGCCTACCAGCACCGTTGCACCCTGCGAGCGGGCGTCCTCGACATGCCGGGTGACCGTCTCGAGCTGCGCCTTCGAGATCAGCGAGCCCATGTCGACGTCCCAACCGGTGCCGGCCGAGAGCCGGAGCTTCTTCACCCGGTCCACGAAGGCCGTCACGAAAGCGTCGTACACCTGGTCGGCGACGTACAGCCGCTCCATCGAGACGCAGAGCTGGCCGGCGTTCGCGAAGCAGGCGCGGACGGCGCCTTCCGCGGCGCGGTTGAGGTCGGCGTCGCGCAGTACCAGCATCGGGTTCTTGCCGCCGAGCTCGAGGCTGCAGCCGATCAGCCGCTCACCGCACTGCTTCGCGACCAATCGGCCGGTCCTGGTCGAGCCGGTGAAGCAGATGTAGTCGGCGTTCTGGATCAGCGCGCCGCCGACGGTCGGGCCGTCGCCGTTCACCGCGAGCCAGGCTTCCCGCGGCAGGCCGGCCTCGTACAGCAGCTCGATCCCGCGGAGCGCGGTCAGCGGGGTCTGGCTGTCCGGTTTGTGCACGACCGTGTTGCCGGCCAGGATCGCGGGCAGCCCGTCGGAGATCGCCATCGTCAGCGGGTAGTTCCACGGCGAGATGATGCCGACGACACCCTTCGGCACGAACCGCTCCTCGGCCCGGGTCAGCACCGGGAAGATGCCGAGCTTGCGCTGCGGCTCGAGCAGTTCGGCGGCCTTGCGGCCGTAGTACCGGGCCGTCAGCGCGACGTGCGCGAGCTCCTCGAACGCCTGCTTCCGCGCCTTGCCGGACTCGCGGATGATCAGGTCGACCAGCTCGTGGCGGTGGTCGAGGACCAGGTCGTGGTACCGCAGCAGGATCGCGGCGCGCTCGGCGAGCGGCACCTGGCGCCAGGTCTGCTGGGTCTTCCGGGCGAGCCGGACCGCGGCGACCACGTCGTCCTCGCGGGACACCGGCAGGTCCGCGATCGGCTGCCCGGTGGCCGGCGCGTACGACGTCCTGGTGCCGGCCGTCGCCCGCAGCAGCCCCGACAGCCGGCGGATGACCGACTGGTCGGTCGCGTACGACGCGGTCGGATCGAGCTCCGGATCCGCGGGAATCGACGTCTGCTCGCTCATGCCTCCACCTCGCTACGCTCGGTTCCGGCATGAGCGAGTTGCTCGGCTGTATTTTTGTGTTCGCTCGCTACGCTCGCTCATCTGCCTAGGCTACCTGCCAGTAATCGACAGTGTCAGTATCAGATCCCCATTAAGCTGAGCGGCTGAAGCCTGCGAAGGGGTGGATCGTCAAGATGGTGGACAGCGGGGGGCTCTGGACGCCTCCTGAGGACGAGCTCGGCGAGGCGCTGCAGACAGCCCAGGTGCTGATCGAGGAGGGCCGGGCCGACGAAGCCGGGCCGTACCAGCAGCGTGTCATCGAGCTGGCCAGGGAGCGGGCCGAAGGGCACCCGAACCACTACGAGGCCAAGCACCTGATGGCCGCGACCCAGTACGAGCTGGCCGGCTCACTGAACGCGTCCGGCCGCCACGAGGAGGCGCTCGCCGCGCTGCACGAGGCCCAACTCGGCTACACCGAGCTGCAGGACGCCGGGGTGCTGGACGCCACCTGCTTCCTCGCCGACGTCCGCGCCCGGCGGGCGATGACGCAGGCGCATCGCGGTCACGGCGCCACCGCAGTACTGGAGATGGACGGCGCAGTGATCGCGTACGGCCAGCTGGTCGGCGGTCCGGAGGGGATCAAGCACCAGCCGGACTTCGCCCGCGTGCTCGCGATGAACGCCCTGATCCTGCGGCGGTACGGCGACCCCGCGCTGGCGGTCGCCTCCGCGGATGCGGCCACCCAGCTGTTCCTGCAGCTCGCCGATCAGATCAACGAGAGCCCACAGTCACTGTCGTACGCGCGCTACCTGTGTACGGCGACCGCGGTGTCGGCCGACGTCCACGCGGCCGAGGGACGACTCGACCTCGCGCTCGAAGCGGACGAGATCGGGTTGACGACCGCCGACACGCTGGCCGATTCGGACTCGACGACCGACATGCGCACGCTGGTGGCCGCGCTCGTCCGGAAGGGCAAGCACCTCGGCATCATCGGCCGCCTCGAGGGCGAGGCGTGCCTGCGGACGGCGTACGACACCGACGGCGAGACGGCCGTCCGGGTGGTCGAGGAGCTGGACCGCGGGCTGCCGCTGACGCTGGTCGCCGCGCTGGAGAACGCCGAGATCAAGCTCGGGCCGTTCGAGCAGTACCACCGGTTGCTGGCTCTGAGCGAGCCCGCGCCGGGGATGACGCTGGCAACCGTGTCGGGCCGGACGGACCCGGAGTCTGCCGCTGTCCGTGCGACCGAGCTGGCGGAGCTGGTGCGGCCGCTGTTGCTGCAGGACGCGGACGCCGGACTGACGCTCGGCCTCGAAGCGCACTACCTGTTCGCGATCTCGTCGGAGCGCGAGTCGCACCGGATGCGGTACGAGACCAGCACGTACGTGCCGATCTGGGCGCAGCTCCTGCTCGACATCTCCGAGGCGTACTACCAGGCCGGCCGGACCGAGATCGCGCTCGACCTCGGCGGCTGGTGCGCGGAGGTCGCGACCGCGCTGATCCCGTTCACCGACGACAACGAGATGATGAAGGAGCTGGCCGGGGCCTGCTACCGGCACCACGGCAACTTGCTTGCCGCCACCGGCGACCTCGCCGCGTCCCACCACGCCCACGAAGCCGCCCAGCAACTCCAGCTCGGCCGTTGACGTCCTGCCCTGCCGGGCGGACGCTGACGCTTGGGAGGGGGTGCGGGTGATGGATGTAGTTGAACTGCACAACCGCACGGTCGCGAACTTCGCGGAGCTGGTCTCAGGGGTGGCAGCCGATCAATGGTCGGCGCCGACGCCGTGCTCGGACTGGGACGTCCGGGCACTGGTGAACCACGTCGTCGGCGAGGAGCGGTGGACCGTGCCGCTGATGGACGGCAAGACGATCGCCGAGGTCGGGACCGCGCTCGACGGGGATCTGCTCGAGGACGATCCGGCCGGCGCGGCGTCGTACGCGGCCCGTGAGGCGACCGTTGCGGCGACCCGGTCGATCGACAAGGTGCATCTGTCGTACGGCGACGAGGACCCACACGAGTACCTGCGCCAGCTCGCCGCCGATCACCTGATCCACGGGTGGGACCTGGCGGTGGCGATCGGTGCTCGACCACGTCTCGACGCCGACCTGGTCGACGAGGTCGGGCCCTGGTTCGCGGAGCGCGAGCAGATCTACCGGTCGGCGGGCATGATCGGCACGCACCTCGACGGCTTCACCGATCCCGCCGACAAGCTGCTGGCTGCCTTCGGACGTGATCCGGGCTGGAGTCCGGCGCTCGACGTGCTCGACCGGTTCGGCAGCGCGTTCGACGCAGGGGACCTGGAGACGGTGATGTCGTTGGTCACCGACGACATCGTGTTCGAGTCGACCTCGCCGTCCCCCGACGGCAGCCGCCTCGAGGGCATGGACGCCGTACGGGCGGAGTGGGCGCGGCTGTTCGCGGACACCGACGACCCACACTTCGAGACCGAGGAGACCGTGGTGCTCGGCGACCGGGCCGTCGTGCGGTGGCGGTACTCGTGGCGTGAGTCGTCCGGCGATCGCGGGCACATCCGCGGGGTCGACGTACTGCGGCTGCGCGACGGGAAGGTCGCCGAGAAGCTGTCCTACGTGAAAGGTTAGAGATCTTGGGCGTCGGCGCGGAGGGCGCCGACGAACAGGCCTGCCTCGACCTCGCTCATCCCGGTTTCGGAGACGACCAGGGCAGTGGCCTGGTGCAGCTCACCGGCAGCCTTGAGGGCGCGGGTGCGCTCGGCCAGGTTGGTGCCCGGGCGGCGGACGAGCGGCGTACCGGTGGTCGGCGGCACATAGCGGCCGAGCCGGATGTCGTCGACCAGCTCCTTGGACTGCTTGAGGTCGAGGCCGGTGCGGTCGCGGATCAGCTTGACCGCATGCACCGCCTTCTTGGTGGTGATCAGGAAACGCACCTGGTCCACGTCATCGGGAGACAATTGGCCCCGCGCCGCGGCGAGGGCAACATTGTCCGTGTCCTGGCTGCTCCGTCGGCTGAATAGTCCCATGCCGCAATCCTTCCAGAACCCATCAAGGTGTGTGGACTCGTAGCATTTCGCTCAGCCTGCGAGCAGGTTGCGGATCTCGGCCCAGGCTCGCTCGCCGAGCTCACGATCGGCTTGCTCGGTGCCGCCGCGGGCCATCCGCTGACCGGCCGACTTCGGCTCCTCACCCGGCAGCACCGGACGATGCCCAGCCTCCGGCCCGATCACGATCCGGGTCGGACGCTCACCACGCCGGCGGACGATCTCGTCCGCGAACTCCACCGCCGGCCACACCTGGTCGTCCCCACCGGCGATCAGCAACACCTTGCCGATGCGCTCCACCGGGATCCGCGTCTCGTCGGCAGCCGTCTGCGCACTCAGGCGGTACAGGCCGGTGTAGCTCGGCGGATCGTCCTCGGGCTTCCAGTCCGGGTCGAACGGTACGAACGGCAGCGGCTCGCCCTGCCAGGTCCACGCCGATCGCTGGCTCCCGTCGTCCAGGAGCCGGCCCCAGACGTAGGCGCTCGGGGCGAACGCGACCACCGTGTCGACGCGCGCGTCGAGCGCACCGAGCAGCAGTGCTGCCTCAGCACCCCAGGAGCTGCCCATCACGACGAGGCGGTCGTTGCGTACCGCCAACTCGTCGAGCGGAAACGACTCCAGCGGCACCTCGTGCGTGACGGTCCACCGCGGCGCGAGTACGTCGTACCCCTCCGCTTCGAGCACGCGCGCACGGTCGGCGTCCGGCGTACCGCTCGAACCGTGCAGAAGCAGGACGCCGGTGCTCAACCGACGACGACCTCGACTCGCTGGAACTCCTTGAGCTCCGTGTAGCCGGTGGTCGCCATCGCTCGCTTGAGGGCGCCGACCAGGTTCATCGTGCCGTCGGGGACCCAGGACGGGCCGAACAGGATCTGCTCCATCGTGCCGGTGACGCCGACCTCGACCCGCTCGCCGCGCGGCAGGTCCTGATGCCAGGCCTCGGCACCCCAGTGGTATCCGCCACCCGGGGCGTCGCTCGCCCGCGCCAGCGGCGAGCCGACCATCACCGCGTCCGCACCGCAGGCGATCGCCTTCGCTACGTCGCCGGACCGCCCGACCGAGCCGTCCGCGATGACATGCACGTACCGGCCGCCGGACTCGTCCATGTAGTCCCGCCGCGCCGCGGCCACATCGGCCACCGCGCTCGCCATCGGCACGGCAACGCCGAGCACCTTGCGGGTAGTGTGCGCCGCGCCACCGCCGAAGCCGACGAGCACGCCGGCCGCACCGGTCCGCATCAGGTGCAACGCTGCCTGGTGCGTCGCGCAGCCACCGACGATCACCGGTACGTCGAGGTCGTAGATGAACTGCTTCAGGTTGAGCGGCTCCGCCTGGCCGGACACGTGCTCGGCCGACACCGTCGTACCGCGGATGACGAACAGGTCGACGCCCGCGTCCACGACATGCTTCGCGAACTGCTTGGTCCGCTGCGGCGACAGCGCACCGGCCACGGTCACACCGGAGTCGCGGATCTCCTGCACCCGCTGGGAAAGCAGCTCGGGCTTGATCGGCGCCGAGTAGATCTCCTGCAGCCGGTGCGTGGCCTGCTGCGTCTCGAGGCTGGTGATCTCCTCGAGCAGGCTGGTCGGGTCCTCGTACCGCGTCCAGAGACCTTCGAGGTTGAGCACGCCGAGACCGCCGGCCTTGCCGATCGCGATCGCGGTGGCCGGCGACATCACCGAGTCCATCGGCGCGGCCAGGATCGGCAGCTCGAACCGGTACGCGTCGATCTGCCAGGCAACCGAGACCTCCTCGGGGTCCCGCGTCCGGCGCGACGGCACAATCGCGATGTCGTCGAACGCGTACGCCTGCCGCCCACGCTTGGCACGGCCGATCTCGATCTCGGTCATGGCGACAGCTTACCGAGGCAACTAGCGCTCGATTCTCACTGGGCCAGCAACCGGCCGACCCAGCCCCTGAGGCCGGGACAACGCTCGAGCACCGCCGGCAGACCCGCCTCCCGAATGACCTCGACGCCGTCGGTCACCTTGTCGTAGTCGGGCCACGACTTCAGCACCCGCTTGGAGGGCGCCGTTGCCCGCGAGTCGTTCAACAGTTCGACGTCCCCGCCGACCGAGCGAGCCTCAGCCTGCAGCCGCTTCGCGACGCCTGCGTCCCCGAGCACTCGATTCGTGTCCATCGCCGCGGCGATCACCCACGTCTCGAACTCGTGCAGCACGACGTGAGGGACGAAGCGTGCATCGCCGATTTCTTCCCCCATCGCCTTGGTCCGCAGGTCGGCACAGTTCCGCGCGGTGTGCGGCCGGTCACAGCAGTCGGAACCGGGAGCATTGCGCGGGTAAGCGTAGAAGTCGAGCAGGATCGACACACAGTGGAAGTGCGTGGCACGCAGTAGTCTCCGGATGTCGTTCTCGTAGTGCTTCCACACTGTTCCGCCACCCTTGAAGGTGGTCCCGTTGGCGAGCCGCGACGTCGTGACGATGACCGGCGTGACATAGACACCGGTGGCCTGCAGGTACGGCGCCAAGATCTCACTGACGAACGCGGACTCAGTCTGGCCTTCCACCACGATCGCGATCTGGCGGAAGGTCGTCATCCACTCACCACACGGGGCGAGTCGTCCGGACGAGGCCGTCCGCCCAGCAGGTTCTTCTCCCACAGCTCACCCAGTGAATAGTCCCCGAGCCACTCCTCGAGCGAGCGAGGGTCCGGCCGCTGAATCTGGGTGCCTTCGCTGGTCCGCTCGACAATCGCGACCTCGTCCACGCTGAACTGCTCTAGGAGGGTCACCGACTGCGTGGCGGCAACCACACGTCGATCGCCGGCGGCTCTGCGTAGGAGGGCTGCGAGTTGGTGGATCGCGAACGGGTGCAGACCCAGCTCCGGCTCGTCAAGGACGATCGTGCCTGCCGCGTTGTCCTGTAGCAGGAGGACCGCCAAGCAGATGAACCGCAAGGTCCCGTCGCTCAGATTGTTGGCAGAGAATACCGAGTCGAGTCCGCGCTCGCGCCATCTGAGCCTGATCGCTCCGCCTTCTGGCTCGAGCACAAAGTCGTCGAAGTACGGCGCAACAGTACGTACGACGCGGACTATGCGGCCGTACCGGGACGGATCCTCCGCACGCAGCCGCAGCAGGACGGCAGCGACGTTGCGTGCGTCCGGATGCAGTGTGATGTTGTCGGCCGGATCGACCCGCCGTTTCACCGGTGCATCGGCGCTCGTGTCGTCGAAATGGAATACTCGGCAGCCCGAGACCACCCCGAGCACATACGACGCTGTGCGAGAGGTTTCCGCCTCGTCCCGCAGTTTGCTCTCTCGAGCCGTTCGCAGAACCGTCGTGTACGGCTCATCGAACCGCGATCGGTCGTGGAACATCACAGTCTCCCGCACGACCGCGGTGTCGTCGGTGCCGGCCTCGACCCGGACGCGGTAGCCGTTCGAGATCTGCCCCTGCCACTCACCCCACACCTCGATCTCGATCGACTCAGGTGATAGCGCAGGATCCCGCGTCCGGTGCAGCATGGTCGCGAAGCCACCGGTCCGCACCAGGGTGTCGTTCAACTGCTGATCGATGATCCGTCCGAGCATCTCGAAGGCGTCGACCACGTTGCTCTTGCCTGCACCGTTCGGACCGACCAGCAGCGTGACGGCACTCGACAGGTCCAACGTCGCATGACGCAGCGAGGTGAGGCCGCTCACCTCGATCCGCCGAAGTGGCACCTCAGCAGTCATCCACACCTCCACCGCACGAACCTGTACATACAAGGTTGCGACCTGTACGTACAGGTTGTCACACGGCAACCAATCCAGGCGGGATTGGGGGGCGGGTCAGCGGCCGGAGTAGTTCGGCGCCTCGACCGTCATCTGGATGTCGTGCGGGTGGGACTCCTGGAGGCCGGCGGAGGTGATGCGGACGAAGCGGCCCTTGTCCTGCAGCTCCGGGACGGTGCGAGCGCCGGTGTACCACATCGACTGGCGCAGGCCGCCGATCAGCTGGTGCGCGACGGCCGACAGCGGTCCGCGGTACGGGACCTGACCCTCGACGCCCTCGGCGATCAGCTTCTCGTCGGAGCCGCCGTCGTGCTGGAAGTAGCGGTCCTTGGAGTACGACTTGCGCAGGCCGCCGGACTGCATCGCGCCGAGCGAACCCATCCCGCGGTACGCCTTGAACTGCTTGCCGTTGATGAACACCAGGTCGCCCGGCGACTCCTCGCAGCCGGCCAGCAGCGAGCCCAGCATGACTGTGTCCGCACCGGCGACGAGCGCCTTGGCGATGTCGCCGGAGTACTGCAGGCCGCCGTCGCCGATGACCGGGACGCCGGCCGCCTTGCACGCCAGCGAGGCCTCGTAGATCGCGGTGACCTGCGGAACGCCGACGCCGGACACGACCCGCGTCGTACAGATCGAGCCCGGGCCGACGCCGACCTTGACACCGTCCGCACCGGCCTCGACCAGGGCCTGCGCACCCGCGCGGGTGCCGACGTTGCCGCCGACGATGTCCACACCGCGGGTCGCCGGGTCGGCCTTGAGCTTGCGGATGATCTCCAGCTGCGCCTGGGAGTGACCGTGCGCGGTGTCCACGACGAGCACGTCGACACCGGCCTCGACCAGGGACATGGCCCGCTTGTACGCCTCGCCGAAGAAGCCGATCGCGGCGCCGACCATCAACCGGCCGCTGCCGTCCTTGGTGGACAGCGGGAACTTGTCCCGCTTGACGAAGTCTTTCAGCGTGATCAGGCCGGTCAGCTTGCCGGCGTCGTCGACCAGCGGCAGCTTCTCCACCTTGTGCTTGCTCAGCAGCGCCATCGCGTCGTCGGCCGAGATGCCCTGCTTGCCGGTGATCAGCGGCTGCTTGGTCATCACCTCGCGGACCGGGCGGGACAGGTCGTTCTCGAAGCGCATGTCGCGGTTCGTCACGATGCCGACCAGAACACCGGCGTCGTCCACGACGGGCACGCCGGAGATCCGGTACTGCGCGCACAGCGCGTCGGCCTCGCCGATGCTGGCGTCCGGACCGATCGTGATCGGCTGGGCGATCATGCCGGACTCGGAGCGCTTGACCAGGTCGACCTGCTGGGCCTGGTCCTCGATCGAGAGGTTGCGGTGCAGGACGCCGAGGCCGCCCTGGCGGGCCATCGCGATCGCCATCCGGGCCTCGGTGACGGTGTCCATCGCGCTGGACAGCAGCGGGATGTTCACCCAGACGTTGCGGCTGACCCGGGACCGGGTGCTGGCCTCGGAGGGGATGACGTCGGACTCGTTGGGCTGCAGCAGCACGTCGTCGAAGGTGAGGCCGAGGACGGCGAACTTGTCGGGAACTCCAGCGGGTGTGATGTCCATGGGGAAACGAGCACCTTTACACGGCGAGAACGGAACCCCATCCTATCCGCGCCCGCACCGGCCCCCGAATCGGCCGTCCACAGCGCTCCGCCCGCCGCGGAAGCGCGGCGGGCGGAGCGGGTGGCCGGTTACTTGATCGGTGCGTTGACGACGTTCAGGATCGCCAGGATGTCCGGCTCGGCCGTGGAGCCGTAGGTGCGGTCGATCGCCGCGTGCTTGCCCTCGGCGTACTGGCCGCTCGAGTGCTTGCCCTGCGGGTAGGTCTTGCGGACCGAGCCCGTGGTGACCTTCCCGGCCGAGTGCTTCCCCGCCGCCTTCTTGGCCGCCGCGGCCTTCTTGGCTGCCGCCGCCTTCTTGGCGCTGGCCGGCTTCTTCGCCGTCGGCGGCTTGGCCGCCTGCGACTCGCCGAAGAACAGCTGGGCGCTCTCGATCGTGATCGGCTCGCCGGTGGGCGTCGGCAGGACCGAGTCCAGGATCTTGTCGACGGCGTCCGTCGCGCCCTGCACAACGTCCGGAACCTGAGTGACCTCGTCGCTCGGCTTCTGGTCGTCCCCGGACGTGCCGGCCGGCGTCGTGGTGCCCGAACCGTTCCCGTCGCTTCCGGGAGTCGCAGTGTCGCCGCTCCCCGTGCCGTCGGTACCGGTGCCGTCGGTCGGCGTGGCCGTCGGGTCGCCGGTGGCCGTGTTGTCGCCCGTACCGGTGTCGACGTTCGCCGGGGGCGTCGTCGTGGTGTCGGTCGGCGTCGACGGCGGATCCGTCGGCGTCGTCGGCGGCGGCTCCGTCGGCGTATCCGTCGGTGTCGACGGCGGCGGAGTCGGCGTCGTCGTGGTGTCGGTCGTGCCGCCACCCGTGGTGTCGGTCGGCGGGTCGGTCTTGGTGTCGGCAGGCTTGCCCGGGTCCTCCGTCTTCACGGCGGTCGGCATCGGGATCGTCGGCTTCTCGAGGATCGCCAGCGGCTTGTCGCGCGCCTCGACCAACGGCGGCACCACCGGGATCTTCCGTGCGTTCGGGTCGACGTCCAGGACCGAACCGGCCTTGCCGTCGCTCTGGGCGCGCTCGGCGTCGACCTGCTTCTTGTAGTCCTTGCCGACCTTGACGATCTTCGTCTTGTCCATCACCGGCAGGCCGTCGAGGTCTTCCTTCGGGAAGCTGGTCTGCGGGCGGACCGCGTCGACCATCTTCTCGATGACCTTCTCGTACGGCGACAGCGGGTCACCGTTGACCGCTGCTGCCACCCCGGAGACCGACAGCGCGGCCACCGCCGCCACCCCGAGCGCCAGACCGCGGGTCGCCATCTTGCGGGCGAACGGGTCGGTGATCGGGTTGAGCGCGGCGCAGCGCGCCAGGAAGCTCTCCGGATCGTCGATGGTCTCTACCGGGAGCTCGTCCTCGACCTCGACCGCCAGCCGCAGATCGGCCAGCAGTGCGACGGCCGCGTCGTACTCGCCCGCCGCACGGGCGGACTCCCCACCGGCGGCGAGCAGATCGAGCAGCGCGTCATCAGCCTCGATCGCGTCCAAGTCGAAACGGTCAGCCATGATGCCCCTCCCCTGCTCTTCCTCGTTCCAGCTGTGCTTCATGCCCCACAAACCCCCTGAGCGTGTTCAACGCCCGATGCTGTGCGACCCTCACCGCCCCCGGTGTCATCCCCAGTGCCCGGCCGGTCTCCTCGGCTGACATCCCCGCAACCACCCGGAGTCGCAGAATCTCCCGCAACTTCTCCGGCAGCTTGTCCAGCAGGCCCATGATGTGCTGGACCTCGGACTGCCGGACCGCGCGCTCCTCCGGCGTCGGTGACTCGTCCGCGCCGTCCGGCAGGTCCGGCGTCGAAACGTCGGCGACCGCGAACGCACGCTGGGCATCGGCGACCTTGCGGGCCGCGATGCCGTAGACGAAAGCCTCGAAAGGCCTCCCCTCGTCACGGTACCGGCTCAGCGCGCCGAACACCGCGACACAAACTTCCTGTGCGACGTCGTCGACCATGTCGGCGCCGCCGGGATAGGTCCACAGACGGGACCGTACATATCGGTGCGCCACAGCGCGCACCCTGGTGAGCAGGTCGTTAAGAGCTGTGCGGTCCCCGTCGCCGGCCAGCGCGGCAAGATCCCTAAGCTCGACCCGGTCGTGGGTGTCAGGTACTCGTACCTCGGTCACCCCTCGCCCCCTCGTGTTCAGACCGGCCAGCCTGAAAGATGGTACGGCGCTCAACTCTTCTTGCCTAGTGGCAATTCGTGATCGCTACCGGCCACTTGATCACGATCTGTCACTACTCACGAGTTCGCTCCGCAGGCGCCGTGAAGCGGATGAGCTGCGAGGCCTGACTGCCGCCCCAGTCGATCGGTGTACGGCCGGTTTCCAGCCAGCCCGCGCGCCGGTAAAGGTGCACGGCGGCACCGCGGTTGTCGACCACCTCGAGTGAGAGCGGCCGCTCGAGCTCGGCTGCCGCGGTGACACAGTGGCCGAGCAACTGACGGCCGGTCCCCCGGCCGGTCGCCTGCGGGTCGACGAACAGGCGCTCCACCTCGGCGTGATCACCCACTGCCGTCAGCACCACGTGCCCCACGACCCGTCCGTCACTGACGGCAACCCAGCACCCGAGGGCTGCCTCCGGTGTCAGCCACCGCGCCGGGTCGGCGGGCCAGTTGATCGGATACCCGGCCCGCTCGTGAACGGTTCGGAGGATGTCGACGCAGACAGGCAGGTCCTCGGCACGGCGTTCCCGGATCAGCACCTGCCTATCAGAACAGAACACCGCCCGGCAGTTGCCTGCCGGGCGGTGTTCTGTGCTGTGTGCCGTGCTGTCGAACTGGTTGCCTGAGGCTCAGTGACCGTGGCCGTGGCCGTGACCGGCCGCCGCGGGCTCCTCTTCCTCGGGCTTGTCGACCACCAGCGTCTCGGTGGTCAGCAGCAGTGCAGCGATCGAGCCGGCGTTGGCGAGCGCGGACCGGGTCACCTTGACCGGGTCCAGAACGCCCTGCGCCAGCAGGTCGCCGTACTCGCCGGTGGCGGCGTTGAAGCCGCTACCGACCTCGAGGTCGGCGACCTTGGAGGTCACGACGTACCCCTCGTAGCCACCGTTCTCGGCGATCCAGCGCAGCGGCTCGACGATCGCCTTGCGGACGATCCGGACGCCGGCGAGCTCGTCGCCCTCCAGGCCCAGGCCGTTGTCCAGCACCGCGGCCGCGTGCACGAGAGCGGAGCCGCCACCGGCGACGATGCCCTCTTCGATCGCGGCCCGGGTCGCGGACACCGCGTCCTCGATCCGGTGCTTCTTCTCCTTCAGCTCGACCTCGGTGGCCGCGCCGACCTTGATCACGCAGACGCCGCCGGCCAGCTTGGCCAGCCGCTCCTGCAGCTTCTCGCGGTCCCAGTCGGAGTCGGTGCGCTCGATCTCGGACTTGATCTGGTTGACCCGGCCCTCGATGTCGTCGGCCTTGCCGGCACCCTCGACGACGGTCGTGTTGTCCTTGGTGACCACGATGCGGCGCGCCGTACCGAGCACCTCCAGACCGACCTGGTCGAGCTTGAGGCCGACCTCCGGGGCCACGACCTGCGCGCCGGTGAGCGCGGCCAGGTCCTCCAGCATCGCCTTGCGGCGGTCACCGAAGCCCGGCGCCTTGACGGCGACCGAGGTGAAGTTGCCGCGGATCTTGTTCACCACGAGGGTGGACAGGGCCTCGGCCTCGACGTCCTCGGCGATGAGCAGCAGCGTCTTGCCGGACTGCACGACCTTCTCCAGCAGCGGCAGCAGGTCCGCGATCGCGGAGATCTTGCCCTGGTGGATCAGGATGTACGGGTCCTCCAGCACCGCTTCGCCGGCCTCGGCGTCGGTGATGAAGTACGGCGAGATGTAGCCCTTGTCGAACTGCATGCCCTCGGTGAACTCGAGCTCGGTCCCGAAGGTGTTCGACTCCTCGACGGTGATCACACCGTCCTTGCCGACCTTGTCGAACGCGTCCGCGATCAGCGTGCCGATCTCGGCGTCGCGCGCGGAGATGGTGGCGACGTGGGCCATGTCGCCCTTGTCGTCGACCGGCCGCGCGGTCTCGATCAGCTTGGCCGACACGGCCTCGACGGCCGCCTCGATGCCGCGCTTGAGGCCCATCGGGTTGACGCCGGCGGCGACCGCCCGCAGGCCCTCGTGCACCAGCGCCTGCGCCAGCACCGTCGCGGTGGTGGTGCCGTCACCGGCGATGTCGTTGGTCTTGGTGGCGACCTCCTTGGTCAGCTGCGCACCAAGGTTCTCGAACGGGTCGTCCAGCTCGACCTCACGCGCGACGGTGACACCGTCGTTGGTGATGGTCGGGGCGCCCCACTTCTTGTCCAGGACGACGTAGCGGCCCTTCGGGCCCAGCGTCACCTTCACCGTGTTCGCGAGCTTGTCGACGCCGCGCTCCAGCGCGCGCCGAGCGTTCTCGTCGAACTCGAGGATCTTCGGCATGAAAAATCCAGTCCCTCTCTGAAATCGCTAGATCGTTGCAGGCTCGAACCCATCGCTGTGCCCTACCGACTCCGCCCCGGCGCCGGTAGGGCACCAGGGCGGTGTCGGTCAGGAACAGCGAGCGGTCGTCACTTGCTGACGACTGCGAGGATGTCGCGGGCGCCCAGGATCAGGTAGTCCTGGCCGTCGTACTTGACCTCGGTGCCGCCGTACTTGGAGTAGATGACCTTGTCGCCGACGGCGACGTCCAGCGGGACGCGGTTGCCGTTGTCGTCGATCCGGCCGGGGCCGACGGCGAGGATCTCGCCCTCCTGCGGCTTCTCCTTGGCGGTGTCCGGGATCACCAGGCCGGACTTCGTGGTCTGCTCGGCTTCGAGCGGCGCGACGAGGACGCGGTCCTCGAGCGGCTTGATCGTGACCGACACTTGCTGACCTCCACGGTCGATGTGCTGTTTGCGGTTCATGGTGGTCGCGCTCCCCTGCCGTCGCGGGGGTCAAGGGCCGGACCGCTGGCACCCTCGCATCGAGAGTGCCAACACCGAATCTAGGCCGCGATTAGCACTCGGTCAACTCGAGTGCCAAAGGATTCTCAGCCTGAGACGTAGCGGCACCGGTGACCACTCAGGTACAGAATGTGGTTATGGCGTTGCCCAAGCTGTCCGGCCGGACGATCGCGCTCCTGGCCGCCGTCGGCGCGGTCGCAGTCGGAGCCGTCGCCGCCAACGCGTCGAAGCCGGAGTCACCAGCCGCCGGCGCACCCGCGGCTGCTCCGGCGCCCGAGGCTCCGGCCGACCAGACCGCCTCCCACGACGCGACCGCCGCCGAGCTCAAGGCGGCTGCTGCCCTGCCGCAGTGCCGGTCGGCCCGGCTCGTGCCGGTGAACCGCAGCTGGGGCATCCCGATGCCCTCGATCTATGCCAGCACCAGCACCACCTGCAACCTGATGTACGGCGACGACCCGAATCGCGGCTCCAACCGGTACGGCGACCCGGACACCGCGATCCGGGTGCTCCAGCGCAACCTGAACTTCTGCTACGGCACCAAACTCGCCGTCGACGGCATCTACGGCAGCAACACGCGCGCAGTGCTCAAGACCGTCCAGCGCAAGCACCACCTGGTCGTCGACGGCATTTACGGCCCGAAGACCCGCTCAGCGATGAACTGGCGGCTCTACTCGATGGCAACGAGAAGCTGGAGCCGGAGCTGTTCCAGCCCCCTCTAGAGTTGCCGAGTGACAGTCACCGCGTTGCTCGACGGACCGGGTGCCGACGTGCTCGCGGCTGCGTGCGCGGAGTACCAGCCTGGTCGTGAGCTGCAGTTGGTCGAGAAGCTCCGACGCCGGTACGACGCCACGCTGGTCACGACTGCAGTCACTCAGGCCGCACTGCGCCACCGGGCGGTTGCCAAGTTCGGTCCGGACGCCGAGCGCATGTACTTCACCCCGGACGGCCTGGAGCAAGCCACCCGGACCGCAGTCGGCACTCACCGCGCCGCTCGCCTCGCAGCCACCCTTGCGGGCGCCAGCGTGGTCGACCTGGGGTGCGGGATCGGCGGCGACCTCATCAGTGCCGCACGCGCCGGTCTCCGAGTGACTGGTGTCGAACGTGATCCCGAGACCGCCGCTACCGCCCGCGCCAACCTGGCGGCCCTCGGTCTCGCCGGCGACGTCCTAGGAGGTGAGGCCGAGTCGACCGACCTCACGCCGTACGACGTGGTGTTCGCGGACCCGGCGCGGCGCGCTGATGGGAGGCGGGTGTTCGACCACAACGCCTACTCACCGCCGTGGCCCTTCGTACTGGAGCTGCTCCAGCGGACCGCCTGCGTGAAGGTGGCGCCAGGCATCCCGCACGACGCGATCCCCGCTGGCGTGGAAGCGGAGTGGATCAGCGACTCCGGCGAGGTGAAGGAGGCAGCCTTGTGGTCCGGTGAGCTGTACGGCGGGACGCCGCGTCGAGCGACCCTGCTGCCCAGTCAGGCGACCGTGTCGGATGCGCCAGAGGCCGAGGCCGGTCCGGTTGGTCAGTACGTCTACGAACCGGACGGAGCAGTTGTCCGAGCCGGTCTGGTCACTGCGGTCGCCGCAGCGGTGGACGGTTGGCTGCTGGATCCGCGCATCGCTTACGTCACGGCAGCGAAGTACGTCCCGACGCCGCTCGCTTCGGCGTACGAGGTGGTGGAAGAGCTGCCGTACAAGGAGAAGGCGCTGCGCTCCTGGGTTCGTAGCGAGGGCATCGGGACGCTGGAGATCAAGAAGCGCGGCGTGGACCTGGACCCGGCCCAGCTCCGGAAGAAGCTCACTCCGAAGGGCTCGGCGTCAGCGACGCTCATCATCACCCGGATCGGCCGAGACGCCGTCGCCTACTCCTGCCGCCGGATCACCTCATGACAACCCGATCGGAACTCTTCCCGTCCGCGGGCGCACACCAGTGGCCGTCCGGCGGCGTGAGCTCGGTGCAGACCCATGAAGAAGGGCATCTGGTGTACGCCGCGCGCGGTGTCCTGTCCGTGCACACCGACGCGGGTACGTCGATCGTCCCGGCCAACCGAGTCGCGTGGACGCCGGCCGGATTCACTCACCAGCACCGCGCACACGGCGAGACCGACATGCGCATCGTGTTCCTGTCGCCCGCGCTCGCCCGGCACATCCCGGACCGGCCTGCGGTGTTCCTGGCCTCCGGCCTCGCCCGGGAGGTCCTGCTCGCCCTCACCAGCCGCCAGCTGGACCACGCCGCCCGTGCCCGACTCCAGCGGGTCCTTGTGGACGAGCTGCATGAAGCGACCGAGCAGCCGCTGCAACTGCCCGAGCCACGCGACGACCGGCTGCGCACCATCGCGCAGCACCTGCACGAGAACCCCGCGGACAACACCTCGCTCGCCGAACTGGGCCGCAAGGCCGGAGCCGGCGCCCGCACCCTCAGCCGCCTGTTCCGCGACGAGCTCGGCATGACGTACTACGAATGGCGCACGCAACTGCGGATCTACCACGCCCTCGTCCTGCTCGCGGACGGCCACGACACGACGTACGTCGCACACGCCTGCGGCTGGGCGAACCCGAGCGGTTTCATCGCGGCCTTCGCGGCCATCGTCGGCACGACTCCCGGACGCCACTTGCGCTCGACGCATATTCGAACATATGATCGATCTCGCGAGCGGGTCTCCGGGTGACAAGCCGGCGGGCGAGGTGCTGCGTCCGCTGCCGCACTCACCCGGAGGCCCGCCACTAGTTGCTATTGCGCGTTCGACGGGAGTTCATCTGGGTGCGCCAGGCTGACAGCGGAACCGGTTGGCCGCTGGCCGTTCGCCTGGGGAGCAAGCGGTGCGCATTACCCCCGGGCCTCTGCCACCTTCACCTGGAAGCGTTCGACGACCGGGAGGCGAAGGCGGGCCACCGCGATCGACCCGACCGCGGCAGGCAGCGATGACCGTTGACCGTACTGCGGCAGCGGCTCGGTGTCCGCATCAGGTGCCGTCGTCGACTCCGAGGTCGTGGTTGCCGGCGTCTGCTCCGAGGTCGTGGTTGCCGGCGTCTGCTCCGAGGACGTGGTTGCCGGCGTCGGCTGCGGGGACGCGAGAGCGCCGGCGGTGAACGTGGCGACCAGGGTGTTCCAGTCGGTGGCGCGATGGAGCAACGGGTGCGTTTCGTCGGTGACCGCGTAAACGGTGACCGGGGTGCCGGCGGCGCGGAGGCGGTTGGCGTACGCGGTGGTGGTGCGCGGGTCGGTGATGGTGTCATCGGTCCCGTGCGCGAAGGTGACGGGCGAGCGGAGTTTGGTCAGGGGCTCGCCCTCCGGCAGCCAGGGAGCCAACGCCAGTACGCCGGCCACCCGCGGATGATCGCCGGCCGCAACAACTGCCCGGCCGCCCATCGAGTGGCCGATCAGGACGACGCGGCGAATCACCGGTGGCAGTTCGTCGAGCACAGCACGCAGATCCACAGCGGGGTCCGCAGCCGCAGGATCCGCAGCGGCGGGATCCGTGGTGGTGGGATCCGTGGTGGTGGCGTTCCACCCCTGGTAGCGGTAGCGCATCAGGCCGACGGCCGCGTCCGGGACGGCCGTGCGGGCAGCCGCGGCGAAGGGCCACATGCGGAGGATGGGCGCGCGCCACAGGTAGGCGTCGGCCCGCGACTCTTCCATGCCGCCGTGCGCCAGCAGCACGAGATCGGTCGCCCCGGCCGGATTCCAGACCAGGTCCACCCCGGGTGGGTTCATGGGCGGCCGTAGATGTCCGACGGGTCCTTGCGGATGATCATCATGCGATCGGGCTCGGGGAGCGCCTCGAAGCCGTAGGAGCGGTACAGCTCATGCGCGTCCGCGGTCCCCAGCATGAACCGCCGTACCCCCTTCAGCTCCGGGTGCTCGAGCAGCGTCGACACCACGAACCGGCCGAGACCGTGACCACGGTGCGACGGCAGCACGAACACGTCGGCCAGCCAGCCGAACGTCGCGCGATCCGTCACCATCCGGGCGAACGCGACCATCGCACCGTCGGCCGCGAACACGCCCAGGTTCAGCGAGCCCGCGACCGACTGCGCCACAACCTCCCGCGGAATCCCCGGCGCCCAGTACGACGTGGTCAGGAAGCCGTGCACCACGTCGACATCGATCCGCGCGACATCGTCATCGGCCTCGAAACCGTCAGGTCCGGTCCATCTCACTTGTTCAGCACCTCCGTGATCGGCATCGACGAATCAGCGGGCAGGTCCAGCGGCGACGGCGCCTTCCCGGCCCGGACGAGCTCAGAACCCAGCGCCGCGACCATCGCACCGTTGTCGGTGCACAGCCCCGGCCGCGGCACCCGGACAGCGATCCCGGCCGCCGACGCACGCTCCTCGGCCATCGCCCGCAACCGTGAGTTCGCCGCGACGCCGCCACCGATCAGCAGGTGCTCGAAGCCGCGGTCCTTGCACGCGTCGATCGCCTTGCGGGTCAGGACGTCGCACACCGCCTCCTGGAAGGCCGCCGCGACATGGTTCACCGGCACGTCCTCGCCGTCCCGCCGCCGCGCCTCGACCCAGCGCGCGACCGCGGTCTTCAACCCCGAGAACGAGAAGTCGAACCGGTGCCGCTCCAGGTCCCGCTGCGACGTCAGCCCGCGCGGGAACGTCACATACAACCGGTCCCCGCCGTCCCGCGCCGCCTTGTCGATGTACGGCCCACCGGGGAACGGCAGGCCGAGCACCCGCGCGACCTTGTCGAACGCCTCGCCCGCCGCATCGTCGATCGTGCTGCCCATCGGTACGACGCCGTCGGTGATGTCCTCGACCGACAGCAGCGACGAGTGCCCGCCGGACACCAGCATCGCGACACAGCCCTTCGGCAGATCACCGTGCTCCAGCGTGTCCACCGCGACATGGGCCGCCAGGTGGTTCACGCCGTACAGCGGTTTGTCCAGCGACAGCGCCAATCCCTTCGCGGCGGCGACACCGACCAGCAATGCGCCGGCCAGCCCGGGCCCGCTCGTGACCGCGACCGCGTCGACGTCGGACGGCTTGATCCCGGCCGTCTCGCACGCGCGCCGGATCGTCGGCACCATCGCCTCGAGGTGCGCCCGGCTCGCTACCTCGGGTACGACGCCGCCGAACCGAGCGTGCTCCTCGACGCTGGACGCGATCGCGTCGGCGAGCAGCGTCTGCCCGCGCACGATCCCGACCCCGGTCTCGTCGCACGACGTCTCGATCCCCAGGATCAGAGGCTCACTCATTGTTCTCCCGCCACCGCATGATCACCGCATCCTCGCCGTCACCGTAGTACCCACGCCGCCGGCTGATCTCCTCGAACCCGAACCCCGCGTACAGACCCCGCGCCGACTCGTTGCTCAAGGCAACCTCAAGCAGCACGGTCCGGCCCGCGCACCGGTGCAGCGCGGCGGTCATCAGTTGCCCACCGATACCGGTACGCCGCTCCGCCGGGGCGACCGCGATCCGCAGGACCTCGACCACATCGAGCGCGACCGGCGGCACCAGCAGTACGACGTACCCGACCACGGCGCCCTCGTCCGCGACCAGGATCACCCGGTCCTCGGACAGCCGCTCGAACTCGTCCGACCAGCCGACCGTACTCCAGGCTGCCGACCCGAAGCACAGCTCATCCAATGCGACCAGCGCAGCCTGATCGTCCGCGCGAGCCGCTCGAATGGCTGGTCTCACAGCACGCTCTTGGGGCCGGCGGACATCGTGACGTCCGGCCGGCGCAGGTACAGCGGCTCCGGCGCTACGACCTCGAGCGTCCGAGTCGCCACGCCCGTCGCCAGTACCTCGGCCGACGGGTACTCCGTGACGTCGGCCTCTGCGACGCCCAGCACGTCGGCGTACAGGACCGCGCCGCGGCCGATCACCGGCAGACCGGACAGCACGTGCGCGACCTCGGCCGGTTTGTCGACCGCGGGTCCTTCCAGCCGACGACGGCTGCCGTCCGCGGCCGGGCCGTCGTACAGCGCCCAGTAGATCTCCTTGCGCCGCGCGTCCGTCGCGACCGCGACGGGCAACGACAACGACGACTGACGCGCCAGGATGTCCAGGCTGCAGACGCCGGAGACCTCGATGCCGAGCACCTCACCCATCGTCCGCGCGGTCACCAGCCCGACCCGCAAACCGGTGAACGGGCCAGGGCCGACCCCGACCGCGATGCCGGTCAGGTCGCGCGGTGTGGCACCCGCCGATTCCAGCGCGGCTGCGATCGCGGGCGCGAGCAACTCGCCGTGGCGTAGGGCGTCCACCGTTGTCGATGAGGCAACGATCTCGCCGTCCGGCGTGGCCAGCGCGACGGTGACAGCGGCACTCGAGGTGTCGAAGGCAAGCAACATGTCAGTTCTTCTCCAGTACGGACACCCGGATGCCGGATGCGGCCCAGCGTGGACCCACGGGTGTGATCCGCAGCGCCCGAGTCTCGTCGGTGTCGTCGTCGCCGCGGGTCACCACGACGTCGAGCCGGTCCGGCGCCAGCGCCTCGGCCAGCCCATGACCCCACTCGACCACGGTGACCGCGTCCTCCAGGCTCGCGTCCAGATCGAGATCGTCCAGCTCGGCGAACCCGCCCAGCCGATAGGCGTCCACGTGCACCAGCGCCGGGCCGTCGACCAGCGACGGGTGCACCCGCGAGATCACGAAGGTCGGCGACGTGATCGCACCCCGCACCTTCAGCCCGGCCCCGAGGCCCTGCGTGAATGTGGTCTTCCCGGCGCCCAGGTCGCCGGACAGCACGAGGACGTCGCCCGGCCGCAGCTGACCGGCCAGCTCCGCGCCGATCGCCTGCATGTCGTCGGACGTCGGCACCGTCAGCTCGACCGGCATCGCCTTCGCATAGATCAGGTTGTGCGCCTGCTGGTCGACCACGGAGTACCCACGGCGCCGCCAGAATTCCACGGTGTCCGGCAGCTCGACCCGGGCGATCAGGTTCACCCGGCTGAGCCCACGGCGTACGGCGACCTCCTCGGCGCAGCCGACCATCGCCGACGCGACTCCGCGCGCCTGGGATCGCGGGTCGACGGAGACCCGGCGCAGGTTGAGGACGTCACCGACCTGCTCGAACAGCACCGCACCGGCCGGGGCGCCGTCGATCAGCACCAGCAGCCCGCCGTGCTCGGCGATGGCCGCGGCAACGGTCGTCGCGTTCTCGGACAGCGCAGTCGACGGCGGGTCGAGCACCCGCCGCGCAGCAAACGCGTGATGAATCACGGTCACGATGTCGTCGACGTGTTCCGCGGTCGCATCTACGACATGAAGGTCGGTCATACAGATCCTAAGGATTGTTCGGCTCGTTCGATCATGCCAAGGAGGGCTGCGGTGAATTCACGGTGGTGCTCGATCAGGCCCAGGTGGCCGCAGTTCTTCACCTCGACGAGCTCGGCGCCGGGCACCCGGCGGACGATCTCCTCGGCGTGGCTGAACGGGGTCAGGTGGTCCTTGTCGCCGCCGACCACCACGCACTCGACCTTCTGCAGCGGCTCGAGAGAGTCGAACTTGTCGTGCAGCGCGAAGATCGGGTAGAACTCCGCGATCACCTCGATCGGCGTGGCCGCGATCATCTCGTTGACGAACTCGGTGAACGCCGGCGGCACCTCGGAGCCGAACGAGTACTTCCGGGTCAGCAGGTAGCTGATGTCCGAGCCGGCCTTCCGGCTGCGCTCGACCACGTCCGGGATCCGCGCCAGCGCGGCGACCGTCGGCGTCGCGAGGGTCCGCGCGAGCATGCCGAGCTTGCCCGGGAACACGATCGGTACGCCGTCCAGCCCGCCTGCGCTGGTCGAGCACAGCCCGACGCCGATCACCCGGTCGCCGAACAGCTCCGGGTGCTGCTCGGCCAGCGCCATGATCGTCATGCCGCCCATCGAGTGGCCGATCAGGATCACCGGGCCGGTCGGCGCGAACCGCTCGAGGATCCCGTACAGGTCCTGGCCGAGCTGGTCGATGCTGACGTGGTCCTTCGGTGACCGCCCGGACCGGCCGTGCGAGCGCTGGTCGTAGAACACCATCGTGCCGATGCCGGCCAGATCCCGGCGCTCGAAGTGCCAGGCGTCCATGTTCAGCCCGTAGCCGTGCGCGAAGATCACCGTGAGGTCCTCGGGCGGCAGCGGCAGCTTCCGGCCGAGCCGGCGCTTGGGCGGCGGAGCGGGTCGCCGGGACCGCTTCAGTTCGTCCACCTCGACGTACAACTCGACGCCGTCGTCGGCGGTGAAGATGTACGGCGTACCTCGTTGCGACCCGAACGGCTCGGCCTCGAGCTGCTTGCGCTGACCCGACCGCCGGCCGATGACCGTGCGCTCGACCGCGACGCCGGCCGCTGCACCAGCAGCCAGCACTCCGACCGCGGCTCCGATCAGTCCGGCGGTCCGCCCTGCTTTGGACACGACCGGTCTACCTTTCGCTGTCGACGTACCTGCGCGGGATCCGGGCGCCCAGGCGGGTGACGATCTCGTAGTTGATGGTGCCGGCCGCGTCGGCCCAGTCGTCCGCCGTCGGCTCGCCCGCAGTACCCGGGCCGAACAGCACGACCTCGTCGCCCGCGGCGGCCTGGTCGTCCTCGAGGTTGACCACGCACTGGTCCATGCAGATCCGGCCGACGACCGTACGGCGTGCACCGGCGGCCTGCACCGGGGCGCCGTTCGAGGCGTGCCGCGGCAGGCCGTCGCCGTACCCGAGCGGGATCAGGCCGAGGGTCGACGGCCGCGGCGCGGTCCAGGTCAGTCCGTAGGAGACGCCCGCACCGGCCGGGACCCGCTTCACCATCGCGAGCCGCGCCTTCAACGTCATCGCCGGCAGCAGCCCGAGCTCGGACGACGGCAGCGCATGCCCGAACGGCGACAGGCCGTACGTCGCGACGCCCGGCCGGACCAGGTTGAAATGGGTCTCCGGCAACGCCAGCGTGGCGCCGGAGTTCGCCAGGTGCTTGAACTCGGCGTCGATCCCGAACGACTCGGCCACCTCGATCGCCTCGGTGAAGGTCGCCAGCTGCGACTCGTTCACCGGGCTCTTCGGCTCGTCGGAGGACGCCAGATGCGACCAGATGCCCTTGACCTCGATCCGCCCGGTGGCCTGCTCACGGACCGCGGCCCGGATCAACGCCGGCCACTCCTCCGGTACGGCGCCGCCGCGCGACATCCCGGTGTCGATCTTCAGGTGCACGCGGGCGGGGCGATCGGTCACGCCTGCCGCCAGCTCGTCGATCTCCCACGGCGCACCCGCGGACAGGTCGATCCCGGCGTCGATCGCGTCGGTCAGCGGCTCACCCGGCGTGGTCAGCCAGCAGAAGATCGGTCCGGTGTCACCGGCCGCGCGCAGTGCGAGCGCCTCCTCGAGCACCGCGGCGCCGATCCAGCCGGCGCCCGCCTCGCGCGCGGCCCGGGCGACCGGCACCATCCCGTGCCCGTAGCCGTCGGCCTTGACCACAGTCATCACCTGCGCACCCTCGGCGCGGGCACGCAGCGTGGTCACGTTGTGGCGGATCGCCGCCAGATCGACGACCGCCTCCGCGCGGACCGGGTGTGACTGAGGAGTAGACATGGTCTCTCCAGTGTCTCAGGCGCCGTCGATCAGGTCGGCGAGGGCCGTCATGTTGTGGAAAACCGTGTCCGCATCGGAAAGTTTGGCCGGGTCCGTCATCCCGGCGTACCCGAACACCTTCATGCCGGCCGCGACGGCCGCGGCGACGCCGAGCGGGCTGTCCTCGATCACCAGGCAGTCGGCCGGCTTGACCCCCATCGACCCGGCCGCGTGCAGGAACAGGTCGGGTGCCGGTTTGCCGTGGGCAACGTCCTCGGCGGAGAAGATCCGGCCCTCGAAACGGTCCAGGAACCCGACCGCGGTCAGCGCCGTACGGATCCGCCGATGGGTGCCGGAGGAGGCCAGGCAGTAGGTGACGCCGCGGGCGTCCAGGTGATCGAGGACAGCCTCAACGCCCTCGATCGCCTGGAGCTGGGCGAACCCGTCGAACAACCGTTGGTGGTACCGGTCCTCGAGATCCGCCGGCAGCGGCCGCCCGAGCTGCGCCTCGGCCTGCTGCCGCATCGAGGCCATCGAGCCGCCCATGAAGTCCCGCACCGCCTCGTCGAAGCTGTACGGCAGCCCCGCCTCGGTCAGCAGCTCGGCCAGGATCGTGTTGGCCAGCCGCTCCGAGTCCACCAGCACACCGTCGTTGTCGAAAATCACGAGTCCGATCACGACAGAAACCCTAAGCGGCCACCGCGAGAACGCGGTGGCCGCCGGGGTACGGGAGAGCGATCCGGGGGTCAGTTCTCCTGGATGGAGAAGTCGGTGAAGTTGAAGCGCTGCTTGGTGTTGCCGGTGGAGACGACCTCGACGCCGTAGTCGACCTGCCAGGTGGTCTGCTTCGGCGCCCAGCCGCGGGTCGCCATGTCGTTGAAGAAGCTGGCCAGCGGCATCGTGCCGGACTTCTGCGTCACCTGGGACACGTAGGCGGTGTAGCCGTTCTCGTGCCAGACGTCGTACTTGAAGCCGCCGAAGGTCACGGTGCCGACCTTGTCGCCGGCCGGGACCTGCTTCTGGTTGTCGGTCCAGATCATCAGCTCGTTGTTCAGGTCGTCACCGACCCAGACGTCGAACGCGACGTTGTAGATGCAGGCGGAGCAGTTGGCCGGCGTGGACGCCGCGAACTTGGCCGACTGGATCTTCGACAGCGGCACGTCGTTGTAGTCCTTGTGCACGTTCGGGTACGCCTGGACACCCTTGTCGCCCGGCATCGGCTGGGTCACGTCGAGGAACCAGTTGTTGTAGTTGCAGGCGCTCAGCGTGTAGGTGCCGTTGTCGTTGTTCCACATGTTGTTGTGGACGTAGTACGCGCCGAACGTCCGGCCGTCACCCTGGTTGTTCGTCGAGGTGGTGACGAACGACGGCTTGGTGCAGGTCGCGCTCGGGCTGCCGGTCGACGTGGGCGTCGTCGTGGTCGGCGGGGACGTCGGCGGGGTCGACGTGGTCGGGGGCTTGGTCGGCGTCGTGGTGGTGTGCGTCGGCGTCGGGGTGGGGGTGCTCGTCGTCGGCGGCTTCGTCGGCGTCGCCGTGGTGGTCGGCGTCGGCGTCGTCGGCTGCGCCGGTACGGCGGCGAAGTCGTAGTGGACCGTGTAGGTCAGCTTGGTGCCGGCGCGGTACTTCTTGCCGTCGTACCGCACGGCGCGCAGCCGGTAGCTCTGGTCAGTGGTGCGGGACGGGTCGATCGACACCATCGCCGGCCCGGAAGCGGTCGCGGTGATCGCGACGGGCTTCTGGCCGAAACCGTGCAGGACAGTGCAGCCGGAGTACGCGTCGATGACGCAGGTTTCGACACGTCCGACATTTGGAAGGGCAGTGACCGTGCTGTCCGCGGCGTTCGCGGTCGACACCGGCGAGTCCTTGGACGCGTGGACGGCGATCGGTACCGCGATCAGGCCGGCCACGGCGAGGAGGACCGCCGGCAGGATCACGCGGCTCCGGGCAGTTCGGGTGGGGGGCATGCGAAGAGTTCCTTAGTGTGCTCGACGGGTCGCCCTGTTCGCCCCAGAACTGCAGCGCGGCCCTCAACTGTTCGATTGAATCCCCAGAGGGGCCGGTTTGTCCGGCCTTGTCGTGCTTTCGCTCTCGCGTACGCCGGTGACGTTATCGAACCGTGATCATGCCTGCCAACCCTGGGTCCCGATTTAACGCAACGCGTACATGCCCGGCGACGTCCTCCGGGTGTGCACAAGCAGATGATCGGCCTCATCGGAGCAGTGCTGCTGCTGGCGGCCTGCGGTCAGAACACCGGCGCCGACGCGGGCGCGTCGCTGGTCGGCAAGACGTACCTGTCCACCTCGGTCACCGAGGACGGGAAGCCGAAGCAGCTCGCACCGAAAACCCAGGTCCGGCTGCAGTTCACCGACGACGGCCGGCTGGTCGCCGACGCCGGCTGCAACTCGATGCAGACGAAGGTCTCGACCGAGGGCGGCAGGCTCACGCTGGACGACCAGATCACGTCGACCGCGATGGGCTGCCTCGGTCAGCTGCAGGGACAGGACGAGTGGCTGGGCGGCATCCTCGGGGCGAAGCCGACCTGGGAACTCGACGGCAGCAAGCTCGATCTCACCGCGGGCAGTACGACGATCTCGTTGACCGATCGCAAGATCGTCGAGCCCGACCTCGCCGTCGACGGCACCAAGTGGCAGCTGTCCACGGTCATCACCGGCGAGGCCGCCTCGCACCAGGCCGGATCCGAGAAGGCGTGGCTGACCCTGAACGGCGAACGCGTCACCGGATCGACCGGCTGCAACGACTTCCAGGGCATGGTCGCGCGGTCCACCGGCAGACTCACCTTCGGCGAGCTCGCCACCACCCGCCGGGCTTGCGCCGGCGACGCCGCGAAGCTGGAATCCCAACTGCTGAAGGGATTGCAGGGCGAAGTGACCTACCAGGTCGACGGCTCGACCTTGCAGCTCCGCTCCAGCGGCGGCGGCCTGGACTTCACCGCCGCACGCTGACGCCGCTACTGGACGCGGATGTCGAAGGCCTGCACCTCGTTTCGGGTTGTCTCGTAGGAGACGAGCAGGTGGCCTTGGTCCTTCAGTTGTGTCCGTTGGGCCGCGGTCAACGGGATCGTCCAGTGCTGCACGCCGCGGGTGATCGGTTGGGTGGACTGCTTGACCAGGTGGCCGCTCATGTTCGGGGACCACGGTGGGGTGGCGCCGTCGGTGATGGCACACGGGGTGAAGCCGTAGTCCGGTGCTGGATCGGTGGTGCAGGAGGTTGTCCAGACCGGGATCGCCGCCAGCTGCCCACTGGTCAGGAAGGCCCGGGCGGTGCCGGTTCCCTTCGACGAGGTGACGAGGTCGACTCCGGTCGGGCGCACCTTGCTGGACAGGATCTTGAGGTCGTCGGTCGGGACACGGCCGGAGATCGGTACGCCGTTGCGCGCGGACTGCGCGATCGTCTGCGGCGACAGGGCGCCGTTGAGGTTCGGATTCGAGACGTTCGGCGGCGTCGGCGTGGTCGAGCGGTCCGCGGGTGGGGTGTAGCCGGGGAGGGTGGCGAGACCCCAGCGGTACGGGTCGGACTGCACCGATCCCAGTGCCGACCAGCCCAGTCGCGTGCTCATGTCGATGTGCCGCAACGTCGTCGTACCAGGTGCTGACGTGTCGTCGTTGTCGTACGGCGTGATGTTCAGACCCAGCCGCGACGGGTCGACGGCGGACGGTAGGTCGGCGAGCGGGATCTTCACCTCGAGGTCGTACCCGCCACCGGCGTACGCGTGCGGCACGGTGGTCTCGTTGCTGCCGACCCACTGCGCGGTCGACGCGACCTGGACGCCCGGCGCGTTGCCGGTGTCGAGGGCGCCGCTCGAGTAGCCCTGATGGTTGTCCGCGTCGCGTTCCCAGCACGGTTCGCCACTCTGGGTGAACGGGAAGATGCCGAGCTTGAACGCGTTCGCGGTGTCCATCAGCGCCTCGGACGCGTTGCCGCGCGGATCGAGCAGGATCTCGACCGAGTCGGCCTGCCAGTGGCCGACGCATTCGGCCGGCGTCACGGCGTACGACTGGTAGTCGTCGCGGATGTGGATGAAGAAGTAGAGCGCGTCGTCGGACCAGCTGACCTTCGCCGTACTGCCTTCTCCTGTTGACGAAACGCCGCAGTCGTCGACGCCGGTGCAGGTCGTCGCGCCCTGCCAGATCCGGCCGAGGTCGAGCGTCTGGCCCGGGTACTCGCCCGGTCCGGCCTTGCCGTCGACGACCGGTGTCGCCTGCGGGATGACGGTGGTCGGGACAAGCGTGAGAGTCAGAGTCTCAGTGCCTGTCGCGGTGTGGATCGGGATGTTGACGTTCTGCTGGGCGGGCAGCGTGGTGTCGGTGTTCGTCAGCTTGAACGTGACCGTTTGGTCAGCTCCGGGCTGCACGCTGTAGGGCTTGGACGGCGCGTCGATGGTGAAGTCCGGCGGCAGATCGAGCGACACGGCCCCGGTCTGCGGTTGCGTGGACCAGTTGTGGACAACGACCGGTACGTCGATCGTCTGGCCGATGCCCATGGACTGGATCGCCTGCGAACGCCCGAGGCGGTTGGCCTGCGGTGCCGTGTTCTGCAGCCACTGGTCGTACTCCGCCCAGTTGCCCCAACGCTGGAAGCGTCCTTCGGCGGCGGCGACGATGCGTACGACGTTGTCGGTGTAGCCGGTCGCGTGCTTGGTCGTGTAGAGCGCGGAGATCTTCGCGTTCTGGTCGACCGTCGCGTTGGCGGCCGGGGTCACTGTGAACGTCAGGTCAGCCGACGGCTTCTCCTTGACCTGCTGCGGACCGCTGACCGACCAGCCCGCCGGCACCGTCAACGCGACGTTGCCCTTGGCAAGCTTTCCGTGCGGAGCCTTCAGGTGGACGGTCGCCTGGAACGGCTCGCCGGCGACGTTGTAGAAGCGGCTGAACGTGAGGTACTCGAGGGTCCCGAGCGGCAGTCCACCCGGGTCCGGTTTCTTCGCGCCGAACAGGATCGCATCGTCACGGCCGGCCGCGGCGTTGCTGTTCGGCTGGAACGGTACGAACGACTCGGTCATGCCGAACCGCGGACAGGCCGGCGCCGAGACACCCTTGTACATCACGCGACTCTGCGTCGGGTACGCCGCGCGTCCCTCGTCGGACACCTGCTGCCAGATCTTCGGCGTACCCGCGGTCTGCGCCTGCGAGTTGCCGGCCGGCCAGGTGTACGGCGAGTTGTAGCCGGTCCACACGCCCGCGACGGTGTCGACACCGGTCGGGGTGAATCCGGTGGTGCAGTTGGCGGCCGTCGTCGTACCGCCGGTGCCGGTGGTGCTGCCGCCGGAGAAGACCTTCTTCACCTGCCAGGTGCTCAGCGCGTGCGGACCCTTCAGCTGCTCCGGGAACATGTTCGGGTCGGCGGCCGCGAGCACGCCCTCCCAGATCAGCCGGCCGGCCTGCTGGTGGTTACCGTGGCCGGCGGCGAGGGTCGGCGTGAAGCCGATGTAGACCTCCGGCTGCGTCTCGCGGATGACACGGGTGACCCTCCGCAGCGTCTCCTGCTCGTCCCAGAAGTACTGCGTCAGCGGCGCACTCTGGTTGTAGAAGAAGTCGATCCGGTCCAGGTTGAAGATGTCGATCGTGCCGGAACGGTAGTGCGCGACGCGGTCCTCGTTCTCGCGGCGGAGACCGAGATCGGGGCCGAGCTCGTTACCGGCCGCGTTCCCGCCACCCTCACCGCGGGTCACCATGATCACGCCACACTTCGTGCCGTACAGCTGATGCCACACACCACACGGCCCGATGAAACTCGTGTCGTCGTCGGGATGGGCCCACTCCCCCATCACGTCGATCTTCGTTCGCGCGTCGGCGACGTACTGCTGCGGTTGCGCAACAGCCGGCACCGGCAGAACGGCCAGCAGAACCAGAACGGCAAACCCCACGAAACGCTTCACGTGCACACTCCAAAGGCGGCGGAGGCACCAGCAAGAACAGTCCTACGTCCACATCGGTGAACCGCGCAACAGGAATCGCGCGCCTGCGTACTACGGTCAGCCCGGCTGCCGCCCGCGTCTACGCGCTGCCGTGGGTGCGACTGCCTCGTGGTGTCGCCTGCTCGTCAATAGATGAACAGCTCGAGCTGTTCACGACGTCGTTCCACACGCGCCGCTGCAGCCGGCAAGTCCCGCAGATGACCGTCCAGCGTCCGCACTGCTGCCATCTCGTGAGACTTCCGAACCACGCCGGGCGGACCGCGTCCACAGTTGCGTTTGTTTCGTTTATTGCGGATACTGCAGTTGTCGATCGCTGATGAGTGCAGCGATCCACAGGAGGAACAGCTATGAGTCCTGCAGATCATGCCCCGATACGCCCGGACGCGACCGAGGTCAAGGCGGCCGGCGTTGCCATGCGCCGCGTCAAGCGTTACCTGTCCACCCACGCCGACGAGCGCGACATCCGCGTGGTCGTTGGCGGGGATCCGGATGACACTCTGTCTCTGCCTCGGGGTGCCGTGGAGCTTCTGGCGCGGATCCTTGCGCATATGGCCGCCGGTCAAGGGGTGTCGGTCGTCCCTGCCCACGCGGAGCTCACGACTCAGCAGGCAGCCGATTTGCTGAACGTCTCCAGGCCCTACCTCATCGGTCTGCTGGATGCAGGCGAGATCGAGTACCGGAAGGTGGGGAAGCATCGCCGCGTGCGTGCAGCCTCTCTGATGGATTACAAGCGCAAGGACGACCACCAGCGCCGCGAAGTTGCCGACGAACTGACAGAGCTCAACCAGGACATGGGTCTGTACTGACGTGCCATTCATCGTCGTCTACGACGCCAACGTCCTCTACCCGAACAGCCTGCGTGACCTGCTCATCCGCGTCGCACAGGCCGGCCTGGTCCAAGCCAGGTGGACCGAGCAGATCCTCGATGAGACTTTCCACAATCTCAAGGAGAATCGCCGACCTCGACCCGGCCAAGCTCGGTCGCACTCGGGAGCTGATGAACAAGGCGATCCGGGATGTGCTCGTCACCGGGTACGAACCGCTGATCGATGTGGTCGACCTGCCCGACGCCGACGACCGACATGTACTCGCTGCTGCGATCAAGGCCGGTGCGCAGGTGATCGTCACGGAGAATGCGAAAGACTTTCCGCCGGCGAAGTTGGCGTCCTGGAACGTCGAGGCGCAGAGTGCGGACGACTTTGTGCTCGACCTGATCGATCTCAATCAGCAGGCGGTCTATGCGCAGGTTCAGCGCATGGCCGACGCCTGGAGGAATCCGCCTGGCACCGTCGAGGACGTTCTCGACTCCCTTGAGCACATCGGGCTGATCGGAAGCGCCGCAGCTCTGCGCGACTGATCTCGAAGACGGACTAACCGTCGGCTCCCGGAGGCCCTGGTTCTGTGTGCCAGGTTTGCCAGAGGTGGCCGTAGACGTGGTTGGCGGCTACTAGGGCGTTGTGGGTGCCTAGTTCTACGAGTTCGCCGGCTTCCATGACGGCGATCCGGTCGGCGTCGTGGGCGGTTTGGAGGCGGTGCGCGATCGCGATCACGGTGCGGCCCCGGAGTACGGCGGCCAGGGACTGCTCTGTTCGGCGGGCTGTCTTGGGGTCGAGGAGGGCGGTGGCTTCGTCGAGGATGAGGGTGTGCGGGTTGGCCAGGACGACTCGGGCCAGGGAGAGTTGCTGGGCGCCGGCATCGTCGAGGGTGGTGTCTCCACCGAGCTCGGTGTCGAGGCCGTGGGGCAGGTCGGCCCACCAGGTGGCGCCTACGGCGTCGAGGGCGGCGTACAACTCGTCGTCGGTCGCATTCGGTTTTGCGATCAGCAGGTTGTCGCGCACGGCGTCGTGGAAGACGTGGTGGTCCTGCGTGATCAGTACGACGTGTTCCCGAAGCTGGTCCGGCGGCAGATCCGCGACCGGCGTACCGCCGATGGTCACCGAACCGGTGTGCGGGCGGTCGAGGCCGGCGAGGAGACGCGCGAGGGTCGATTTCCCGGCACCGGAGGTGCCTACGATGGCCAGGCGTTCTCCGGGCTGCACCACCAGGTCGATTCCGTGCAGTACGTCGCGAGCGCCCGTGTAGCTGTAGTGGGCGTTGTCGACTCGAATGCGGTCACCGGCGACGTTCTGACCCGACGAGCTCTCCTCCGCCTGCGGGATGTCCGCCAGGCCCTCGACTCGGGCGTACGACGCGCCGGCGCCCTGTAGCTGTTCGATCCAGAGCATCAACGTGTCGAGCGGGCCGACGAGTTGGCGGAGGTACACCGTCGCGGTCACCACGACGCCGAGGCTGACCTGATCGTGGGCGTAGAGGGCGCCGCCGATCAACAGCACCCCGACGACCGGGAGCGCCAGTGCGACTTCCGACCACGGAAACAGAACCGATCGGAGCCACAGTGCCGCCAGGCGGGCGGACCGGGCCTGGGTGATGGAGGCCTCTGTGGCCTCGGTCCGGCGGCGTTCCAATCCGAGCAGTTCGATCGTACGGGCGCCTTTCGCCGTACTGGCGACGACATCGGCCATCTCTGCACCCGTTGCGGCAACAGCCAGGTAGACCGGTCGTGCACGTCGTACGTACCAGCGCACCGCCGCGCCGACGCCTAGCAAGCACACGAGCCCGCAGAGCCCGAGCCGCACATCCAGGACCAGCACCGCGACGATGAGGAAGAGAGCGTGGACGCTGGCCACGAGAACCTCGGGCACAGCAGATCGCAGCGTCACCGCGACGAGGGACGCATCCGTGCTTCCTCGAGCAATCAGGTCGCCGGTCGGAAGGTGGTCCGCCACGCGCGGGGGCAGCGCCAGGGTCCGCTGCAAGAACCGTTCTCGAACACGCGCCGCCGTACGCTCGCCGAACCGGTAGCCGATCTTGAGCGCCCACCACGACAGCGCTGTCTGTACGACGGTGAACAGCAACGCGCCGAACGCGAGTCGATCCACCGCGTTGAGCACATCACCGGAGCCGGCCCGGATCGTGTCGATGATTCGGCCGAGCAGCCACGGACCGACGAGACCTGCGGCGGCGGCGAGCCCGTTGACCAGGACGACGCCGACCACCGAACGCCGGTCCGCGCCCAGGTCGCGGATCAACGCGGCGCGTACTTCGGCGGGGCCCGCGACGGGCAGCTCCGTACTCATTGGTCATCACCCTGCGCCCGCGATACGAGGTCGCGGTAGTAAGGATCGCTGCGCAGAAGCTCCGCGTGCGTCCCGGCGGCCGACACCTTGCCGTCGACCAGCACGATGACGTCGTCAGCGCGGTCCAGTACGAGGGGCGACGTCGTCGTGATGACCGTTGTCCGGTCGCGCCTGATGTCGCGGATCCGGTCGATCATCGCCGCCTCGGTGTTCGCGTCGACCGCGGAGGTCGGCTCGACAGCGAGCAGCACGTCGGGGGTTGCATAGATGGCGCGGGCGAGACGGATTCGTTGCCGTTGGCCACCAGACAGGTCGCTGCCACCGGCTGCGATCGTCGCATCCAGACCGCCAGGCAGCGCCTCGACGATGTCCTCGGCCACGGCCACGCGGATCGCCGTACGAATCCGGTCGTCGTCGGGCTCGATGCGCCCGGCAACGACATCCCGGACGGTGCCGGCGAACACCTCGGCATCGTTGTCCGCAACAACTAAACGGCGCCTGAACTCCTCGCGGGCAGTCTCGTCGATCTCCATCCCTGCTTGAGAATCGGTGTGCACTTGCCCGAGCCGCTCGATCACCGCGACCGCCTCCGCCGGGCGCCCGGTGACCAAGGCGGTCAGGGCGCCAGGCCTGACGATCACTCCTGATTCCGTGTCGACCAACGGGCCGACCCCGATCAGTGCAGGATCGCCTTCGTTGCGCCGGGCAACTGGCAGGTTGAGCAGGTCGACGATTCGTTGCCCTGCCACCCGGGCGCGGGCGATGTCCCCGCCACCTTCGATGAAGAACGAGACGGGTACGACGAGCACCGCGACGTACCCGTAGACAGCGACGACGTCGCCGATCGTGATCTCTCCCGTGGCAGCCATTCGCGCGGACAGCCAGACGACCGCGGCGAGGAACAGGGCCGGCAAGCCGGTGGACAACGCGACAACCCAACTGGTGGGGCCGGCGACCCGGTAGCCGCGTCGTACCAATCGTTGCGACTGCTGCTCATACCGCTCGGCGACGAACTGCTTGCCGCCGAGGCCGTTGAGTACACGAAGTCCGGCGAGTACGTCGACCAGGCGGATCGTCAGTCGGCCCTGATGCACGCGGTAGTCGCTGCCCGTACGTTCGATGCGCTGCAGGAACGGGCCGACCGCGATGGCGAGCAGCGGTACGCCGGCGAGGACCACGGCGGCCAGCAAGGGGTTGATCGTGAACAGGACGACCGCGACGACGGCGTACGCGATGACCGCGCCGACGCCGGGACCGGTGACGGTCAGCGCCATCGCAACCGTGTACACATCGGCGATGCCGACGGTCACGACCTCTCCGGCGCTCACCCGCTTCCCCAACGAGGCACCCAGGCGGGAGGTGTGCCAGACCGTGGCACGAACCGCGCGGAACGACGCGTCCATCCGGATCTTTGTCATCGTTCGATGCCGGGCGATGCTCAGCAGCGCGTTCAGCACGCTGACGGCCAGCAGGAGCAAGGCCCAGCCGACGAGCGCGGAGGTGTCGCCTGCGACGAGTCCGTCATCGACAGCCCGCGACAGCACCCACGGCGGCACCGTCAGGCCGACGGTCCAACAGGTGCCGAGCACCGCACCCAACGCGACCCGCCGCGCCTGCGACCGAGTCAGCCAGTAAAGGAAGCGCATCGGACCCGCAAGATCCCCAGCCACCGGCGGGGTCCACGTCTCGGTCATCCGATCCAGCCACCGACGCACAGCCGACCTCCCCCGCGGTCCACCGTCGCTGGCCATGCCCAGATCCTTCCAGCATTCCCCCACCACTTTCACCTTTGTGACCGCATTCACAAAGCCGGTGTTGCAGCTGGTCAGTCGCGGAGTAGGTAGCGCGTGGCTTCCGGGAGGGCGGCGGCTACCGACATCGCGGTGATTGGGCCCGAGAAGGAGGCGAGGTTGGCGGCGGCGCCGTGTAGGTAGGCGCCTACGCTGCCTGCGTCCAGCGGGGAGAGGCCGCCGGCCAGGAGTGAGCCGCACAGACCCGCCAGGACATCGCCGGCGCCGGCGGTCGCCAGCCATGGGGTGGCGTTGCCGCTGACCCGGACCTCGCCGTCCGGTGCGGCGATCACTGTGGTTGCGCCCTTGAGCAGCACGGTGACGTCGAAGCGTTCGGCGGCCAGGCGGGCGTGCTTCAGGCGCTCGGCCTCGACGGTTGCGCGGTCGACGTCGAGCAGACGGGCGAGTTCACCGGCGTGCGGCGTGACGAGTACGTCGACGTGGTCGCCGGTGTCGTCGAGTGCCTTCAGGCCGTCCGCGTCCAGGACGACCGGCTCCTCGGCGTCGAGTAGTTCGCGGATGCGTGGGATGTCGAGCTCGTCGCCGAGACCGGAGCCGATCGCCCATGCCTGCACGCGACCGTTGCCGGAGACGATCTCGGGATGTGCGGCGCGAACTGCATCCGCGACGGCGTCAGGACCGACGTACCGGACCATGCCGACAGGCCCACCGAGCGCGCCGGCGGTCGCGATGACGGCGGCTCCGGGGTACTGGGTCGAGCCGACCATCAGGCCGAGTACGCCGCGGGAGTACTTGTCGGACTCGCCGTGTGGGACCGGGTAGAGGTGGCGGATGTCGCCGGCCTGGAGGGAGTCGACTTCGGCGGGTGGGAGAGCAAGGCCGATGTCGACGAGGTGGACCGGGCCGCAGGCGGTGGCGGCGGGGTCGATGAAGTGGCAGATCTTCTGGGTGCCGAAGGTGACCGTGAGGGCGGCATTGACGTGCGGCTCGGGGGTCTCTCCGGTGTCGACGTCGACACCGGAGGGGGTGTCGACGGCGACGATCGGTACGCCGTGGCGCTCGGCGAGCTGCACCGCTGCAAGAGCCTCGGGGCGGAGCCCCGGACGCCCGCCGATACCTACGATCCCATCGACCACGACGTCGGCCGTCCGGATGTCATCAGGACTGATCGCAGCACCAACGTCGCCGAGCGCACCGGCGCGGCCGCCGGCTGCCCGCAGAGCCTCCAGGCCACCCTCGTGCGCCTTGTCGGACAGCAGTACGGCGGTGACCTGAGCGCCACGTCGCGCCAGCCGGGCACCGGCGTACAGCGCGTCGCCGCCGTTGTCGCCGGAGCCGATCAGCAGCACCACGCGGGCGCCGTACGTGCGGCCGAGAAAGTTGCTGATGGCAACTGCCAGGCCGGTCGCGGCGCGCTGCATCAAGGTGCCTTCGGGGAGCCGCGCCATCAGTTCGGCCTCGGCCGCGCGGACCTGTTCGACGGTGTGCGCGCTGCGCATGGTCAGCCCTCCAGGATCACCACGGCCGAGGCGATCCCCGCGTCGTGGCTGAGCGACAGGTGCAGGTTCTGTACGCCGAGCCGCGACGCCTGCGCCGCCACGGTCCCGCTGATCTCCAGCCAGGGCCGGCCGGTCTCGTCGGTCTGGACTTCGGCGTCGTGCCAGTGCATGCCTGCGGGAGCGCCGAGCGCCTTGGCCAAGGCCTCCTTGGCCGCGAACCGGGCCGCCAGCGAGGCCGGTGGCTTCACCGCCTCGAGCGGCGTGAACACCCGCTCCCGCAAGTTCGGGGTCCGCTCCAACGTCCGCATGAACCGATCCACGTCGACCACATCGATACCCACGCCGACGATCATGCGGGCCAGCCTAACGCGGCGGTTCCGCGGTGGAGTTGCGGACTCTCATGTCGACGGCGAGGTCGAGGCGGAGGGCGGTGGGGGTCTTGCCCCGGGACAGGTCGAGGACCACGCGGGCCGCGAGTTCGGCCATCTGATGGAGGGGCTGGTGGACCGTGGTCAGAGCCGGCGTGACCCATTGCGCGACGGGAAGGTCGTCGTACCCCACGACGGACAGGTCGCGGGGGATGTCCAGGCCGAGTTCGCGGGCGGCCTGGTAGACGCCGAGCGCCTGCATGTCGCTGCCGGCGAAGATCGCGGTGGGACGGTCGGGCAGGCTCAACAGTGCGAGCGCTTCGCGGTGCGCGCCGCCGACCTCGAAGTCGCCGTACCGGATCAGCTCCGGATCGACCTCGATGCCGGTGGAGCGCAGTGCGTCGGTGTAGCCGTCCACGCGCTGCCGTGAGCACAACGTCTCGACCGGCCCGCCGATCATCGCGATCCGGATGTGGCCGAGGGTGCGGAGATGGGTCGTGGCCATCCGTCCGCCGTTCCAGTTCGCCGAGCCGATCGACGGTACGTCGTCCCCCACGTCCCCGACCGGATCGACGACGACGAACGGGATGCGCCGCGTCTCCAGCTGCGCCCGCTGGTCCGCGTCGAGGTCGGAGAACACCATGATCACGCCGAGCGGCCGGCGGTTCAGCACCGACTCGATCCACTGCTGACGCGGTCGCAGCGCGCCGCCGCACTCGGACAGCACGAGCTCGACGCCCTCGGCGCGGACGACCTCCTCGACGCCGCGGATCAGCTCCATCGCCCACTCGCCGCCGAGCTGGTTGAACACCAGGTCGATCATCGGGCTGCCGGCCGTGCCCGGGCGCGGCCGCCGGTACCCGTGCTCCTGGATCAGGCTCTCGATCCGGGCCCGGGTCGCCTCGGCCACGTCCGCGCGCCCGTTCAGCACCTTGGAGACGGTCGGGACCGATACCCCGGCCTGTTCCGCAATTTTCGCAATGGTCGGGCGCTCGCTCACCACACCTCCTAGCTCGAAACTTTCGAACCAGACTACCTATGGATCGTGCGGCCGTGGGTGTCCGGTACGCCGCTCAGCCGGTAGAAGAACGTGTTCACCTGATCCCGCCACTCCCGCGCGTTCGCCAGCTGCGCCTCGAACCGGGCCGTGATGTTCTCCCGCACCACCGGCTCGAACCGCTCCGCGATCACCCGCCAGCGCGCGACCATCGCCTCCACCTCGGCGTACCCCTGGAAGTGGGTGTCGTAGATGTGCTGCAGCACCGTGCTCCCGCTCTGCAGCACATGGTCGTAAGCCACGTGATGGAAGAACAACAGCAGCTCGTCCGGACAGGTGCCGACGTCTTCGTACTGACTGGCGAGCGGCTCCGGATACTGTCCCGTGAACCCCGACCCGGTCTTCACCGTCCGGTCCACGCCGACGCCGTACCGGTCCGCGAAGTGGTACGTCCCCCACGCCGAGTACTCGTACCCGTTCACGCTCGGTCCGTAGTGCGTCTGCGGCGCCACCATGAACCCCACGCCCAGCGGCGCGGTGTACCGCTCGTACGTCCGCCAGGAACCGGCCATGATCGTGACCAGCTCGCTCCGGGTCCGGTCGTCCATCGCGAACGTCGCCGCGGCCCACTCGTGCAGCAGGCTGACCGGATCCGCGGCCGGCTCCCACGCCAGCCGGCCGAAGGCGTAGAGGTTGCTCTGGGCAAGCTTGTGACCGGTCCAATTGGGGTCGTCGCCGACGTTGGACACGGCAACGATCGCACCGATGCGGTCGGCAACCGTCGTACCGCCGCCACCGGTGGTGTCGAACTGCAGGATCTCCCGCCACCAAGGCCCGAGGTAGCACAGGTCCTGCTGCTGTCCGGAGTACTCCTGGGTCACCTGCAGCTCGAGCGCGAACGCGGTTTCCTGCAGCTCACCGAGCACCGGCGACATCGCCTCGCGGACCTGGAAGTCCATCGGCCCGTGCTTCACCTGCAGTACGACGTTTTCCTCGAACCGCCCGTCGAGCGGGATCAGCTGGTCGTACGCCGTCCGCGCGCGATCCGTCCCGCGATCGCGCCAGTCGTGTTTCTGCTCGTCGCCGGAACACCGCCAGAACACCGTTCCGCCGTACGGCGCCACCGCCCGCGCCAGCAGGTTCGCGCCCTCGGCGTCCCGGCCGGCGCGCACCACGAGCCCGCCGAAATCCGGTACGGCGTCGTACACCCGGCTGATGGTGGCGGACCACCAGCGCGCGACGCGCTCGTCGGACGGATCTTCGGTGAATTCGACCGCCATGCTGACGGCGATCCCGTACTCGCGGAACACGGCCGCAAGGCGGGCCAGCTCGGGCAGGTCGGCCTTCGCGAGTCCGACCGCGTTGATCCCCATCGACGCCAGCAACCGCGCGTACGCACGGACTCTGGTCAGGTCGGGCACCACGCTGCCGTCGCGAAAGAAGATCGATCGACCGGAGTACCCGCGCTCGACCGCGCCGGACAGCTCGTCCCAGTGGTCCAGCATCCGGATCGGCACGGCCGGCTGCTCGACGACGGTGAAGTCGCCGCTCATCCACTCGAAGTACCGGAGCAGATAGAAATAGCCGTAGAGCAGTCCGTGACCGCCCTCGGCGGCGACGACCAGATCGTTGCCGCGGCGTACCACCACGAATCCTTCGACGCCCAGGCCGTGTTCCGGCAGGGCGGCCTCGACCTCACGCCACAACGGAGTTTCCCGGACCCGCGTCAGGGTGCACACGGCAACTTGTACGTCGGTGCGGAACCGGCGGATCTGCCGAAGCTCGGCACGGATCGTCTGAGCCAGCGCTCCCGAGGCATGCACAGTCACCTCAGGCAACCGCTGCGTACCGAGCCAAGCCAAGTCGCCGGTCATGGGGCCTCCCGGCCTGGACTGAGGAGTGGAGGGAGCGAAGCGACCGGAGCGACGAGGGAAGGCCGGGAGTCACAGCCCCATGACCCGCCGCGCCGGAGGCGTGGCATCAATGCCGTCATCGGACAGTGATTTTTGCATACCGGGCGGTCACCGAAAGTTTCGAACGTCGCGGAGCTGAGACGAAGGCCACGTCGGCCCGATGTGGGTGCATTCCGCGCCGGTGGGAAGAATGGGCCACATGCTGCAGCCGTCGCGGGAGGTGACTCCCTACACCGAGCTCGACCGGGCCACCTGGGCGCAACTGGCCGAGAGCACCGTCTCCCCGCTGACGGCGGACGAGGTGGAGCGACTGCGCGGTCTCGGTGACGAGATCGACATGGACGAGGTCCGCGAGGTGTACCTGCCGCTGTCGCGGATCCTCTCGCTGTACGTCCGGCACGCCCGCGCCCTGCACGCCGACACCGAGAGCTTCCTCGGCAAACCGGCCGCGACCCGCACCCCGTTCGTGATCGGCATCGGCGGATCGGTTGCCGTCGGCAAGTCCACCACGGCCCGCCTGCTGCGCGAGCTGCTGGCCCGCTGGCCCGAGCACCCGCGGGTCGCGCTCGTCACCACCGACGGGTTCCTGTGGCCGAACGCCGAGCTCGAGCGGCGCAAGCTCATGCAGCGCAAGGGTTTCCCGGAGTCGTACGACCGCAAGTCCTTGCTCCGCTTCGTGGTCGAGGTGAAGTCGGGGATGGACGCGGTCGAGGCGCCGGTTTACTCGCACCTGCACTACGACCGGATGCCCGGCGTCCGGACGACGGTCGAGCAGCCGGACATCCTGCTGCTCGAGGGCCTGAACGTCCTGCAGCCGGCGCCCCGGCACGCGGACGGCAAGAGCGGCCTCGCGGTGAGCGACTTCTTCGACTTCTCGGTGTACGTCGACGCAGCCGCCGACGACGTCCGCTCCTGGTACGTGGCCCGCTTCCTGAAACTCTGGGAGACGGCCTTCCGCAACCCCGAGTCGTACTTCGTCCGGTACGGCGAGCTGAGCCGCCAGGAAGCGATCAAGAAGGCCGAGTCGCTCTGGGACGGCATCAACGGCCCGAACCTGCGCGAGAACATCCTCCCCACCCGCTCCCGCGCCACCCTGGTCCTCCGCAAAGGCCCCGACCACGCTGTCCGCTGGGTCAGGCTGCGGAAGCTCTGACCGCCGGTACGACGGCTGCCGCGACCACCGCCGCGGTCAACGCGAACGCGGCGGCGAAGCCGACACCACCGACGATCGCGCCGAAGATCATCGCGCCGGCGCCCCAGCCGCCGTCGTACGCGAGGTTCCAGAGGGCACTGACCTGGCCGTAGCGGGAGCGGTCGACGCGGTTGTACATCAAGGTCAGAGTGAGGTTCTGCGCTGCGCCGAAGCCGATCCCGAAGCAGGTGGAGCCGACCAGGATCGCGATGGTGCTGGGGAGGAAGACGAGCGACCCGGCGCCGGCCGCGGCGAGGACAAGTGCGGGCGCCAGGAGCTTCGCGGGGCCGACTCGGTCGGCGTAGCGGCCGGCCAGCCAGCGGGCGATGGGTGCGCCGATCGCCTGCAGGAGCAGGGCTGTCGCGACGAGGGAATGCTTGTCACCGGCAACGGCCAGCGGCAGGAAGGTGACGCTGATGCCCGCGGCAACCGTCACCGCGGCGAAGATCATGGTCGGGCTCAGCAGGCCGCTGCGCCGTACGCCGCCGAGTACCTTCACGTGCTGCTCCTCGGTGCTCATCTTCGCCGGCAGACCGACCAGGGCGATGAGCCCGGCAAGCGAGGCGATCGCGGCGAGGATGAACAGGGCGCCGAAGCCGATCACGTTCGTCAGGTAGACCCCGAGCGGCAGGCCGATCACCGCAGGTACGCCGACAGCCACGCCGTACACACCGAGGGCCTCGCCGCGACGGGTCGGCGGGGTCAGGTCGGCAACCAGCGCGACCGCACCAACGACGAGGATCGCGAGGCCGGCGCCGCGGACGATGCAGACAGCGAGCACGAGCGGGAGCGCCGCGGAGGTGAGCAGGACAAGCGATGGCGCGCCGAGGAGGACGAGTCCGAGACCCAGAACGACTTGGTAGCCCCAGCGAGCCAGCATCCGGGGTACCAGGAGCTCGACGGCCACCGCCGAGAACATCATCGCTGCGGTCGAGAGTCCCGCGCCGACACCGCCGGAGCCGTTGGCCGCCAGGTAGAGCGGGACGACCGAGGTCAGCAGGTACATGCTCAGGCCGGAACCGAACACCATCGCCAGCAGCCGCACGAACTGGCTGCCCAGCAGCCGCTCAGCGGCGACTTCCTGCACTGTGGGGATCTCGCACGCGGTGGTCATGGTTTCACGGTAGGAGCGAACCGGTATGCGCTACAGATCCAGTTTTCGAGTGTTCGAGAGGACCAGTTCGTCGGTGATGAACGCGGCCAGGCGGTTCAGCGCGGCGTCGATCTCGCGCAGGGTGACCGCGCTGCACGACAGGCGGAGGGCGTTGATCGGGAGGTCGCCGTCGTAGAAGTGGCTCATCGGGGTCCACAGGACGCCGTACTCGTGGGCAGACTTCTCCAGCAGGGCGTCGTCGACCGGGAACGGGACCGTGACGACGACGAAGAAGCCGCCGGCCGGGACGGTCCAGGTGATCTCGCCGTTCGGGAAACGCGCGGCCAACCCGTCGGTGATTGCCTGCAGGTTGGCGGCGTAGACCGCGCGTTCGCGGCGGTTGGCTGCGACGAGGCTGCAGTCGTTGGCGAGGAGCTTGCCGCCGATCACGGCCTGGGCGACGGGTGCGGTGTTGACGGTGAGCATGCTCTTCAGCTTGGAGAGCTCGTCCGCCAGGAGGCCGGTGCCGACCGTCTGATCCGCGACGACATAGCCGACTCGCGCACCGGGGAGACCGGTCTTCGCGAACGAGCCCAAGTAGACGACTCGACGGGAGGTGTCGAGCGACTTCAACGTCGGCATGCGCTGATGACCCTGGGACGGGAAGAGTCCGTACGGGTTGTCCTCGATGAGCAGGAGGTTCTCGGAGGCGGCGAGGTCGAGGAGGCGGTGGCGGGTCGGGAGATCCATGCTCAGGCCGGACGGGTTCGCGAAGTCCGGCATCACGTAGCACGCGCGCGGACGCCGGCCCTCCGCGCGGACCGACTTCAGCACGGCGGCGAGATCGTCCTCCTCCCCCACCGGTACGACGGGAAGGTCGACGAGGCGGGCTGCGCCGGTGATGCCGACGTACGTCGGGGAGACGGCGAGCAGCACGTCGTCGGGACCGGCCCGGAGCGCGCGCACCGTGAGGACCATCGCCTCCTGGCAGCCGACCGTGACCACGATCGCTTCCGGATCGACCTGGATGTCCTCGTCGACCGCGAGGTTCCGGGCGACCAGTTCGTGGATGATGCCCTTCGTCCGGCCGTACTGGAAGATCGTCCGCCGGACCGCGGGTTCGTCGTACCCCCGGTCCCGCAGGTACTGCGCGAACAGGTCGAGGTAGCGGTGCAGGTCCTCGAGCGCGAAGAACTCCTCGGTCGGCCGGCCGGCCGCGAGCGAGATCGCGTCCGGGTAGTGGTGCGAGATCTCGTTGAGGAAGTTCATCGAGTTCAGCGCCCGGTCGGTGAGCGAGCCGTGCAGGTCGGTCAGCTCGAGATCGGCCATGACGCTCTCCCCACACCCAGTTCCCGCACCGCGCCCAGGTCCGCGCACCCCGCCAGCAGCATCGCGTCCCGCAACTCCCGCCCGAGCAACGCCAGCGCCTCGTCGGCAGCCCCGACAGCAAGTGCCCACAGCAACGGCCGCCCGACCAGTACGCCGGAAGCACCCAGGGCAACCGCCTTCAGCACATCGAGCCCGCTCCGTACGCCGCTGTCGAGCAAGACCGCGCAGTCCTTGCCGACAGCATCGACAACCGGGCCCAGGGCATCGATCGACGCCACCGCACCGTCCAGCTGCCGCCCACCGTGGTTCGACACCACGACCCCGTCTCCCCCGAACTCGACGACCCGCCGAGCGTCTCGCGGATCCAGAATCCCCTTCACCACCAGGGGAATCGGACACAACTCCCGCAGCCACTCGAGGTCATGCCACGACACCGCCGGCTCGAACGCCGACGCCGTATGCGCCGCCAGCGCCGACAACCCCGGCACCGACTCATGCGCTTCTGTCACTTTGTCGACAAGGTTCTCCGGGGCGACGTCCGGCGGGAGGGCGAACTCGTTGCGTACATCCCGCAATCGCCGGCCCATGACCGGCACGTCGACCGTCACCATCACCGCACTGCAACCGGCGCTCACCGCTCGCTCCACCAAGCTGGTCACGACCCGGCGGTCCCGCAGCCAGTAGAGCTGGAACCAGGACGGCGCCGCGGCGGCGATCTTCTCCAACGGGACGCTGCTCAGGGTGCTGATGGTGTAGGGGATTCCGGCCTTGCCGGCAGCGGCGCCCAGCAGCAACTCCCCCTCGGGGTGCACGAGCTTTTGGTAGGCCATCGGAGCGACCGCGAACGGGAGCTCCCACCGCGACCCCAGGACCGTCCAGGAAGGGTTCGGTTTTGCCGTGCCGGTGAGGACGCGGGGGGTGACGGTGATCGCGTCGAAGGCGGCTCGATTGCAGCGAAGGGTCTGTTCGGAACCGCTGCCGCCGGCAACGAAATCGTAGACGGCAGGCGGGAGCACCTCGCGCGCGAGTGGTTCGTAGTCGGCGAGTGACTCAGCCATCCGTGAAGATCCTGCCCAGCCAGGCCGACGCCTCACTCATCGCCTTCTTGCCGCCGTCGAGGATCCCCGACATCGCGAAGAATCCGTGCACCATGCCGTCGTACCGGCTGAGTGTGGTCGGCACGCCGGCGGCGTGCAGCTTCTCGGCGTAATACTCGCCCTCGTCGCGCAGGGGGTCGTACTCGGCGGTGATCACCAACGCCGGCGGCAGGTCCGCGTGCGACTCCGCCAGCAGGGGCGAGGCCAACGGGTTGCGGCCGTCCGCGGGATCGGTCAGGTAGTGCTTCCAGTACCAGTTGACCGAGGTGTTGTTGAACAGGTACGGGTCGTTGCCGTTGCGCATCGAGATCGTGTCCGAGCCGTACAACATGTTCGGATACACGAGCAGCTGTCCTGCCAGCGCTGGACCGTTGTTGTCGCGGGCAAGCAACGTGACGGCGGCCGCGAGGTTGGCGCCGGCGCTGTCGCCGCCGACGACCATCCTCGCCGGGTCGGTCTGCAGATGCGTGGCGATCCACTGCGTGGCGTCGTAGCAGTCGTGGACCGCGGTGGGGAACGGGTGTTCAGGCGCCAGCCGATAGCCGACCGTTACCACCTGGCACGGTACGGCGTTCGCCAGCTTGCGAGTGATGCCGTCGGCGGTGTCGATGCTGCCGAGCGTCCACCCGCCGCCGAAGAAGTAGATCAACGTCGGCAACGGACCCGACAGGTCGGGCCGATAGACCCGCAGCGGCAGCCCGGCGTCGGTCGTAACGTCCTTGACGTGATGGACCGGCTCACCGTCTCCACCCGCGGCCTGGATCGAGGCCAGATCGGCGGCTCGCGCCTCTGCCAGGCTCTGGGTGTACAGCTGCGGCACGTGGTTCGCCTCGCGTTCGGCGCGCATGGCCTCGACCTGCGGGTCCAACGGCATCGGTTCACCCCAATCGGATCGGCATCGACTGATGTCCACGGAGCAGCAGGCTATGACTGCGCACCGGGTCGCCCGCGAGCTGGAGCTGCGGGAATCGCTGGAACAACTGGCCGAACGCAGCTCGCCCCTCCATCCGGGCCAGTCCGGCGCCGACGCAGTAGAACGGACCCGCGCCGAAGGACAGGTGCTGCAGATCCGCACGATCCGGATCGAACGTGTCGGCGTCGGGGTGCTTGGCCGGATCCCGGTTCGCCGCGCCCGGCAGGATCAGCACCAGACTCCCCGCGGTGATCGACTCGCCGGCCAGCTCGAGGTCGACCGATGCCTTCCGGCTGACCAGCTGGACCGAGCTCTGATGCCGCAGGATCTCCTCGACACAGTCCGCCGCCTTCGCCGGTTCGTTGCGCAAGGCATCGACCAGGGACGGCTGGGCGAGCAGCAGCTCGAGGCCGTTGGTGAGTAGGTTCATCGTGGTCACGAAGCTGGCGTTGACCAGGACCAGCAGGTTGTCGATCAGCTCCTGCTCGGCGAGCTCCGAGTCCACCAGTGAGCTGACCAGGTCGTCGCGTGGCCGGACGCGGCGGTCGGCGAGCATCCGGGCGTAGTAGTCGTTCAGTTCGTCGGCGGCCTGGTTCGCCGCAGCCAGCCGCTCGGGCGCTTTGCCGCCGAGGTCGAGGTAGTCGTCGATCGCCTTCGTCCGGTCCCGGAACCAGCCCACGTCCGAGCGCGGGATGCCCAGGAACGTCCCGATGACGGTGATCGGCAACCGGTACGCGAAGTCCACGAAATCGATCACCTGACCGTCCCGGCCGGCCTTGCCCAGGTCATCGAGCAGCTCAGTGGCCAGGGCCTCCACGACCGGTTCGAACCCGGTCAGCCGGCGGGGCGTCAGTACCGCCTGGAACACCTTGCGCATCCGCAGATGCTCCGGCTCGTTCTTGAACATCATCGACCCACCGAGCCGGCGCAGTACCGGCTCCTTCGGGTTCGGGTCCGCCGACAGCAGCCGGTGGAATCGCGTGTCCTTCAAGGCTTCCTGCGCCGCGTCGTACCCGTTCACGACGACGGCGTACGGCGAGGTACCGGGCTCGAGGCGGCAGACCGGGCCGATCCGATGCAGCTCCGCGAAGAGCGGCATCGGATCGCGGCGGCCCTGCTCGGAGCCGAGGGCGGCGAGAATCCCGTTCGCACTCCGAGCAGCCATGTCAGCGCACCAGGTTCAGCGGGACCGAAGCGGCCATCTGCTGGTAGCCGGCGTCGTTCGGGTGGATGTGGTCACCCGAGTCGATGTCCGCGCGCAGCTTCGACGGCGCCGCCGGGTCGCGCAGTACCTTGTCGAAGTCGAGCACACCGTCGAACTCGTGGCTCGACCGCAGGTAGCTGTTCACCGCCTGCCGGGTGGCCTCCTTGGCCGGCGTCCAGCTGTCCGTGCCGGAGAGTCCTTCGAACGGCGTGATGGTCGTGACCAGGCTGCGGATGCCGCGCTCCTTGGCCTGCGCGTTCACCTGCCGCAACGCGCCGATGATCTCGGCGGCGGAGTCGTCGGACATCCAGATGTCGTTGATGCCGAGCTCGGTGATCACCGTGCGTACGCCGGTCTGCGCGAACACGTCCTCGTTCAACCGGGCCAGCGAGTTCACGCCGACCTCACCGAAGCCGGGGAACGCGCCGTTGTCGGACGGTTCGGTGCCCTCGTGGTTGAGCCGGCTACCGGCCAGACCCGCGTTCAGCACACTCGGGAACGGCTTGTGTCCGGCGGATGCGGCCAGTCGCTCGGCGAGCTGGTCCGGCCAGCGGTTGTTCGCGTTCGGCGTGCTGTTGGTGCCGTCGCTGATCGAGTCGCCGAGCACGACGATCGAACCGGCCGAGTCGTCGGTCTGGACGTCGACACCGGACAGGAAGAACCAGCAGCACCGCCGAGTCGTCGGGTAGTTCACGCCGGTCGGGTCGCTGACCCGGTTGCCGGTGCCGACGAAGTTGTCCTGGATCGACGAGCCGTGGAACGTCGTCGGGCCGGTGTTGTCCTGGAAGTAGATGCTGACGACGAGGTCGTCGAGGGTGCCGATCCGCAGGTTGACCGGGTCGCTGAGCAGTTCGCTGCCCTTGACCATCGACGCGCTCCCCGATCCGTTGAACGTCAACGTCCGCAGGGTGTTCGGGTCGATGTCGGACAGCTCCGGCGTCGCCTTGTTGGGCTTGGCAACAGTTGCGGCGGCGACCGTGACGGTCTTCTCGCCGTAGATGTTCGAGAGCCGGACCCGGATCCGGTTGCCGCCGACGGTCGGGCGGATGTTCAGCCGGACGCTCTGGTCGGTCAGCCCGAGATTCGTCGAGCCGGTGGCGTCGCCGTGGGTGACCGCGGTCGCCCACGTGCCGACCCACTCGGCGTCGTTGTGGCCGGCCAGACCCGAGCCGGCGAGGCTCGATCCGGCGAGAGTGAGAGCCGCGGTGACCGCAACCGCGCGCCAACTGCTGGAAATGGACATGAACTGACCTCCAGGCGGAATGGATGCGGACGGAACGTAATACGCCGGAAGGAATCCGGTCAATGAATCGGAATGCATTTCTTTCGCAACCTGCGAAGGGGTTAGCGAACCGGTTTCCGCCCGTGAATCGCAGGGGTATTCCTTCACACCGCGCGAGGCGCCGATCGAGTAGTCTGGCAAGGGACGGCTGGGGGTGGCCGGAGCCCGAGGGGAAGCAGACGAGAATATGCCGCCTGAATTCGTCCTGCCCGGAAACAGTACCAATTACGTGGCCCGGGTCCTGCACCTGTTCCAGGAATTCTCCGCACGGCCCGCGCTGGCACGCGGTGACCGTTCCGCGACGTACGGTGAATTGATTGCCGACGTGCTGCGTTTCGCCGCCGCTTTTCGCGATGCCGGGGTCCGGCCGGGCGGCAAGGTCCTGGTGATGGCGGCGAACTGCTTCGATGCACCAGCGCTCCAGCTGGCCCTGCACCTGCACGGTTGCCGGGTGCTGTGGAGCGCGCCGATCACGTCCCGGCGCGAGATCGACCGGTTCGCAGCGCTGGCCGACGCGGACGCCTTCGTGTACGACGATGCGAGCGAACTCGGCCGGGAGCTGGCGGACTCGCTCGCCCCGATGCCGGCGTTCCGGATCGCCGACCTCGACTCGTCGACGCCGTACGAGATCACCGCGACGCCGGCACCGGACTCGGTGCTGCAGACCAGCGGGACGACCGGCGATCCGAAGCTCGTGCACCACACACAGGCGTTCTACGAGCAGATCCTCGAGTTGGCGGCGGCCTTTGTGGCACAAGGGTTCCCGATGCTGCGGCACTACTCGGGGTCACCGCTGTGGCTCGCGAGCGGGCAGATCACCACGTTCTTCAACCTGTTCACCGGCGGCGTGCTGTTCCTCACCGATACGTGGTCGCCGGAGGAGTTCTACCGGATCGTGCCGGCGGAGCGGATCACGTCGACGTACGTGACGCCGCCGATGCTGTACGAACTGCTCGATCATCCCGGCGGCGCCGAGGTCGATTGCAGCAGTCTGGTCATGCTGAACGTCGGCGCCGGCCCGGCGGCACCGGCCCGGTTGCGGCAGGGGATCGCGCGCTTCGGTCCGGTTCTGCGGATCGTGTACGGGCTGAGCGAATGCGTCGTGGTGACGGCGCAACCCGGTCTGGCCGCGAACATGCGCCTCGCGTCGGCGGGGATGCCGTACGGCGATGTCCGGATCGAGATCCGCGACGACGACGGGAATGTGCTGGCTCCGGATCAGACCGGTGAGGTGTGGGTGCAGAGCAATCTGGTCTTCGCCGGTTACCTGCGCCAGCCGGAGCTCAGCGCGGAGACGCTTGTCGACGGTTGGCTCCGGACGCGGGACGTCGGCTACCTCGACGAGGACGGCTACCTGTTCCTGGTCGATCGCGTGCACGACATGATCGTCACCACCCGTCGCAACTGGGCGATCTTCTGCCGCCCGATCGAGGACGCGCTCAGCGCCCATCCGTCGGTCAGCACGGCAGCGGTCATCGGCGTCCCCGACCCGGTCGTCGGCGAAGCAGTCCATGCCTTCGTCGTGACTCGCTCGCCGGTGCCGGCGGAGGAACTGCAAGCGCTGGTGACCGACACGTTGAACGAGATGTGGGCGCCGGCGGCGATCGACTTCGTCGACGAACTGCCGCTGACGCGGATCGCGAAGGTCGACAAGGTTGCCCTGCGCAAGCTCTATGCCGAACTGCATCCACAGCCATGACGCCCAAACGCGGTCTCGTCATCCTGTTCGTCGCGGATGTGTTGTCGGCTGTGGGCAGCCGGATCACGATGGTGGCGATCCCGTGGCTGGTGCTCGTCACCACGGGCAGCGCAGCCCGAATGGGCGTAGTCGCGGCGGTCGAACTGGTGCCCTACATCATCGCGAGCATCATGGCCGGCCCGATCATCGACAGCCTCGGACCCCGCCGTACGTCGATCCTCGCGAACCTCGCCAGCGCCGTCGCGGTGGCGGCGATCGCGGCCACCACCAGCCTCGGCTTCGCCGCCCTGCTCGTCCTCGTCGCCGTCGCGGGCGCACTCCGGGGCGCCGCCGACCGCGCCAAGGATCTGTTGGTCCGTCCAATGGCCGAGGCGGCCAAGATCGAACTGATCCGCATCACCTCCCTGCACGAAGCCTTCGCCCGCGGCGCAACCCTCCTCGGCGCGCCGCTCGGTGGCCTGCTGATCTTCTGGACCGACGCTGCCCGCGTGCTCTGGATCGACGCGGTGACCTTCGTCATTTGCGGTGTCCTGGTGGCTGCGTTCGTCCGTCCGCCAGAGGTCGTCGCGGACGCCCGGCGGGACAAGTACTTCCGCTCGCTGGCCGTAGGCTTCTCGTTCGTACGACGGGACGAACTGCTCGCAACGATGCTGATCACCACGTTCACCATCAACATCTTCGCCAGCGCGAGTACGGCGGTGTTCATCCCGGTCTGGGTCCGCGACGTACTCGGCACACCGGCCGGTCTCGGTCTCACCCTCGGCGCATTCTCGGCCGGCGCCCTGCTCGGCAGCATCACCTTCGCAGTACTCGCCACCAAGGTGCCCCGCTACCTGACCTTCGCGATCGGAGCGTTCGTCGGCGGCAGCCCCAGGCTGCTCGTCCTGGGCTTGAGCGATCGCCTCGCCCTCGTCATGGTGGTGACGTTCCTGTCCGGTATCGGGATCGCCGCGATCAACCCCGTCTTCGGCGCCGCCCTGTACGAACACGTCCCGAAGGAACTCCAGGCCCGCGTCATCGGACTCGTGGCGGCGACATCGTTCGCCGGCCTGCCACTGGGTGCGCTGCTGGCCGGTGAGTTGGTCAGCGCCCTCGGCCTGATTCCGGCGTTGCTCTGGTCGGGTATTGCCTGCCTCGTCGTCAGCGTGTTTCCCTTGGTACGCCGCGGCCCGGGGAAGGTTCTCGACGCGTCGACCACAGTGGAGGCAACATGAACGAAGCCACTGACCCCTACTGCCTCCGCCCCGGCGAGAGCATCGCGCTCCTCGCAGACCATCCGTGGCGGAGGTTCGTCGTACTCGGCGACAGCGTCGCGGCCGGCCTGTGCGAACCGGTCGACGGCTACAGCGAGCTCCAGTGGGCGGAGCGTGTCGCCGCCGAGCTCCGCGCCGTACAGCCCGAGCTTGTCTACCTCAACCTCGGCGTCAGCGGCCTGCGTACCCGCGAGATCCTGGCCACGCAACTCGAGCCGGCGCTCGCGTTCGGCGCCGATCTCGCCCTGGTCGTTGGCGGCGGCAACGATGCGTTCCCGGCGACGTACGACGCCGATCGGGTCGATCGTGAACTCACGCTGATGATCACCACGTTGCAGGGCGCCGGCGCGGACGTGATGACGCTCGGAATGTTCGACATCTCCTACAGCCCGGCCGTCGCCGACTGGCTGCGTCCGGGCCTCAGGCAACGAATGCATGCGCTCTCCGATCGCACCGCCGCGATTGCCGAGCAGCTCGGCACGATCCACGTCCATCTCACCGACCATCCGCTGTCGACGGACCCGAGCCTCTACAGCAGCGACGGCCGCCACGGCAACGCCCGCAGCGATGCCGTCGCGACCGCCGAAACGCTTCGGGCGATCGGTCGCCGGCTCAAGGCATCAGCAGCAGACCACTCGTCAGCGCGCCCTGGCCAACGTTGACGACCGGGCCGGCGCCCGGGACCGTGAAGCGGAGGTAGGCGCCCGCGGGGATCCCTGCGAACAGGTACGGCGCGACGCAGAACGGCACGTCCGCCTCCCGGGTCTCCTCCGTCTCGAGGTGCATGAACTGCATGGTCAACCGATCCACGTCGATGTGCTGCTGCACGATGTAGCCGCCCTCGCTCAGAGCCTCGTCGACTGCGTTCGCCCAGGTTGCCTCGTCGACCTCGGGACCGACGACAACGCCGACGCCGCCGTACGAACCGTTCGGTTTGAGCACCCACTCGTGCTGGTCGGCGAGTACTCGCTGACGCAGATCCGCCGACAGAATCGCTGTCCGCGGCACGTGCTGCCGGACGACCTCCGCGTCAGCGGGGTCCAACTCGTAGAGGTCGCTCCACAGCCAGGCCAGGATCGTCTTGCTCGCCAGCAACCAGCTCGCGGTGGCGGTGAACATCCGCACCGACCCGGTGCTGACGGCTGTCCCCAAGGCATCCAGACCATCGCTCGGCTTGATGCCTTGCGGGACGAACATCCGCAGTACGGCGTCGATCGGGCCGTCGTCGACGCAGAGCCGTCCGGCATCGTCCAGGGTGAGCCATTCGACCGGGTACACCCGCATGTCGAGGCCGAGCTCGCGACCGCGCTCGCTGAACGGCTCGAGCAGCTTGATCATCGCCAGCCCGTCCTGCGAACCCGGATAAGTCCCAGCCGTGGTGAAGACCATCGCCAACCGATCGTCACCGCTCAGCCGCAACGCCGACCGGACCGCCTCGTACCGTGCGTCCACCGCGGACGCCGGCGCAGTCAGCCCAAGCTCATCGAGCACGGGCTCCCCCGCGTAGGCGCCGAGGAACCGTTGCGCGACCCCGTCCGAGTCGTGCGCCCCACCAAGTGCACTGTCGATGTTGGCTTCCACGACGTACGGCGTCCCGCCGCTGAGCAGGAGGTCCGCGCGGACCCCGCCGAGCAGGTCCTCGGTCAGCGGCAGATCCTCGTCCAGCAGATCGATGTACCCGACCGGCATCCCGAGCGCTCGCCGCAACTCCCCCGCTGTCGTTGCCCGACGCAAGCACGCGGCCAGGATCAACCGTGCGACGATCGCCGAGATGTCAGTCAGTGACTGATACGTCGACACCGCCATGATTGGGGGTCGCAGCGGACGCCAATCCTTGTTGTGCGTCGCCACCCCGTCGTACACCTCCCGCCACGATGCCGTCCCCCGCTCGACCAGCGCCGTACGGGTTGCCTCGGGCAACTGATGCCACAGATCGGTCACTTGTCCTCCAGTACGGCGTTGATCGCGGCAACGAGCTGCTCTCGCCCCGGTTGCACGGCGCGGTCAAGCGCCAGGGCGAACGGCAGGACTGCGCCGTCGGGGCGGGTCACTCGGCGGGGCGGGGCGGCCAAGGTGAAGCGTTCTGCGGCGACCGCGAGTACTTCGGCGGCGAAGCCACTGGTGCGGTTCGAGTCGTCGATCACCACCAGCCGACGGGTCTTCGCGACCGATGCGGCCAACCCGTCGAGGTCGAACGGATAGACGGTCCGCGGATCGAAGACCTCGACCGAGACCCCGGCGCCGGCCAACTCGTCCGCGACGGCCAGCGCATCCTGCACCAGTTGGCCGACGGCAACGACCGTCACGTCACGACCGGGCCGCGCCACCCGGCCGACGCCGAGGGGTACCGGCGCGAGTGTGGTGAATTCGACGTCCTCCCGGACACCGAGCGCCCCGGACGGTGCGAACATCACCACCGGATCGTCGTCGCGGATCGCCGACACCAGCAGCCCGTACGCGTCCATCGGCGTCGCGGGGACGACGGTCTTCACGCCGACGTGGGCGAACAACGTGTACGGATGATCCGAGTGCTGTCCGGCCCAGCCGGTGCGTGAGCCCGATCCGGTCACGACGTACGTCACCGGGACCTTGCACTGGCCGCCGGTCATCAGCGAGAACTTGTGCGCCTGGTTCACGATCTGCTCGAAGACCAGGAACAGCAACGACGGGATCTGGAACTCGATCACCGGCCGCATCCCCGCCAGTGCCGCGCCGGTCGCGAAGTTCGTGAACGCCTGCTCCGACAATGGAGTGTCGAGCACCCGCTCCGGACCGAACCGCGACAGCAGTCCCGCGGTCAGATTCGACGCGGCGACCCGGATGTCCTCGCCGAGCAGGAAGACCGACGGATCGCTGTCCAAGGAGTCGGCGAGCGCGCGGTTCATCGCCTTCAGGTACGACAGTTTCGGCATCAGGGCATCACCGCGTACAAGTACTTGAGAGGATCAGCAGGGTCAGGATGAGCGCTTCCCAACGCGAACTCGGCCGCCGCATCGAGGGCCGTCTCGATCTGGGAGTCGACGGCCGCACGCTCGTCGTCCGACAGCCGTGCGCCCTGGATCGCGACCGGATCACGCGACCGGCCGGCAGCGACCTCGTCGGGCGAGCGGTAGTCGAGCCGAGCGCGATGCTCGAAGGTGTGATGTGCGTCGAAGCGATAGGTCAGGCACTCCAGAAACATCGGGCCCTTCCCGGAGCGGGCCCGCGCAACCGCAGCCGTGCTTGCCTTGAACACCGTCTCCGGATCCTGCCCGTCGATGGTGAACGCCGGCATGCCGAACGCCCGCGCCCGCGCGGTGATGCTGCCGGCCACCGCCGACTCGACCGGCATGGTGGTCGCGTACCCGTTGTTCTCGCAGACGAAGACCACCGGCACCCGCCAGAGCGCGGCCAAATTGAGGGCCTCCAGCAACATCCCTTCGTTCATCGCACCGTCCCCGAAGAACGCGACGGCGACCGTGTCGCGCCCTTGCTGCCGGTACGCCCAGGCGGCACCGGTGGCGATCGACGCGGCCGCTCCGACGATCGCGTTCGCCCCGAGAATCCCGAGGCTGAAATCGGCCGCGTGCATCGAGCCGCCGCGTCCCTTGTTCAGCCCGGTCTCCCGTCCCATCAGCTCGGCCAGCAACCGGCCCGGGTCAGCACCCCGGGCGAGCACATGCCCATGCCCCCGATGCGTGCTGGTGATCACGTCGGCCGAGGTCAACGCCGCGCAGACAGCAGCGGCGATCGCCTCCTGGCCGAGGTACGGATGAATCCCGCCGACGATCTCCCCGGGCCGCACGAACTCGATCGCCCGCTCCTCGAACCTGCGGATCAACCGCACGGCCCGGTAGAGGTCGACGGTCACGGCATCGGGCCCCGTCCGGCCGAGATCGTCGGCGGTCATCACGTCAGCCCTTCACCGCGGCCAGGATCGCGTCCCACAGGCGGGCGCGGGCGGCGAGCGCGCTGTTGATGGTGGCCGCGCAGGCATCCCACTTGCCCTGGTCGTCGCCGCACAGATCGGTGACCATCTGCATCGCCATCGGGGTGTGCTGCTCGCCGTCCACCTCGATGTGCCGCTCCAGGTAGTCGACGAAGGTGTTGAGCCGGTTGGACCGCTCGTTCACCGCGACGACCTGCTGGAACATGTCCGGGATCAGGTCCTCGCGCCCGAACGCGAACGCCGCCGCCTGGCAGTGGATCGGCGCGTTCTCGATGATGTCCCAGGTGGTGCCGGCGAAGTCGATCGACGCCTGCGGCACGCCGGCCGCCTTCAGGGACTCGACCACGGCGCCGCCGTTCCGCAGCAGCTCGACCAGCTCCGAGATCGCCGACGTGTCCGCGCCGGCCTCGACCATCCCGTTGACGTACAGCTCGAAGTGGCTGATGAAGCCGTCGCCGAGCTCGTCGCTCTCCTCGACCATCACGATGTCGTTGATCAGCCGGCGGCTGCCGGTGTGCGCGGTCGGGATCCACGGCACGGTCACGCAGGTCAGTTCGCGCTGCAACGACTTGAGCAGCGACATGAAGTCCCACACCGCGAACACGTGATGTTCCATGAACGTGACGAGCGCCTGGTGCGTGTCCAGGTTCGCGTACAGCGGATGCTGGACGACCTTGTCACGCGCCTCGCTGACAGCCTTCTCCAGGTGCTCGATGCCGGGGTGGGTCTGACCCCAGTCGTAACGGGACATGTCGTGATCTCCTAGCGGTCGGCCCAGAGGATCGGGCAGTAGTCGGGGTCCGCGTAGTCCGGGTGACGGCTGGATGTGCGGCGTACCAGGACGTCGTGGTTGTAGGCGGCAAGGTTTCCGTCGGTGAGGGGGTACTCGCGGTACTGGTTGGCGCCGTCCTGCAGGTGCAGGGAGATCGCGCGGCGAGGCCGGTCGCTCACGTTGGCGCCGCTGCCGTGGTACGTGCGGCAGTGGTGGAAGTTCATGTGCCCGCGCGGGATCGTGATCGGCACCTTGGTCACCTCGGCGCCGTTGTACGCCGCGTTCTCGGCCAGCATCTGGTCCAGCTGCGACCGGTCCCGCTCGGCGAAATGCCGTACGACGGTGTCGTCGGAGCCGATCTCCGCCCAGCGATGGCTGCCGTCCACCATCGTGATCGTGCCCATCTCCGGCGGGCAGTCGTGGAACGGGACGAACGCGGTCAGCATCTTGTCCGAGGAGGACGACGACCAGTAGTGCTTGTCGAAGTGCCAGGGCACGATGTTCGACGGCTCACCGGAGATCGGCGGCTTGTAGATCAACGTGGACTGGAAGATCCGGATCTCGTCGGTCTGCGCAAGCCGGGCCGCGACCGCACCGATCACCGGCTTGCGGAGGATCTTGGCCAGACCGTCGTGCTCGTAGTGCACGTAGTCGTTGTGCCGCTGGACGTCGCCCTTCGACGGGTCCCAGTAGGCGAGCTTCGGTGGTGCCTCGGGCAACGACCTGTCCCGCTCGCCGGCGTAGTACCGCTCGCTCGCGTTGACGAGTTCGTCGATTTCGTCGTCGGTGAGCAACTTCTTGGACAGGTACCAACCGTGCTCGTTGTAGAAGGCAACATCTTCGTCGGTCGGCAGCAAGGCGATCTCGGCTTCCGACAATTTGAACTCGAGGCTCATGCGTCCGTCCCCGCCAGCTCGCGTTCCTTCGCCTCGTACAGCGCCTTGATGTTCCCGCTGCCGAACGTCATCGCGCCCCGCCGCTCGATGATCTCCAGGAACAGTGTCCGCCGTACGTGCATGGACTCGGTGAAGATCTGCAGCAGCTGGCCCCAATGGTCCCGGTCGACGAGGATGCCGAGCTCCTCCAGGTCCTCGATCGGCGTCTCGAGCTCGCCGACCCGGTCCGGCAGCGCCTTGTAGTACGCCGACGGTGACGCGAGGAAGTTCACACCCCGGCCCGCGAGGGTGCCGACCGCCTCGACGATGTCGCTGGTCCGCAACGCGATGTGCTGTACGCCGGCGCCCGCGTGCCAGGTGAGGAAGTCGTTGATCTGGCCCGGCCGACGGTTCGGGTCCGGCTCGATCAACGTGAACGTCACGTGCTTCGACGTACTCTGAACGACCGTCGACTCCATGCCCTGGCCGGCCACCTCGATGTACTCGTCGAAGATCGGCAGGAACCCGAACACGTTCTCGTAGAACTCCACCGTCGGCTTCAGCTGCCCGGACGGCACACAGATCGCCAGGTGGTCGATCTCGCTGAACAGCTTCTCGTCCGGACCGCCCGCGGGCTCGGTGATCTGGAACGCGCCCGGCAGGAACTCCCGCCGCGGCCCGTGCCGCTCGACCAGCCGATGGATCACGTCGCCGAAGCCGGCCACCTCCGCGATCACCACGGTCGTCTCCTGCTCGTCGGTGTAGGTCACCGGCTCGGCGACCGACTCCGCGCCCCGGCTCAGCAACTCGGTGTAGGCCACGGAGGCGTTGTCCACCTCCAGCCCCACGACCGCGACGCCGTCACCGTGCCGCTGGACGTAGGCGGCCGCGGCATGGTCGGCTGTCAGGCCCGAGGTCAATACGATCTGTACGGCGCTCTCCCGCAACAGCAGCGAGCGCTGTCCGGGCAGTCCCGTCTCCGGTCCGCCTTGGCCGTGCACCTGCAGGCCGAAGGCATGCGCCAGATAGAACGCCGCCTGCTTCGCATCGCCCACGTACAGCTCGACGTGGTCGATCCCGTAGATCTCCATCACCAGTCCTTCACCTCACTCTTGTTCGCTGTGCTCGGCGGTCCGAACAGCAGGCTGACGTTCTGGCCACCGAACCCGAACGAGTTCGACAGCGCGTACTCCAGGTGCGCCTCGCGGGGTTCCTTGCGGACGTGGTCCAGCGGGCAGGCCGGATCCGGGTCGTCCAGGTGGTACGTCGGGGGCAGCAGGCCGGTCGAGATCGCGCCGACCGCGGCCACCGCCTCGACCACGCCGGAGGTGCCGAGCATGTGCCCGGTCAACGCCTTGGTCGAGCTGACTGCCGGCTGGTACGCGCCAAAAGCCTTGCCAATAGCAACCGACTCGGCCACGTCCCCTAGCTTCGTGCTGGTCCCGTGCGCGTTGACGTACCCGACCTGCTCCGGCCGGACGCCCCCACTCACCATTGCCAACCGCATGCACGCCGCCGCGCCTTCCCCGTCCGGCCGGGGCGCAGTCGGATGATGCGCATCGGAGTTCACCCCGTACCCGGCAACATCCGCATACCCCCGAGCCCGACGCCCGGTTGCATGCTCCGTCCTCTCCAGTACCAGGAGCGCGGCACCTTCGCTCAGAACGAATCCGTTGCGCCGCAGGTCGAACGGTCGGCTCGCCTCAGCGGGGTCGTCCCACCCGCGAGCCAGCGCCCGCGCGTTGGCGAAGGTCTCCGCGAACGTCGGGAACAGCGGCGCCTCACTCGCCCCGCACACCACCACGTCCGCCTCACCGGAGCGGATCAGCCGTACGGCGTCCGCTATCGCCTGCGCGCCGGATGCACACGCCGTACCAACCGACGACGTGTACCCACGGATGCCATGGCGGATGGCGACACGGGCGGCCGGCATGTTCGGGAGGATGCCCGTGAGGAGGTAGGGGCTGACGGCTGCCCGGCCGCGTTCGGCGCGGGACAACACTTGTTGCTCGAGGGTCGCCATGCCGCCGACTCCACCGATGATCACGCCGATGCGGTCAGGGTCGACGTTGTCGCCGACGACGAGGCCGGCATCCGCGAGCGCGTCCGCGGCAGCGAGCTGGGCGAGGATGACGGTGCGGTCCATCACCTTGCCGTCCGGCCCCTTGGTGAGGTCGCCGGCGTCGAACGGCGGCAGGATGCCCGCCAGCTCGATCGAGTTGGCGATCGGGTGGTCCGCGGGCGGCTTCACGATGCCGGATCGTCCGTGCAGCAAGGCGTCGTACGCCGCTCGCGCGCTCCGGCCGATCGGTGTCATCAGGCCGATCCCGGTGATCGTCGCGTTCATGAGCGGGCCTCCCGGAGAGCGACTTTGCGGACCTTTCCAGTCACGGTGACCGGCACCTCGCCCGTGCCGACGACGGTCACGTTGCGAAGAATCGCGGCGACCTCTTCCCCGACCGCTGCCTTCACGTCGGCGGTGCGGTCGCGGTCCGGTGCGTCCGCGGACAGTTCGACGAGTACGTCGGCGACGTACCGGCCGTTGTCCGGCGTGATGATCACGGTGCAGTCGTCGACCTCGGGCAGTGCCGCGAGGATGCGTTCCTCGGACATCGAGGTGAAGAGTTGCGGTCCCTCGAAGCCCGCGACGGCATCCGGCACCCGGTCGAGGTGGAAGTAGTGACCGGTGTCGTCGCGGTACACGAGGTCGCCGGTGAGGAACCAGCCGTTCAGCCGGAAGCGGTACGTCGTGACCGAGTCGTTCCAGTAGCCCGGTGACACGGTCGGCGAGCGGAAGCCGAGGAGGCCGACCTTGCCGGGCGGCAGCTCCGCGCCGTCCGAACTCAGCACAGTCGCCTGGGCGAACTCGTACGGCCTGCCGATGCAGCGGCCGTAGTGATCGCTGTCGATCGTGTGCGTGATGTGGAACCCGTTGTGGCCCATCTCGCTGGAGCCGAGGCCGTCGATGAAGTGACTGCCGGGCACGGTCCGCCGGCCGTCGCGGGTGACCGTCTCGCGGGTGCCGACGGCAACGAGTTTGCGGATGTGCGGTTCGTGCGCGCAGTCGCCGGTGTTGAACCACATCCGGACCGAGTCGAGGTCACGGTTGCCGAGGTCCTCGCGGGCGAGGCCGGCCCAGGTGACGGCGAATCCGTAGACGGAGTGCGGCTTCCAGCGCTCGATGTTCTGCAGCACGTACGGCGCGTCCTGACTCGAGAGCAGCAGCATCTCGGCGCGGTTGCCGAGGACCTGGTTGACCATCAGGATCGTCGCGGTGTGCGGGATCGGGAGCGCGTTCAGGATCCTGTCGGTGCCTTGCGCCTGCGGCATGGTCAGGAGATGTTTCAGGGCGGCGTACAAGGTGGTGTGGGTGTGCAGGACCGCCTTGGGTACGCCGGTTGTGCCGCTCGTGTGCGTGATCACGACCGGGTCGTCGGCATGATGCTGATAGTGCTGAGGCGCCTTCGTGGGATCGCCTTGGCCGAGCTCCGGCGGCTCCGCCAGTACGTCGGTGCCGAGCAGTGGGCGGTGCTGGGCGTCGGCGAGGACAGCCGTCACGCGCAGGCGGCGGATGTACTCGTCGGCGATCGGCGGGGCCATCTTGCCGTTGAGCAGTGCGGGGATCGCGCCGATGCGGGTGAGGGCGAGGAAGCTGAGGACGATGTCCTGTGCTTCGGTGGCCCAGATCGCGATCACGTCCCGGCGGCCGATCCCGTGCTCGTGCAACCACGCCGTACGGGCTTGGATCCGCTCGTCGAGTTCGCCGAGGGTCAGTGGGTGCTCGGCCGGGAAGTGGTCCACGGGTGTGTCGAAGGTCAGGCCAGGACCGCTCGGGTCGGCGCCGAGGGCAAGCACCCGGGCAAGGACGTTGCCGGTGCCGATCTCCGGGTCCGCGGCCAGCTGGGCTCTCAGGCTCTTCTTCATGTCGGGTCTCCCCCACTCACGATCTGCGCGAACGCCTGGTCCGCGGTCACCTGCACGATCAGCACCTGCTCGGCATCACCGTCGTCGAGCAGCAACCCGGCCTCGTCCCGTCCGCCGTCCGACACACACACCACCGGGCCGCGCAGGTCCCACTTCGCCGCGATCCATCCCGCGACGCTGTTCGGCACCGACTGGAAGAAGAACAACGGACCGATGCGCTTGCCCTCGGCAACTGCCTCCCGCACGTGGTCCGCGCTGACCCGATCGCCGTCACTCACGATCACGATCCCGGTCCTGGGGTTGGTGTCCACCTCAGCCAGGCACCGCTCGGCCGCTGCGACCACGAGCGGGTTGAACCGCGACAACACGAACCCAGCCACACCGGGCGGCTCGCCCGACTCCCACCGTCCCTCAGCCAGAACCTTCATCCGACCCGCACCACCAAAGCCGTGTTGGCTCCCCCGAACGCCGAGTTCACCGATATCCCGTACGGCGACGTCGCCGGCCGCGGGGCATCCAGAATCACGTCCACGGCGCACGCCGGATCCGCCGCGAGATAACCGGCGTTCACCGGCAGCTTCCCCTCGCGCAAGGCCTGCACAGTGACCACGAACTCCACCAACCCCGAAGCCTCCAACGCATGCCCGTGCACCCCCTTCGTAGAACTCACCGCCACCCCACCCCCGGCCCCCGTTTGGTGGGTGAACCCATCGCGTTGTGGGTTCACCCACCGGATTCCGGGTGGTGAACCCACAAGCGCGTGGGGGAACCCACCAAACGTGTGGGTGAGGGCGGCGGCTTCGGCCGTGTCGGCGAGGGGGGTGCCGGTGGCATTCGCGTTCACGTAGCCGATGTCGGAGGGGGCGAGGTGGGCTTTGTGGAGGGCGCCTGCGATGGCGGTGGACAGGCCTCGGCCGTCGGGGGCGGGTTGGACGGGGTGGTGGGCGTCGCCGGCTCGGGACCAACCGACGAGCTCGGCGAGGCCTTCGCCCGCTTGCAGGACTACTGCGGCTACTCCGTCGCCCAGGAGGGTGCCGGTGCGGTTGAGGGAGAACGGGCGTACGGCGCCGTCGGTCGACAACGCTCGGCCTGCATCGAAGAGGGCGTATTGATGGGGCTCGACGAGATAGGCGGCAGCCACCACAAGCCGGTCGAGGCGGCCGTGGCGGATGAGCGTGGCGGCGTCGGCAAGCGCCGTACTCGCGGAGACACAGGCCGAGGTGTACGTCCGGAGCTGACCGAAGTCGCGCCCCGACGGCGTGTGCAAGGCGAGGAGGAGCGGCGTCGTTTTGCTGTCGACGCCGCTCTGCGCGCAGGCAGCGGCGATCGCCTGGTCCAGTTCTTCTTCCAGCGTGCCGGCGTCAGGCGCGATCGCGGCGTGGCGCGTACGGCGGTTGCTGGTGTCGAAGCGCGTGACTTCGACGAAGGCCGGCGTACCGGACAGCTGCGCCGATGCCCCACGACCGAGCGCGGTCATGATCGACAATCCGGTCACCGCGACCGGGCGGGCCTCAGACATGGCTGGTCAGCACTTCGCCGAGCACGGTGACCGCGTCGTCGATCGTGCTCATCCGTTCGAGCTGGTCGTCGTCGAGCGCAACGCCGTACCGCTGCTCGACCTGATGGACCAGCCAGGCCAGTTCCATCGAGTCGAGCCGTTCGGCGCCGGCCGGCCGGTCACCGAGACCGGCCAGCCAGCTGAGAATCTCGTCCCGCCCGGGCGGGGGTGGGGTCGGGTTCATCAGACCTGCTGGGCGACCCGGCCGGCGACCTCGGCGGTGAACTCGCCGACCGTCATCAACGCCAGCTGCTCGGACTCTTCGTCGGAGAACCTGACCCCGAACCGGTCCTCGACCCGCACCGACAGGTCCGCCAGCGCCAGCGATTCCAGGTCCACCCCGGCCGGACCGAGCGTGGTGTCGTCGTCGATGCCTTCGGTGTCGTAGTTCATGTCCTGCAGTTGCGCGATGACGAATGCGCGAACCTCGTCCTTCATCGGGTTACCTTCTTTCGGTGGGCAGTTCTGTACATGTCTGGGTGGCGCCGGCCGGCGCCGAGCCGCGCGGCGCGGCCCACGAGCTGCTGCTCGACCTGGCTGCCACGCTGGCCCCGGCCCCGAGGCTCAGCCACGATGCGGGCGGTCGTCCGGAAGTCCCGGGGTTGGCGGTGAGCATCAGCCACACGCACCACCTCGTGGTGGTCGCGGCCGCGACGGACGGTCCCATCGGTGTGGACCTCGAGGAGGTCTACCCGCGGGACGTGCGGCCGTTGGCCGTGCGCTGGTTCAGTGCGGAGGAGCTGACGTGGACGAATCAGCAACCCGATGAACTGGTCGCCTTCCTCCAACTGTGGACGGCGAAAGAAGCTGTCGGGAAGGCGCTCGGGCGTGGGTTGCGGGGGTCGGGTCTGCGGCGCGTGATGCCGCTCGGGGGTGGTGTGGTGGAGTCCGAGCCGCAGCTGCTGGTGACGTACGTGCCGTGGGAGGGCGCTGTACTTGCAGTCGCGGCGCCTGTCGGCTTGACCGAGATCGTCGTCCATCACGACACCGCTTTGCGCAGTGTGGACAGGTCGCGGACGAGCTTGCCTGTAGTTGTCCGAGGCAACTGATTGAGCAGGTGCACGGTGCGGGGCCGTTTGTACGTCGCCAGCTGCTGAGCCAGCTCCGCTTCGAGATCCACCAACGACCGCGGCTGGTTCAGCTGGACGTACGCCGTGATCGCGCCGTCGAAGGCGACCACCGCCGCCTCGACACCGCGCAACGACGCGAGCGCGGCCTCGACCTCCGTCAGGTCGACCTTCAACCCGCCGACCGACACCTGCGAATCCAGCCGGCCCTTGATGCTCACCAGCCCCGTGCCGGGATCGACGACCCCGGCGTCCCGCGTGTGCAGCCAGCCGTCGGCCCAGCGGGTCGGATCGGACAGCCCGAGGTACGGCGACTCCGCCCGCGCCACCTGCAGCTCGCCGTCGACCGCGCGGACCTCGATCCCGGGCGCGGGCCGGATCGCGGGACGATGCTCGCCGTACAGGTCGGTGCCGATCACCCCGACCTCGGTCATCCCGTACATGTTCCCGAGCGGTACGCCGTACTTGTCCTCGAACGCCCGCGACACCGCCGCCGGCACCAGCTCCCCGCCGGTGGTCATGCGCTTGAACTGCGGCAGCCACGGCGGATCCTGGACCGACGCGAGCAGCCCGATGTGGAACGGCACCCCCAGCACCGTCGCCGGCGTCGTCGCCGCCCCGATCGCCTGCACGATCGCGTCGCCCGTCATCCGCGCCGGCGGCATCAGCTCCACCCCGGCGTGCAGCCCGTACAGCAGGCCACCGACCAGACCGAGCACGTGCACCATCGACGGCAGCAGGATCAACCGTTCGCCACGCTGCGGTACGCCGTCGATCCGTGTGTACCGCAGTACCTCCGCGACCAGGTCGTCCGCGGTCCGCCCGATCACCTTCGACGGTCCGGTCGACCCCGAGCTCAGCTGTACGACGGCATGCGCGGTGCCGGCCGGATGGCCCGAGTAGCTCGCGACGTCCGTGTCCACCTCCACGAACGTCCGCAGGCCGGACTGCACCGGCCGTTCCGGCGAGACCACGACCTGCGGGACCAGCCGCTCGATCGCCCGCCGGACCTCGTAGTCGGTCAGCCGGTGGTCGAGCAGGATCGCCTGACCGCCGCCGCGCCAAATTGCCAGCAAATGCGTCACGAAGGCCATCGACGGCGGCAGCCGCAACGCCACCGCACCACCCGGCCGGAAACCGGACTGCGCCAATTCCGTTTGCCGTCCGAGAACCAAACGGCGTAAATTCAAACGATCAATAGGATCGGGCAGCCGGAAGCACACCTCGTCGTCGGGCCCGGCCAGCAAGACCTCGTCGACCCACTCTGCCCCCTGGGTGGTTCCAGGCACCACGACAGCACCATCGGTCATCCGAGCTCCAAAGTTCTTTACACACAAAGGATTCGAAGACCAGCGCCCCCACCAAGGCCTGGCGATGACGCGACGATACGACACGATCACACAACTGCGCCATGAACCAGCGGCTCTGAAAAGCCCTCGATCGAGTCGTTCAAATTCCCGAAATGCAAACCACTAAAAATAACTCGGCGGGTTAGAAATACAGTCGCCCACCACGGCCGGACGCAGGGTTCACCCGCGCCGGGCTGGGCCGGCCGGCAGGCCGCCGTGCGTCACCGACTCTTGACCCACCGTGCGCGCGTGGGTAACTTTCGCGTCGCGGGGGAGTATCTGTAATTCAATTACCTCGGCGTTCGCCCCTGCCCCCCGGACCGACTTGGTGACCCCCATGGAACTGACCCGCCGCCAGACCCTCGGACTCGCGGCGGCAACCGTCGCCGGAACGACGGTCGCCGCCACCACGCCCGCTGACGCCCGCCCGGACCCCTGGGTCCGCGACACCCTGCGCCGGATGACACTCGAGCAGAAGGTCGGCCAGCTCTTCGTCTGCTACGCCTACGGTCCGGCGGCCGACACCGCCGACGCCCGCAACACCAGCCTGTACGGCGTGGCCACGCCGGCCGAGGTGGTCGCGAAGTTCAACCTCGGCGGCGTCATCTACTTCACCTGGACCGACTCGACGAAGGACCCGCAGCAGATCGCCCGGCTGTCGAACGGCCTGCAAGAGGCGTCGCTGGCCAGCACCGGCGTCCCGCTGCAGATCGGCACCGACCAGGAGCACGGCTCGGTCGTCCGGGTCGGTCCGCCCGCGACCCAGTTCCCCGGCGGCATGGCGCTCGGCGCGACCCGCTCGGCGGCGTACGCGCGCTCGGCCGGTGCGATCGCGGGCCGCGAGCTGAAGGCGCTCGGGATCACCACCGACTTCGCGCCGGACGCCGACGTCAACGTGAACCCGCTGAACCCGGTGATCGGAGTCCGCTCGGTCTCGTCCGACCCGGCCCTGGTCGCCGAGCTCGTCGCCGCCCAGGTCAAGGGCTACCAGCGCGACGGCCGGGTCGTCTCGACCGCGAAGCACTTCCCCGGCCATGGCGACACCGCGACCGACAGCCACACCGGCATCCCGGTGATCGGTCACACCCGGGACGAGTGGACCCGGATCGACCTGCCGCCGTTCCAGGCCGCGATCCGGGCCGGCATCCAGTCGATCATGACCGCGCACATCGTCGTACCGGCGCTCGATCCGTCCGGTGACCCGGCGACGTTGAGCCGGCCGATCCTGACCGGGATCCTGCGTGCGCAGCTCGGGTTCGACGGGGTCGTGATCACCGACTCGCTGGGGATGCAGGGCGTCCGGGACAAGTACGGCGACGCCGAGATCCCGCTCCGGGCGATCGAGGCCGGCGTCGACCAGCTGCTGATGCCGGTCGATCCCGGACTCGCGTACAACTCGGTCCTCGACGCGGTCCGCAGCGGCCGGATCTGCGAGGCCCGGATCGACGAGAGCGTGCAGCGCATTCTCGCCCTCAAGCACACGACCGGCCTCGTCGACCACCCGTACGTCGACCTTGCCCGGGTCGCCAAGATCATCGGTACGCCGGCCAACTACGCGGAGGCCCAGCGGATCGCCGACCGCAGTACGACGCTCCTCAGGAACGACGCCGGCCTGCTGCCGCTGTCCCCCGCACCACGGACGGTTCTCGTGACCGGATACAGCCCCGCCGCCCTGGCGACGGCCTTGCAGGGCCGCGGCGCGACGGCGATCGTGAAGGACACCGGCACGACCCCGACCGACGCCAAGATCGCCGACGCGGTCGCTACGGTCGCGGATCTCACCGTTGTGCTGACCAACAAGGCGTGGGACACCGCGGTCACCGACAAGCAAGCCAAGCAGCAGAAGCTCGTCAACGCGCTGCTCGCGACCGACCGACCGGTGATCGTGGTGCCGGTCCGCGACCCGTACGACGTCGCGTACTTCGACCCCGCACCGACGACGCTGGTCACCTACGGCAGCACCGCACCGTCGATGGAGGCGCTCGCCAAGGTCCTGTACGGCGAGATCGCCCCGACCGGCAAGCTGCCCGTGGAGATCCCGGCCAAGGCCGACCCGACCCAGATCGTGCACCCGTTCGATCACGGGCTCACCTTCGACCCGCAGCAGACCCGGCTGACCGTTGCCTCGTACAACATTCATGCCGGCGCGGGCGAGGACAACGTCTTCGACCTCGACCGCACCGCGCAGGCCCTGAAGGCACTCGACGCCGACATCATCGGACTGCAGGAAGTCGACGTCCACTGGGATGCGCGGAGTCAGTGGCTCGACACCCTGTCAGAGCTGGCGGCCAAGTTGGGTCTGCACTCGGCGTTCGCACCGATCTACGACCTCGATCCGCCGGCAGCCGGCCAGCCGCGGCGTCAGTACGGCGTCGGCCTGCTCTCCCGCTTCCCGCTCGTCCACACCGAGAACCACTCGATCACCCGGCTGTCCACGCAGGACCCGAACCCGATCCCTGCGCCGGCGCCCGGCTTCCTGGAGGCCGAGCTCGATGTCCGCGGGCGCCGGTTGCACATGTACTGCACGCACCTGGACTACCGGGCGGATCCTTCGGTACGGATGCTGCAGGTCGCGGACACCGTCAAGATCCTGGCCCAGGACCGCCGGAAGGATCTGCAGGTCCTCGTCGGTGACTTCAACGCCGAGGCCGACGCGCCTGAGCTGGCCGGGTTGTGGACCCGGCTCACCGACTCGTGGACGGCAGCCGGTTCGACGACCGGCGGGCCGTACACCTACCCGGCGGTGGCCGCCGACAAGCGGATCGACTTCGTCACGGTGGGTACTAACCTGAATGTGCTCCGTGCCGAGGTGCCTGCCGAAGTCCCCGTCGACCAGGCCGCCAGCGACCACCGCCCGATGATCGCCGACCTCGCGTTCCGTCCCTGAGGAGATGTCCATGAAGCGACGTAGTTTGCTTGCCGGCGCCGGTGCGCTGGCCGCCGCCCCGCTGATCGACGTACCGGCCGCGCAGGCCGCGTCGAAGCGCACTGTGATGACCGGAGCCGAGGTGCTGGCCAAGGACGGCTGGCGAGCGCTGGCCGGGCAGAAGGTCGGCGTGATCAGCAACCCGACCGGGATCCTGCCCGACTACCAGCACATCGTCGACACGATGCACGCGTCCGCGAAGGTGAACATCGTCGCGGTGTTCGGCCCCGAGCACGGCTTCCGCGGCAGCGCGCAGGCGGGCGGGTCGGAGGGCGACCACGTCGACCCGCGCACCGGGATCATGGTCTACGACGCGTACGGCGCGAACGCGGACAAGCTGGCCGGCCTGTACGCCAAGTCCGGGGTCGAGACCGTCGTCTTCGACATCCAGGACGTCGGCGCTCGCTTCTACACCTACATCTGGACGATGTTCGAGGCGATGCTGGCCGCGGTCCGCACCGGCGCGAAGTTCGTCGTCCTCGACCGGCCGAACCCGGTCGGCGGCTACGCCCGCGGTCCGATGCTGAAGCCCGGGTACACGTCGGGCGTCGGCAAGAAGGAGATCGTCCAGCAGCACGGCATGACCGTCGGCGAGCTGGCCCGGATGTTCAACGCGGAGTACCTGCCGCTGGAGCCGAACGGCGGCCGGCTGAAGGAGCTCCAGGTCATCGAGGTGTCGAACTGGAAACGCGACCAGCTGTACGACGACACCGGCCTGACCTGGGTGATGCCGAGCCCGAACATGCCGACGCCGGACACCGCGCTGGTGTACCCGGGCCTGTGCCTGTTCGAGGCGACCAACATGTCCGAGGGCCGCGGTACGACGCGGCCGTTCGAGCTGATCGGGGCGCCGTACGTCGACTACCGGTGGGCGCAGGCGCTGCAGACCAAGCACATCCCGGGCGTCGCGTTCCGGGAGGCGTACTTCACGCCGACGATCAGCAAGAACGCGAACGTGCTGTGCGGCGGCGTCCAGGTGCAGATCACCGACCCGCACCGCGTCGAGGCGATCACCGCGGCGACGCACATGATCGTCGAGGCCCGTAAGCTCTACCCGGAATTCACCTGGCGGGAGGAGACCCCACCCGGCCGGTGGATCGATCTGCTCACCGGATCGGACCGGTTCCGGACCATGCTTTTGGCGGATGCGACCGCCGAGGAGATCGTGGCAGCCTGGACGTCCGAGACCGACGCCTGGACGGCCCGACGGGCGAAGTACCTTCTGTACAAGGGCGCGCACCGATGAAACGGCTCGCCGCGCTCACGATTGCTTCGGCGGTGATGCTGACGATGGGAACGCCTGCGGTTGCTGGCGGCAACAATTCCGGCTGGTTCGACCACCCGTACGACGGGTACGCGCCGAAGTCCACGCTGCTGCGCGACTCGACCCCGGCGGCCGCGGGCCTGGACCCGGCGCCGATCGACGCGGCCCTGACCCAGGTGGCCGGCTGGACGCAGCCCAGCGGGACCACGAAGCCGTTGTACGCCGGCGCGGTCACGCTGCTCGGCCACGACGGGAAGATCGTCACCCGGACGGCCACCGGCCTGGCCCTGAAGTACGCCGACGGCGCCGGGACCGAGCTGCCCCCGGACCAGCAGATCCCGATGCGGACCGACACGATCTTCGACATGGCGTCGGTGTCCAAGCTGTTCACGTCGATCGTGGTGCTGCAGCTGGTCGAGAAGGGCAAGATCGACCTGGACGCGCCGATCGCGACGTACGTCCCGGAGTTCGCGGAGAACGGCAAAGCGGCGATCACCGTCCGGCAGGCGCTCACGCACACCACCGGGCTGCCGTCCTGGCTGCCGTTGTGGAGTGCGCAGCCTGATCCGGCCTCCCGGCTGCACATGGCGCTCACCGCCAAGCTCCTGAACCCGCCGGGCAGCACCTACCTCTACAGCGACCTGAACCTGATCTCCCTCGGCGAGGTCGCGCACCGGGTCACCGGCAAGACGCTCGACAAGCTCGTCGCCGACGGCATCACCAAACCGCTGCAGATGCGCGACACCGGCTACAACCCGGACCCGAAGAAGAAGCCGCGGATCGCGGCCACGGAGTACCAGACCGCGCCGCCGCGCGGGATGGTCTGGGGCGAGGTGCACGACGAGAACGCCTGGTCCCTGGGCGGCGTCGCCGGCCACGCGGGCGTTTTCAGTACGGCCGACGACCTCGCCGTACTGGCGCAGACGTTCCTGAACGGCGGCAGCTACCGCGGCGCCCGGATCCTGAAGGAATCCTCGGTGACCGCGATGATCACGAACTTCAACCAGGGCTTCCCGGGCAACGACCACGGCCTCGGCTTCGAGCTCAACCAGCGCTGGTACATGGGCGGCCTGTCCGGACCGCGGGCGGCCGGCCACACCGGGTACACCGGCACGTCGATCGTGATCGACTTCGACTCGCGGTCGTTCGCGATCCTGCTGACCAACCGGGTCCACCCTTCGCGTGACTGGGGTAGCAACAATCCGGCCCGGCGGGCTGTCACCCAGGCCCTCGCACTGGCCCTGGGTGTCGGCCCACGCCACGGCAAGGACGCCTGGTTCTCCGGTACGACGGACAACGCGACCACGACCCTCTCGACGAATGTCGCCGTACCGGCGGGTGGCGCGAAGCTGGCCTTCGACCTGTTCGTCGACACCGAGGACTCGGATCTGCTGTATCTGGAGACTTCGACCGACGGGGCCACTTGGAACAAGGTGCCTTTTACAGTGCGCGATCGCGGGTCCGTGGTGGACCACGACGGGTCGATCAGCGGCTCCGGCGACCGGCACTGGCATCAGGTGACGGCCGAGCTCGGCACCGGCGCGCAGACGATCCGCTGGCGCTACACGAGCGACCCGCTGTACCAGGGCCGCGGCGTCTACGTCGACGGTGTGAAGATCACGAGCGGGACTGGTGTTCTTCTCGACGGTGAACGAACGCCTGAATCATTTACCGCAACAGGTTGGAGACTTTCGCGTCGGTGACCCCACTTCGTGCATAGTCGCCGTACCGTGGCTGTCATGAATTCAACGACCTCTCCAGAACCCACGGGGCCGCTGCTGGTCCGGGTCCGCGCGGTGATGCCCGCGCTGGCGCCGGCCGAGCAGCGGGTGGCGAACGCGGTCCTCGCGGACCCGGGCGGAGTGGCGGCGATGACGATCTCCGAACTGGCCGAGGTGGCCTCCACCTCGGAGACCACGGTCATCCGGTTCTGCAAGCAGATCGGCGTCCCCGGCTACCCGCAGCTGCGCCTGCAGTTGGCGGCCCAGTCGGCGACGGAGAGCCTCCGGCCGGAGGTGGGCGGCGACATCGAGCCCGGCGATTCACTGGCCGACGTGGTCAGCAAGGTCGCGTTCGCCGACGAGCGGGCGGTCCGGGAGACCGCGCAGCAGATCGACGTGGATGCCCTGGCCAAGGTCGTCGACGCGGTCGTGAAGGCCTCGCGGGTCGACCTGTACGGCTTCGCCGCCAGCGCATTCGTGGCCCTCGACCTGCAGCAGAAGCTGCACCGGATCCGCCGTGTGGCGTTCGCCTGGTCCGACGTCCACATCGCGCTGACCAGCGCCGCGCTGCTCGGTGAGGGCGACGTCGCGATCGGCATCTCGCACACCGGCACCACGGTCGAGGTCGTCGAGGCGCTCGAGGAGGCCGCCAAGCACGGCGCCACCACGGTCGCGGTAACAAATTTCCCGCGGTCGCCGCTGGCTCGAACTGCGGACCTCGTACTGACCACGGCCGCGCGCGAGACGACGTACCGCTCGGGCGCGATGGCTTCGCGAATCGCGCAACTCACAGTGATCGACTGCCTGTTCATCGGGGTCGCGCAGCAGGTGCTGCCGGACGCCCGGAAGGCGCTCGAGGAGACCGCCAGCGCGGTCCGCGGGCACCGGCTCAAAGGATCCGAGTGACGTCAACCGTTGCCGTCAAAGATGAACGGAATTGAAAAACCTTCAGTAGAAAACTAACATCAGTCCCGTGACCTCACCGACCGAGCAGCGCAACCCGAGGACGCTCGCCATCGATGCGGTGGGCACGTCCGAGATCCTCCAACTGGTCAACAACGAGGACGCCCGGGTCGCGGGCGCCGTCAGCGCGGTGATCCCGGAGCTCACCAAGGCCGTCGACGCCGCCGTAGAGGCGGTCCGCGGCGGCGGGCGCGTGCACTACTTCGGCGCCGGTACGTCGGGCCGCCTGGCGGTCCTGGACGCCGCCGAACTGCTGCCCACGTTCCACGTGCCGGACGGTCTGGTGGTCGCCCACCACGCCGGCGGGATGGAGGCGCTGCTGCGCGCGGTCGAGAACGTCGAGGACTCCGAGGCGGGTGGCGCCGCGGACGCGGCCACAGTCACCGGCCAGGACCTCGTCGTCGGCCTCGCCGCTTCCGGAAGTACGCCGTACGTCGCCGGCGCCCTGAAGGCCGCCCGCGCGGCCGGGGCGACCACCGTGCTGATCACGTCGAACCCGGACGCCCCGCTGGCGCCGCTGGCCGACGTGGTGATCGCGGCGGACACCGGCCCCGAGGTGATCGCCGGCTCGACCCGGCTGAAGGCCGGCACCGCGCAGAAGATGATCCTGAACGCGTTCTCGACGACGCTGATGATCAAGCTCGGCCGCACCTGGTCCAACCTGATGGTCGACCTGGTAGCGACCAACAAGAAGCTCCGCGGCCGGATGCTCCGCATCCTCGCCGAGGCCACCGGCGCCGACGACGCCGCCTGCGAGGCCGCCCTGGCCGAGGCCGACGGCGAGCTCAAGCCCGCCCTGGTCCATCTGCTCACCGGCACCCCGATCGCCGCCGCCCGAGCCGCCCTGGAGGCCGCTCACGGCCGCGTGGCCACCGCCCTGGCCGAGCTAGGCAACCCCAGCTGATTCTGTCAGCGGGGGTCTGAGGACCAAGGTGGCGACGATCGCCGCCATGAAGAACGCGGTGAGAGCGAACGGGATCGGGATCAGGGGATCCAGCAGGACGAGAACCGCGCCCAGCGGTACGACAAGGTTGACGACGCGGTCGGCGTTGGCGCGGATCGCGATCCACCAGATGCCGAGGACGAAGATCGCGATCGGGATCGTCACCGTGTAGGACGCGGCGACCTCGCTCAGCTCGGTGTGGTGGGTGATGCTGTCGATCTCCACCTCGATCCCGGCCGAGAACGCACCGGCCGCGGCGAAGACGAAGTAGTGGGTGTACCCGTACCGCAGCGAGCTCGCGAACGACGTGATCGCGGTGTGGTGCGGCGGCCAGAAGTAGATCCACCACATCGCCGCCGTGACGACGAGTGTGAGCACGGAGAGGGCGATCAGCGGCCCGAGCGACTCGTGGTCGTGGACGGCCTCGATGATCGCGTTGGCGGAGGCGAGCAGGCTCTCGCCGAGCAGGATCAGGGTGAACAGCCCGTACCGCTCGGTGATGTGGTGCGGGTGCCAGGGCGTCGTCCAGCGCCGCTCCGCCAGCACCGGTACGGCGAGCTCGGCGAGCACGAACACGCACCAGGCGATGACCACCGTCGTCCCCGACATCACCAGCGTGGTCAGCCACAGCACCTGCACGATCGCGATCAGGCCGGCGTAGCGCAGGGCCACCTGCCGGCTCTCCCCGGCCGAGCGTGACGCCCGCAGCCACTGCGCGATCATCGCGACCCGCATCACGACGTACCCGAACACCACCACGGTGAAGTCGCGGTCGGCGAAGACCGGCTCGATCCCGGCGGCCAGCACCAGGACGCCGCTCATCTGCACGATCGTGAGCACCCGGTACAGCCAGTCGTCGGTCGCGAAGGACGTGGCGAACCAGGTGAAGTTCATCCACGCCCACCAGATCGCGAAGAACACCATCCCGTAGGACATCAGGCCCTCGGCGATGTGCTTCTCGGACAGCGCGTGGTGGAGCTGGGCCGCGGCGACGCTGACCGCGACCACGAACACCAGGTCGAAGAACAGCTCCAGCGACGACGCGGTCCGGCCGGGCTCGTGCGGGTCCCGCGGCCGCATCGGAACCAGCCGCGACCGCGTCGTACTTGGCGTCATGGCGCCTAGTGTCCCGTAAGCGATGTAGCTTGAACGATAGCGGTGTCCAGGTGCGTGCATCGGGGTGCTTGGTCAGTGGCCTCGATGCGGAGCATCGTGGGCGCTGGGCAAGTGCCGCGAGGTGCGTGCCTGGACGCCGATAGCGTCAAGCTACATCGCTTACGGGACACTAAGCTAAACGGAGATGTCCAGCGACGGGCGGAGCTTGGCGGCTGCGGCCAGGGCGTCGTGCGCCGGGTTGTCCTCGAAGTCCTTGACCAGCGCGGGGTCTGCGGGGTGGTCGAGGTGCGGAAGCGCGATCTGCTCGTACGCCGCCTGGAACCGCGGACCCCAGCGCCGGGTGCCGAGGCGGGCGGTCCGGGAGCAGTTGTCGACCATGTACGCGACGTCGCGGGCATGCATGTACGGCAGCAGCGAGTCGACCGCCTCGATCACCGACTCGTTGACGATCTCCGACCAGGCGTGCCCACGAGCGGCGAACTCGTCCACCTGCGCCATCATCGTCGCCACGAACAACCCCGCGGTCACCGGATCGATCTTCTGAGCTGCTGTTGCTCGGTTGGCGTGCACCTCGGCGCTGTGGGACCACATCGGGCTGCCGCCGATCTCGGTCATCGGGCGGGTCGCGAGCCGTTGCTCGGCCAGGATCACGCTGCGCAGTTCGGTGCCATCGGCAACTTCGTCGTAGATCTCCGCGACCAGATCCCGGGCCGGCCCGTACGCCGCGGAGTACGCGCGGTCGAACAGGTCGACATCCCCACTCGCCGCCCGGACCGCGACCAGCCCGTCGATCGAGATCGTCTGCGCGATCGGCCCGGTGATCGCCTCGGTGGAACGCTCGTACGCCGTCACCGGGTCGGCCCCGTCGATCCGGAAGTACCGGTACAGCGCCTCCACCAGCCCGTGCACCGCCCCGAGCAGGACCGCCCGCTCGCCGACGATGTCGGACCGGTACTCGTCGGCCAGCGTGGTCGCGAACGTGTACGGCGACCCGAGCCCGATCGACCACGCCAGCGCCCGGTCCCACCCGTGCCCGTCCGGATCCGCGTGGACGGCGATGCTCGCGTTGATCCCGGCCCCGTTGACCGTTTCACCTTGCCGGTAGAGACGGCGGACAGAATCTCCCATCCCCTTCGGGCACACCGCGATCACCGGATGCCCTTCGGGGAAGTCCGACCCGACCGCCGTGAGGTGCCCGAGGAGGAATCCGTGGGACAGGCCAATGGTCGCGCCGGGCTTCAGTACGCCGAAGATCTGCTCGTGGTTCGCCGCCAGCGCCGCATCCGCGATCAGCAGAATGACCAGATCCGAAGCTTCAGCAACCTCCAGCCAGTCCCCCAACGTCCCGTTCTCTTCGGTGAACCCCTGCGTCCGAACATCCTCTGCAGACGCTGACCCCGGCCGAAGCCCAACGCTCACAGTGATCCCGGTCCCGGCGAGCGAGTCCCGCAGATTCAACGCCTGCGCCCGCCCCTGCGGCCCCCACCCCAGCACCCCGATGCGCTCCACCCCATGCAGCGCCTCAGGCAGCAACGGAAACAGATCCCGCCCACCCCGGACGATGGACTCCGTCCCACCCGGCACGACCATGCTCTCGACCTGAAACACCGAACTCTCCATACCCCCCCAGTCAACGGGAGCCCACCTATTGCAGCAAGCGCAACATCCACACCGCCCCGTTTCACAAACTGAAACCCCCTCGGTGGCCGAGTCGTGGGAATTGGTCGCGAAAATTCACCACAATCCACGACTCGCGTTTCAGGCCACCAACCAATCGCCACGACTCGGCGAGCCGGGGCGGCGGGGGTGGGGAGGCGACGGGCCCGGATGAGGGTGGCATCCGGGCCCGTTGGGCCGTCGTCGGCGAGTGGGCCGAGTTACGGGCGCGGCTCTGGTTCCAGCCCGACTGCCTTCAGGGGGTTGGGCCAGGCCTTCAACGCCGCTAGCAACGCCGGGTCCTCAGTCGTGGCGAGGGCCTCGTCGTACGCGCCGGTGATGACGTCGGCGATAAGGACCGGGACCCCGGTGTCGGCGGAGCGTACGGCGGCTTCGACCATGGCGAGGCTTACCACGTTGGAGTGGACTTCGGATTGCGGGGTTGTCGACGTACGGACGGCGTTGACGAACTCGACCAGCGAGCCGGCGATCTCCTGGGGCTCGTCGGACATGCCGGCGGGAAGGGGCTCGCCAGACGTGAGCTCGGCGACGGGTGCGTTGTCGCCGTCCCATGTCGCCGTACCGCCGGCGGTGCTCGCGCGCCAGAAGCCGTTCCAGGACGTCTCCAGGCCGGGCGCGCACCAGCTGCCGTCGAAGGAGAAGCGGGTGCCGTCGGCGTACGTGAAGATCGCGGATGCGGCGGCGTTGCCGTCGAACCAGCTCCACGGCGGGTTGTACGAGTCGCAGTACACCGCGACCGGCTCCGACCCGATGAGCTTGCGGGAGAGGTCGAACTGGTGGATCGCCATGTCGACGAGGAGCGGCTCGGCCATGCGTTCGCGGAAACCGCTGAAGTGCGGCGCTTTGTAGAACTCGCACGACAACGTGCCGATTGCGCCGAGCTCAGCGAGCTGACGTTGGAAGGCTGCTACGGCGCGGAAGTAGCGGCGGGATTGCGAGACCATCAGGAGTTTGCCGCTGACCTCGGATGCCGCGACCATCTGGAGGCATTCGCGGACGGTCTCAGCCAGTGGCTTCTCGCACAACACCGGGAGGCCGCGGAGCAGTGCGTCGACGCTGACTTTCGGATGCGCTACCGGGACGGTCACGTCGATGACCGCCTCGGCATCCCTGCTCAGTTCGTCGATCGAGGTCGCGATGGGGAGGTCGGTGAAGCCGTGCTGGTCGGCGGCGGCGCGGGCGGTTTCGAGGTCGAGGTCTACGAGGCCGACCAGTTGTACGTCGGGATTGGCGGCGATCGTGCGGAGCCAGGCGCGGCCCATGCCGCCGGCGCCGACCTGGAGGAGACGCAAGGGGTCAGGCATCCGCAGGCTCCTCGATCGGACCCTTGTAACCCTGACCGTTGAAGAAGTCGTCGGTCTCGTACCGCAGCAACGTCGGCAACGCCCGCTCCGGCAGATCGGTGCGAGCCCACTTCACGCCGTTCGCGATCACCCTGCGGACGTCCTTGTGGTGGTAGACCGGGAAGTCCTGGTCGCCGGGTGAGAAGTAGAAGATCTTCCCGTGCCCGCGGCGGAACGTGCAGCCGGACCGGAACACCTCGCCGCCGGAGAACGACGACACGAAAACCAGTTCGTCCGGCACCGGGATGTCGAAGAACTCGCCGTACATCTCCTGCTGCTCGATCACGATCGGGTGCGGGACCCCCTGCGCGATCGGGTGCGTCGGGTTCACCGTCCAGACCAGCTCGCGGTCGCGCTCGCTGCGCCAGCGCAGGGTGCACGTCGTACCCATGAGCTTGCCGAAGATCTTCGACCAGTGACCGGAGTGCAGCACGACCAGGCCCATACCCGACAGCACGTGCTGGTACACGCGGTCGACCACCTTGTCGTCGACCTCACCGTGGGCGGCGTGCCCCCACCACACGAGGACGTCGGTCTCGGCCAGCACGTCCTCGGTCAGGCCGTGCTCCGGTTCGTCCAGCGTCGTGGTGGAGACCTTCGCCTCGAGGTTCTCGCGGATGCCGGCGGCGATGGTCTCGTGCATGCCGTCCGGGTAGATCTCCCGGACGTGCGGCTCGATCTGCTCGTGCCGGTTCTCGCCCCAGACGAGTACGCGAATCGTCATATTCCATCCTTAGGGTTATTTGACAGCTCCGCCGATGGCGCCGGCGGCGATGTACTTCTGGGCGGCGACCAGCAGCACGATGGCCGGGATCGCCGAGAGCACCGCGGTCGCCATCACCGCGTTCCAGTTCTGCACCTGCGTGCCGAGGTACTGGTAGATCCCCAGCGTCACCGGCCGGACCCGACCCTTGGTGGTCAGCGTCAGCGCGAACAGGAAATCGCTCCAGGAGAAGAGGAAACTGAACAGTCCCGCGGTGATCAGCGAGTTCTTGCTGATCGGCAGCACGATCGCGACGAACGCCCGGAACAACCCGGCGCCGTCGACCCGCGCGGCCTCCACCAGTGACGGCGGCAGCGACATCATGAACGAGCGCAGGATCAGGATCGCGAACGGGATCCCGCTGCTGCAGTTGGCAACGATCAGCCCCGGGATCGAGTTCAGCAGCCCGAGCCGTTCGTACGCCGTGTACAACGCGTTCGCGATCACGATCCCCGGGATCATCTGCGAGATCAGGATCGCCAGCAGCCCGATCGAGACCCAGCGGGACCGGAACTGCGAGAGCGCGTAGGCACACGGTGTCGCGATCGCCAGACTGAGCACGACGGTCCCGGCCGCGATGATCAGGCTGGTGACCAGGTTGCCGCCCTGCTCGTCGAGAGCGCGCTTGTAGCCGGCGAACGTCGGGTGCAACGGCAGGAAGCCCGCGGTCAACGTGTTCCCGGACGGTTGCAGCGATGCGTTCAGCATCCAGTAGACCGGGAACAGCATCACGCACAGGATCAGCACACCGATCACGGTGTACGCCGTACGTCGCATCGTGGCCTCCCTACTCGTCGACAGCGCGGCGGGTGCTGCGCAGGTAGAAGATCGCGAACACGAACGAGATCGCGATCAGGATGTTGCTCAACGCGGCGCCCTGCCCGAACTTGAAGTCCACGAAGGATTTCTCGTACGACTGGGTCGCGAGCGTCTGCGTCGCATTCGCCGGTCCGCCGCCGGTCAGGCCGAGGATGATGTCCAGGACCTTGATCGTGTAGACGACGCCGAGCATCAGCACCACGCCCGCCACCGCCCGCAGGTTCGGCCAGGTGATGTACCAGAACGCCCGCCACCCGGTCGCGCCGTCGAGCTGCCCGGCTTCGTACAGCTCGTCCGGGATCTCGGTGAGACCGGAGTACAGCAGGGTCACGTTGAACGGGATGCCGATCCAGATGTTCACGCCGATCACCGCGATCAGCGCGACCGACGGCGAGTTCAGCCACGGCACCGGGTCGTTGATGATGTGCAGGCCCAGCAGGGACCGGTTCAGGATGCCGCTGTCCTGTTCGAGGATCGAGCGCCAGGTCGCGCTCGACACGATCAGCGGCAGCAGCCACGGCAGCAGGAGCAACGAGCGCAGCAGTCCGCCCAGCGGGAAGCGCTGCCGGAAGAACAGCGCCAGCCCGAGCCCGATCACGAACTGGAACGCGATCGAGCCGATGGTGAACAGCGCGGTGTTGAGCATCGCGTCCGAGAACAGCTTGTCCGTGACGACCGCGCTGTAGTTCTTCAGCCCGACCCACGGCGCGACGCCGGTGAAGAACGTCCGCAACCCGTAGTCCTGCAGGCTCATCAGCAGGTTCTTCACCACGGGGTAACCGAACAGCGCGATCATCGCGATCGCGGCCGGCAGGACGAACAGGAGCTTGGTCAGATCCTCACCCCGGTGGCGCCGGCCACGAGGCCTGCGAGCAGGCTTCGGGCCGGCCACCTTGGTGCCTTGCATCAAGGTCGATGCCGCCATCGCGATCAGCCGCCGGACGCCTGCTTGAAGGCGTCCTGAGGTGAGGCCTTACCGGTGAGCGCCAGCTGGATGGCCTGGTAGATCACCTTCGCCGCGTCCGGCCACTTGTCGCCGAGCTTGCCGGTCCGGGACCGGGCGGTCTTGACCTGCTCGGTGAAGGCCTTCATCGAGGGCACGTCCTTGACGTACTGGTCGAGCAGCGCGGTCTTGGTCGGGATGGTGTACCGGGCCTTCGCCCAGTCCAGCTCGTTCTGGTCCGAGTTCAGGCACTTCACGAAGTCGGCGGCCTTCTGCTGCTTGGCCTGGTCCTTGTTCAGCGGGACCGTCCACGCCTCACCGCCGAGCGGCGCGACCGGCTTCTGATCCGGCTTGTTCACCGGGAACGTGACCACGTCCCACTTGATCTTCGGCGCCTTGTTCAGCGCCGGGATCTGCCACGGGCCGTTCACCATCATCGCGGCCTTGCCGGCGATGAACTGGTCGTTCACGTCGCCCTGGGTCCAGTTGATGACGCTCTTCGACGCGGACCCCGACTTCACCAGATCCGTCCACAACTGCAGGGCTTCGGCCACCTGCGGGCTGGTCAGGTCGGTCTCGTCGCCGCCGTTGGTCCACATCGCCGGCAGGAACTGCCAGGAGCCCTCGTACGTCGCGTTGGCGTTGAAGGCCATCCCGTACCGGCCGGGCTTGGTGAGCTTCTTGGCCGCGGCCTTCAGCTCGTCCCAGGTCTTCGGCGGCTGGACGCCGGCCTCGGCCAGCATGTCCTTGTTGTAGAACAGCGCGATCGTGTTCGTCACCGGAGCCAGCCCGTAGAGCTTGCCCTGGTACGACGTCGCGTCGACCATGCCCTGGATGACTCCGTCCCCGCTCAGGCCCAGGTCGTTCAGGGGCGCCAGCGCACCGGTCGCGGCGATCTGCTGTACGTCGGGGTTGTCGAGCATCAGCACGTCGGGCAACGTCTTCGACGAGGCCTGCTGCAGCACCTTCTGGATCAAGGTGTCACCAGGCACCGTCTCCCGTTGGATCGTGATGCCGAGCTGCGACGCGCAGGAGTCAAGTCCCTTCTGTACAAGGGATTTGTCCGGGTCGTTGTTGTAGTAGTCCAGGATCGTGAGGCTCTTGACGCTGTCGCCGGACGAGGACGACGACTGGCCACCGCCGCCGTTGTCGCCGCAGGCGACCAGCAGGAGCGACACCGTCGTCGCACCCGCCAGCGCGGCGGCGATCCGCTTGCTGATCATGACATCGGACTCCTTCAAAGCGTTTAACCACTGGACGAGAGATGCGAATGCTGCGCTTGTGGATTGGTCGGTAAACCGCTTAACTGAGGCGTTGAAGGACTATGTTCCGTAGGTCACACCGCTGTCAAGAGGTCAGAGGGGGTCGATCGATGGTCACCATGAAGGACGTCGCTCAGCGTGCCGGTGTGTCCATCGCGACCGTGTCGTTCCTGCTGAACGACACCAAACCGGTGACAGCGGCGACCCGGGCGCGGATCGAGCAGGCGATGCTGGAGCTCGGGTACCGCCGCAACATGGTGGCCCGCGCGCTGGCGAGCCGGCGTACCCACATCATCGCGATGGCGTACCCGGCGCTCGACCACAAGTTCGGCTTCTCCGCGGCGGAGTTCTTCACCAGCGCGGCCGACGCGGCGCGGAAGCAGGACTACCACCTGGTGCTCTGGCCGGTCGGGAACGACGGGACCGAGCTGAAGGAGCTGGTCGGGCAGGGGCTGGTGGACGGCGTCGTGCTGATGGAGGTCCAGCTGGACGATCCACGAGTGACGGTCCTGCAGGAGATGTCGACGCCGTTCGCGCTGATCGGGCGGACGTCGTCCCTGGAGGGACTGGCACACGTCGACATCGACTTCGACCGGACCGTCGAGGACGCGGTCGCGCATCTGTACGAGCTCGGCCATCGGCGGATCGTGCTGATCTCGGGGAACCTGACCGATCCGGTGTTCAGCACCTACGGGCCGTACGTGCGCACGGAGGCCGCGTACCGGCGGGTGGCGGCCGCGTACGGACTGGAGATCGTGGTGATGGAGAGCTCGGGGTCGACCCAGTCCGGGCAGGAGGCAATGACGCGGCTGGTCGAGGCGCATCCGGACACCACGGCTGTGTTGATCGTCAACGAGTTCGCCGCACTCGGG